>NZ_JBIRPZ010000007.1:0-516540 GCF_044332925.1 Streptomyces sp. NPDC021212
AGACCGACGGTTCTCCCGAAAGACAGCCGAAGCGCCAGTGAGTCCTCGAGTCAGGTCTCCAGGCGGTGCCACCGCAATCATCACTGTGAGTCCTGTTTCCAGGACAACTGTCGCTCAGCCGCGCGCTCCGAACGGTGTTGGGCTCGCTGGTCGCCCGCGTTCGCTCCGCTGCCGGGCGGCACGGATCTCGTCCGTGGTCCGGGAAGGCGGGGGCGGGGTCCCTCACGCCGTCGGGCATCCGGTCGGGCCTGGACGGTCCGATGCCCCACGGCGATCTTCCCCAAGCTCTCGGCTTCGCTCGAGCAGGGGAGACCTCATTGGTCGTCGTGGGGCGGTGCCGTCCGTCGCCGGATCGGATGCCCGAGGGCGCGTCGCCCGATCGCGATGCTGCCCGCATCGTGCCGGGAAACCTTGCGGTTGCTGGTAGTGAGGGGCTGCTGCTTCCGCTCGTGTCGTTGCAAGCTCCGCACGCACGTCCCGGCCACCGGCATCAGGCTCACTCAGAGCGCCCAGCACGCCTACTGCCGGGCGGTCTTAATCGAGTGCGAGAGTTCCGGTCCGGGTGATACATGGTCTGTGTGACTGAGCATCTCCACTTACCCACCCTGCTGCGGATGATTGACGAGCGGTCCGCCGCGTTCCGCGCCACCGTCGCCGCGGCCCCCAGCCTCGACGCCGACGTCCCGTCCTGCCCGGGCTGGACGCTGTACGACCTGGCGAACCACCTCAGTGAGGGGGACCGCTTCTGGGCCTACATCGTGCTGAACACCGCGCCGGGCGACGAGCGGCCGAGCAAGGACGGGCTGGCGGCGCCCAGGGAGCGCGAGGCCCTCATAACCTGGCTGGCCGACTCGACGGAGCAGTTGCTTACTGCTCTGCGCGAGGCCGGCCCGGACCGGGGCTGCTGGGCCTGGTGGGAGCCGCTGGCCTCGCCGCACACGGTGGCCGCCGTGGCCCGCCGCCGCGTCCCGGAGTCGCTGATCCACACCTACGACGCCCAGCTGGCCTCCGGTACCCCGCAGGAGCTGCCGACGACCGAGGCGGGCGACGCCATCGAGGAGTTCCTCGCCACCGTCTGCACCGGCACGGTCCCGTGGCCGGGCGAGCCCGCCACCATGGACTACCACGCAGCCGAGGCTGGCTCCTGGCGCCAGACGGTGGACGCCGCCGGTTCCCGCTTCACCCGCCTCACCGCGGCGGAGGCCGCGGAGAGCAAGCCCACCGCCGCCATCTACGGCACGGCGAGCGAGATGGCCCTGCTCATGTACATGCGCATCCCGGCCGGCTCGCTGCGGATGGAGGGCGACGCCGACCTGCTCCAGCAGCTGCAGGACTGGGACTCATAGGACTCCGTCAGGTCTTCCGGTTCGAGCTGGAGCCCGGCCGAACGACGACCCGGCCGAGCGGTTCCGGGCGCGGTGCCGCGGTGTGGTGGTCGTGCCGTACGACGAACATCTGACGATCCCGGGCGAGATCGACCTCGCGGCGCTGGTCGCGGAGGGGTTCCCGGGGGCCGGGCAATAGGGCCCCCGCGGAGGGCCTATCCTCTACGCCATGTCGTCCGCCGAACTCATCCGCATCGTCTCCCGTTCCTCCCCCATGGCCCTGGCCCAGGTCGAGCGGGTCCGCACCGAACTGGCCGCCCTGCGGCCGGGTATCCGTACGGAGGTCGTGCCGGTCACCACCTCCGGCGACCGGTGGATGGGCGACCTGTCGAAGCTCGGCGGTAAGGGCGCGTTCACCAAGGAGGTGGACGCCGCGCTGCTGGCGGGCGAGGCGGATCTCGCGGTGCACTGCATCAAGGACGTGCCTGCCGACCGGCCGCTGCCCGCGGGCACGGTCTTCGCGGCCTACCTCAAGCGGGACGACATCCGGGACGCGGTGATCCATCCCGAGGGGCTGACGCTGGACCAGATGCCGGAGGGGACCAGGATCGGCACCTCGTCCGTGCGGCGCGTCGCCCAACTGGCCGTCACCCACCCGCATGTGGAGTGCGTCCCGATGCGCGGCAACGCCAACCGGCGGCTGGAGAAGCTGGCGGCGGGCGACTGCGACGCGCTGATGCTGGCCGTCTCCGGGCTGGAGCGGATCGACCGTACGGACGTGATCACCGAGATCCTTCCCGTGGAGACGATGTGCCCGCCCATCGGGGCCGGGGTGCTGGGGCTGCAGTGCCGGGAGGACGACACCGCCACCATCGACGCGGTCGCCGGGCTCGGTGACGCGGACGTGTGGAAGGAGATCACGGCCGAGCGGATGCTGCTCCACGTGCTCCAAGGGCACTGCAACTCCCCCATCGCGGGCTTCGCCAAGGCCGAGCGGGACGGGCGGCTGTCGCTGCGCGCCCGGGTCTTCAGCCCGGACGGCAAGACGGTGCTGGACGCCCACGAGTGGGCGGGCCCGCTGGACCCGGCCACCCTGGGGACATCGGTCGCGGTGGCGCTGCTGCGGCAGGGCGCGCGCGAGGTCATCGACACCATCCCGCACTAGGATTTCCGCACTTTACGATCTCGATCGGTTTTGTAGGCACGCACCGTAGGTCATGGCGGACCGGGTCGCGACTGGGCAGCCTTGGATGCGTTTTCAGCGCATTCGTACCCATCCGACCTCCGGGAGGACGACGGACATGACCTCGACGACGAACCGGGCCGAGCAGGGCCCTCGCCGACGCGGCCTGCGGCGCACACTCCGCGGCGCCGCCCTCGCGTTCGGACTGGCGGCCCTCACCCCGCTCACGGCCGAGGCCGCGCCCGGGCAGAGCGCGAGCTACGGCACTCTGCCGGGCGAGGGCCGCTACCCCGAGCAGACCGCGTGCGCGGGCCGCTACACCCAGCCGAAGGTGCCCGGCGGGGCGACGAAGAAGGCGGTGTACCAGGGGCACACGATCACGCTCAAGTACTTCCGCAACTCCGGCTGCGGCTCGTACGCCCGTATCGAGAACGCCCCGCAGGGCTGTGCGGCGCACAGCAATCGGCTCGACGGTTCCAAGATCGTGTGGGTGCTGGAGACGGTCGACCCGGGCAGCACCTCGGCGAACACCAAGGTGCTCGGCAACCCCGACGGCCGCCCGAGCCGGGCCGTCCTGATCTGCGACAACCAGACCCTGGCCGCGACCGCCTGGTATTAGGGCCGGTGCACGCCGGTGGACCCGCTAACCGGCGGGTCCCCGCAGCCGCCGCCACACCGCGCGCGCCGCGTGGTGGCCGGACATGCCGTGGACGCCGGGGCCAGGCGGGGTGGCGGAGGAGCAGAGGAAGACCGCGGGGTGGGGCGTGGCGTAGGGGACGCGGGCGAGCCGGGGGCGGATGACGGACTGAAGGCCCTCGAAGGCGCCGCAGGCGATGTCGCCGTCGATGTAGTTGGCGTTGCGGGCGGCGAGTGCGGGGGGACCGGCGACCGCACGGGCGAGCACCAGGTCGCGGAAGCCGGGGGCGAAGCGGTCGAGCTGGCGCTCGATGGCGTCGGTGAGGTCGCCCGTCCAGCCGCTGGGGGCGTGGCCGTAGACCCAGAACGTGTGCTTGCCCTCGGGGGCGCGGGTCGGGTCGATCAGGCTGGGCTGGGCGGAGATCAGGAAGGGGACGGCCGGGGGGTGGCCGTCGAAGGCGGAGCGCAGGGCGGTGCCGATCTCGCCCGCGGTCGGGCCGATGTGGACGGTCCCGGCGCGGCGCGCCTCCGGCGCGGTCCACGGCATCGGGCCGTCCAGCGCGTAGTCGATCTTGAAGGCGCCGGGCCCGTAGCGGTAGCGCCGGTACGCGTTGCCAAGACCCGCGATCCGGGCGAGGGCGCGCGGTGAGGTGTCGAAGATGTACGCGCGGGCCGGGGGCAGCTCGTCGAGCCGCTTGACCTGCGCGCCGGTGTGGATGACCCCGCCGTGTTCGCGCAGGTACGAGCCGAGCGCGTCCGCGATCGACTGGGAGCCGCCGCGCGGGACCGGCCAGCCGACCTCATGGGCCGCGATCGCGAAGATGAGGGCCAGGCCGGCGGTGGCCGGGCCGCTGGTGGGGGCGATGGCATGGCCGGCGAGCCCGGCGAGTATGGCCCGCGCCTTCTCGCCGTGGAAGCGACGGCTGAGGAGCGAGACCGGCAGGACCGCGTTCAGCCCGAAGCGGGCCCAGGTCAGCGGGTCGCGCGGGACCCCGTCCCACTGGGCGCGCAGCACATCGGGAGCGAATGTGGCCCAGCGGCCGACGTACGGCGCGACCAGGCGCCGGTACGCGCCCGCGTCGCGCGGGCCGAGTGACCGGGCCGTCTCGCCGACCGAGCGGGCCAGCACGGCGGCGCTGCCGTCCAGGAACGGGTGGGCGAGCGGCAGCTCGGGGTGCAGCCACTCCAGGCCGTGCCGGGCGAGCGGCATCCGGTCGAACGCCGGGGAGCCGATGGCGAGGGGGTGCACGGCGGAGCAGGGGTCGTGCCGGAAGCCGGGCAGGGTCAGCTCTTCGGTGCGGGAGCCGCCGCCGATCCCGTCGGCGGCCTCGAAGATCTCCACCGCGCAGCCGCGGCGGGCGAGTTCGACCGCCGCGGTCAGCCCGTTCGGCCCGGCCCCCACCACTACCGCGTCGAGCATCGACGGCACGTCGGCCTCCTCCTCGTCATTGAGGTCCTCGTCCTCAGGGGGTGTCTTGCCGATCATGCCGGGCTCCCGACGCCTGGCATGATCGGCAAGACACCCCCTGGCCCGGCCCATGAGGGGCCGGCGAATCCACTCAGCCGGCGGCGGCCAGCAGGCCCAGGATATGCCGTACGGTCGCCTCGTTCCGCGCCGCCGTGAAGGGAAGCGCGTTGCCTCCGGCGATACGGAACGGCTCGCCCGAGAGCGTCACGCTCGCCCCGCCCGCCTCCGCGACCAGCAGCAGCCCGGCGGCGTGATCCCAGGCGTTCTCCCAGGTGAAGGCGATCGCGTCGAGCCGGCCACGGGCGATGTTCAGATATTCCAGACCGGCCGAGCCGCAGGGGCGCGGCTCCACGCCGTCGGTCCGCAGCCCGGCCAAGGCGCGCTTCTCCAGGTCGGTGGTGAAGTCGTAGTGGGATATGGCGACTTCGAGGGGCTTGCCGGGCTCCGGCGCACCGGCCCGGAGCGGCTCCCCGTTGAGCACCGCGCCGCCGCCGCGGCGCGCGACGGCCATCAGGTCCTGCGCGGGGGCGTAGGTCCAGGAGGCGAGAAGCTCGCCGTGGTGGGCGAGGGCGACGAGGGTCGCGAAGCCCGGCTCGCCGTGGACGAACTGCCGGGTGCCGTCCACCGGGTCGACGATCCATACGGGCGCGTCGCCGCGGAGGTGGGCGAGGAGGCCGGGATCGGCGTGCACCCCCTCCTCGCCCACCACGACCGACCCGGGCAGCAGCGCGGTGAGCGAGGCCGTCAGGTGCTCCTCGGCCTGCCGGTCGGCGGTGGTCACCAGGTCGTGCGGGCCCTTCTTCTCCACGATCTCGTGGGCGGCGAGCTGCCGGTAGCGCGGCATGATCTCCACGGCGGCCGCGGTGCGCACCGCCTGCTCCACCTCGGAGAGATCACTGGCGAGAAAGTCTTCGAACATTCGCTCATGGAATCACGTGCCGCCGACAGCCGGTGACCGGACGGCGGACTGACGATGGCATCGACGTGAACCGTTCCCAGGGAGCCGCGAGGAGCCCCTGCGCAACCCATTGACACCTGGCTGAAACGCGACCTACGTTTCCTGGCAACACAATTCACTAGTGAATAAATATTCACGCCAAGGACGTTCAGATGCTCAGCACAGACCCAGCCGGCGCCGAACGGTTCCGGGCGCGCCGCCGCCACATCGCCGATGAAGCCCCGGAAGCACAGGTCCGCGAGCTCCAACTGCTGGCCGCCGAGGTGCGCCGGGCCGTGGTGCACATGATCGACAAGGCACAACTCGGCCATATCGGCGGCGACCTGTCGGTGACCGACATCCTCGCCACCCTCTTCGGGCGGGTGCTCGACGTGGACCCGGCACAGCCCGACAGACCCGACCGCGACCGGTTCATCCTCAGCAAGGGGCACTGCGCGGCCTCCCTGTACGCCACGCTCGCCCACTGCGGCTACTTCCCGGTGTCCGAGCTGTCCACGTTCATGGCCCCGCTCTCCGCGCTCAACGGCCACCCGAACCGGACCAAGGTCCCCGGCGTCGAGACCAACACCGGACCGCTGGGCCACGGCTTCCCCGTCGCCGTCGGCTGCGCCCTGGCCGCCCGGCTCGCGGGCCGCTCGTACCGCACGTACGTCGTCCTCGGCGACGGCGAGATGCAGGAGGGCAGCAACTGGGAGGCGGCCATGACCGCCGCCCACTACGACCTCGGCTCCCTCACAGCGATCGTCGACCGCAACCGCCTCCAGCAGGGCGCCCGCACCGAGGAGACCAAGCGCCTGGAGCCGCTGGCGGAGAAGTGGACCAGCTTCGGCTGGGAGGCGCGCGAGGTGGACGGGCACGACCACGCGGGACTGCTGCACGCGCTGCGCCCCTCCCCCGCCGGCCGGCCGGTCGCGGTGATCGCGCGGACCGTCAAGGGCAAGGGCGTGTCGTTCATCGAGGACCGGGTCGAGTGGCACCACAAGGTGCCCGACGCCGGACAGGTGCGCACCGCCCTGGAGGAGCTGAGCCGATGACGACCGGACTCATACCCGAGAACGCCGCACAGACCTACGACTGCCGCCAGGCGTTCGCCGAGGAGCTGATCGCCCTGGCCGCCGAGGACCCGCGCGTCGTCGCCGTCTGCAACGACTCGGTGGGATCGAGCAACCTGGTGCGCTTCCGGGAGCTGTACCCCGAGCGCCTGATCAACGTCGGCATCGCCGAGCAGGACCTCGTGGGCGTCGGGGCCGGGCTGGCCAACGGCGGGCTCATCCCCTTCGTGAGCGCGGCGGGCCCGTTCCTCACCGGCCGGGCCACCGAGCAGATCAAGACCGACGCCGCCTACAACGGGCTGCCCGTCGTCCTGTGCGGCCAGAGCCCCGGCCTGGCGTACGGGGAGCTGGGGCCGACCCACCACTCCATCGAGGACCTGTCGTGGATGCGGGCCATCGCGGACCTCGCCGTCGCGGTCCCGGCCGACCCGGCCCAGACACGCGCCGCCGTCCGCTGGGCCGCCGCCCACGACGGCCCGGTCTACCTGCGCATCCCACGGTTCAAGATCCCCGCCGTCACCCCGCGGGACGCGCCGTTCCAGCCCGGGCGGTCCCTCCAGCTGACCGAAGGGGACGACGTCACGGTGATGGCCGTCGGCACGTTGGTCTCCCGGGCGCTCACCGCCGCCGAGACGCTGCGCGCCGAGGGCATCGGCGTCCGCGTGCTGAACATGACCTTCGTCGAACCGATGGACATCGACGCGGTGCTGCGCGCCGCCCGCGAGACCCGCGGCATCGTGACCGCCGAGGAGGCGACCACCACGGGCGGGCTCGGCGCGGCGGTGGCCGGCGTCGTCGCCCAGAACCGTCCGGTGCCCATGCGGATCCTGGGAGTGCACCGGAGGTTCGCGCCCACCGGCAGCGCCTCCTTCCTGCTGGAACACTTCGGCCTGACCGCCGACGGCATCGCCGTCGCCGCCCGGGAGCTGCTGTCCCATGAGCACCGCTGACCCGCTCGTCCTCGCCATCGACCAGGGCACCAGCGCGACCAAGGCGATCCTGGTCGACCGGGGCGGGGACATCGTCGCCCACGGCTCGGTCCCCCTGGAGCTGTCCACCCCGGCACCGGGGTGGGTGGAACAGTCGGCGGAGGAGATCTGGGCCGGCTGCGGGCGGGCCGTCGCCGCCTGCCTCGTCGGCCAGGACGCCTCGCGCGTCGCCGCCATCGGCCTGAGCACCCAGCGCGAGTCGCTGCTGCTGTGGGACCGGGCGACCGGGGAACCGCTGAGTCCGCTGGTGAGCTGGCTGGACAAGCGCACCGCGGGCGACCCGGCGCTGCTGCGGGCCGTCCCCCACGCGGAACTGGTCCGCGAGATCAGCGGGCTGCCGCTGGACCCGATGTTCTCGGCCCCGAAGGCCGCCTGGCTGCTGGACCGGTACGACCCCGACCGCCGCCGCGCCCGTGCGGGCGAGCTGTGCCTGGGCACGGTCGACTCCTGGCTGCTGTTCAAGCTCGGCGGCGCCCATCTCATCGAGGTCGGCAACGCGGCGCGCACCCAGCTGCTCGATGTGCGCCGGTGCGCCTGGGACCGGCGGCTGACCCGGATCTTCGACGTACCGCCGGAGGTGCTGCCCCAGGTCGTACCGTCACAGGGCCCGTTCCCCGGCACCCGCGGGCTGGCACCGCTGCCCGACGGGGTGCCGGTGACCGCGGTCCTCGGTGACTCCCACGCGGCGCTGTTCGCCCACGCGGGCTGGGCGCCGGGGACGGTCAAGGCGACGTACGGCACCGGGTCGTCGGTGATGGCCGTGGTTCCCTCCGCGGCCCAGGTCTCCTCCGGGCTGTGCCTGACCGTCGCCTGGCAGACAGGTTCCAGCCCGACGTGGGCGGTGGAGGGGAACGTCCGCTCCACCGGCGCCACCGTGAACTGGCTGGCGGGCGTGCTCGGCCACGGCCCCGGCGAGCTGGCGGAGCTGGCCGCCGACAGCAGCGAGGGCGTGGTCGTCGTCCCCGCCTTCGGCGGTCTTGGCGCGCCCTGGTGGGACGAGAACGCGGTGGGCCTGATCAGCGGGCTCACCCTGGGCACCCACGCCGGGCACCTCGCACGGGCCGCGCTGGAGTCGATCGCGTTCCAGGTCGAGGACGTGGTGGCGGCCGTCGAGCGGGAAACCGGCCCGGTCACCCGGCTGCTCGCGGACGGCGGGCCGACCGGCAACCCGGTGCTGATGCGGCTCCAGGCCGACACCAGCGGGCGGCGCGTCGAACGGGCCCTGGCCCGCGACCTGTCGGCCCTCGGCGCCGCCCATCTCGCGGGGCTGACCCGCGGGGTGTGGGACCGGGCCGCCCTGGAGCGGCTGGACCGGCCCCGCGAGACCTACGCGCCGGACGGCGACGAGACCACCCGGGCCGGGAGGCTCGCGCATTGGCACACGGCGGTACGCCGGGCCCGCCTCCAGGCCATCACCGGCGACGACACCCCGTCGGCCGGCGACGGCGCCCCGCCCACCGCCGTACCGCACCGCACCCCCGAACCCTCGGCCGCCCAAGGAGCGTCATGACAGCGCGATACGCGGGACAGGGCGTCGTGGTCACCGGGGCCGCGCGCGGCATCGGCCTGGGGATCGCCGCCCGGTTCGCCGACGAGGGCGCCGATGTCCTGCTGGTGGACACGGCCGCCTCCGTCGAGGACACGGCCGCGGAACTGGCCGCCGACAGCGGCACCCGCACCCTCGGCGTCCGGGCCGACATCACCTCGCCCGAGGACGTGGCCCGCGCCTTCGCGCTCGCCGAGTCCACCTGGGGACGGCTGGACGTCCTGATCAACAACGCGGGCGTCATCACCATCAGCAGGCTCGAAGAGCTGACCCACGACGACTGGCAGAAGGTCCTCGCCGTCAACACCACCGGCACCTTCCTGTGCGCCCAGGCCGCGGCGGCCGCCATGCGGCGGTACGGACACGGCGGGCGCATCCTCAACGCCGCCTCGGGACAGGCGCGGCAGGGGTTCGTCTACACACCGCACTACGCGGCCAGCAAGTTCGGAGTGGTCGGCCTCACCCAGTCCCTGGCCAAGGAACTCGCCGCGGACCGGATCACGGTCAACGCCTACTGCCCCGGAATCGTCGGCAGCGAGATGTGGGACTACAACGACCGCGCGTGGGGGCGGCTGCTCGGCGGCTACGCGCCCGGGGAGCTGATGGCCGAGTGGGTCGCGGGAATTCCCCTCGGCCGCGCCGGAACCCATGACGACATCGCCAACCTGCTGCTCTTCCTCGCCTCGCGGGAGGCGGAGTACATCACCGGCCAGACGATCAACGTCGACGGCGGGATGTTCATGAACTAGCTCCGACGACGTCGGAGGACCCTCGGAGGTTTCGATGAGCACGACCGGCAACGCCGCACCGGCTGTTGACGCTCCCCCACCCCCCTCGGACACCCACCGCCTCCAGCTGCCGTCCTGGGTGACGGGCGTCCTCACCGGATCGCGCGGCCCCGCCCTCGGCCTGCTCGCCATGTGCGTCGTCTTCTTCATCGCGACGCCGTACTTCCTCACCCAGAGCAATCTGCTCAACATCGTCGACCAGACCGCCGTCCTCGGTCTGCTCGCGCTCGGCATGACCGCGGTCATCGTGATGGGCGGCATCGACCTGTCCGTCGGCTCCGTACTGGCCCTCGCGACCATGGTGGTCGGCTGGCTCTCGCACGACCAGGGATGGCCGCTGTGGCTGAGCGCGGTGACCGCGATCGCCGTCGCGGGCGGATGCGGGCTCGCCAACGGGCTGGGCATCACCTACACCAAGCTGCCACCGTTCATCGCCACGCTGGCCATGATGTCGATCGCCCGCGGCCTGGCCAACGTCATCACCGACGGGCAGCAGATCGTCGGCTTCCCCGACTGGTTCGACAACCTGTCCACCAACCGGTACATCGGCGTCTTCACCGCGTGCACCGCCGTACTCGGCGCCCTGTACGTGGCGGGGTGGGCGTACATGCGCTACCGCAGCGGCGGCCGCGCCCTGTACGCGATCGGCGGCAGCGCCGAGGTCGCCCGGCTCGCCGGGATCAAGGTCAAGAAGCGGACCGTGCTCGTCTACACGGTGACCGGTCTGCTGGCGGGCCTGGCCGGGGTCTTCCTGACGATGCGCCTGGACTCCTCCCAGCCGAGCGCGGGCACCGGCTACGAACTCGACACCATCGCCGCCGTGGTGATCGGCGGGGCCAGCCTCAGCGGCGGCGTCGGCTCGATCACCGGAACCCTGTTCGGCGTCCTCATCATCGGGGTGCTGCGCAACGGCCTCAACCTGCTGGGGGTCTCGCCGTTCATCCAGCAGATCGTCATCGGCCTGGTGATCGCGCTGGCCGTCATGCTCGACGTGCTCCGCCGCCGCGAAGCGCGCTGACGCTCCCCCTCCTCCTCTCCTCTTCTCTCCCCCCCGGGCACAAGCCAAGGAGTTGGTTCCCATGAAGACACGAGCGACCACACGCGTGGTGATAGCCACCGGGATCGCGGCCACCCTGGTGGTCGGCGCCACCGCCTGCGGACGCGGCGGCAGTGGTGCGAAGACCGCCGACGGCAAACAGATCACCATCGGGCTGGCCGTGGCCAACCTCCAGGCCGACTTCTTCAACCAGATCAAACAGTCGGTGACCGCCGAGGCGAAAAAGAAAGGCATCAAGGTCGTCGTCTCCGACGCCCACGGCGACGCGGCCACCCAGGTCAACCAGATCCAGGACTTCATCAGCCGTCAGGTGAGCGCCATCATCTACATCCCGGCGGGCGCGACGGCGGCCGGCGTCCCCGTGAAGGCGGCCAACCGCGCCAAGATCCCGGTGGTCACCGTGGACCGCAACCCACCCGGCGAGCCCGGCAAGTCGTTCATCGCCAGCGACAGCGTCGCGGCCGCGCGGACGCTGGGCGGCTACGTGGCCAAGGAGTCCGGCGGCAAGGGGCAGCTCGCCATCCTCCAGGGCCAGATCGGCACCACCCCGCAGGTGGACCGGCAGAAGGGGTTCGGCCAGGCGCTCAAGAAGGCGCCCGGTATCAAGGTGGTGTCCCAGCAGCCCGCCGACTGGGCGCAGGACAAGGCGTACTCCGTCGCCCAGGACATGCTCCAGGCCCACCCCGGCATCGACATCCTGTGGGGCCAGGCCGACGCGATGGCGCTCGGCGCCGCCCAGGCCGTCAAGGCGACCGGCTCGCACAAGAAGCGCCTGATCGTCGGCTTCGACGGCGACATCGCCGGGCTCAAGGCCGTCCGACAGGGCACCATCGACGCCACCATGGTGCAGCAGACGCGCAAGATGGGCCGGATGTCGGTGAACACCGCCGTGGACATCATCAAGGGCAAGAAGGTCCCCGCCGTACAGCTCCAGCCCGCCTTCCTCCTGACCAGCAAGGACAAGGAGAAGGCCACCCAGTACATCAACACCCACCCGTAAAACGAGGCGTGGAGGAGACACGGCGATGAGTTACGCCGACGAGCACCCGGCCGCGGGGCCCTCCCAGGGCCTGGTCGTACGGGGGATATCCAAGCGGTTCGGGGTCACCCAGGCGCTGGACCGGTTCGACCTGGAGGTACGCCCCGGGGAAGTGGTGGCGCTGCTCGGCGAGAACGGCGCGGGCAAGTCCACCGTGTCCAACGTCATCGCGGGCACCTTCCCCTCCGACACCGGCGGGATGACCTGGCAGGGGCGGCCGTACGAGCCGAAGACCCCCGGGGACGCCATCAGCCACGGCATCGGCCTCATCCACCAGGAGATGCGTCTGCTGCCGGACCTGTCCGTGGCCGAGAACGTCTTCCTCGGGCGGCTGCCGCGCCGGGGCGGGCGCGTCGACCGCGGCGAGATGAACCGGCGGGCCCGGGAACAGCTGCGGCGCCTCGGCCTCGACATCTCCCCGACCCGCCTGGTGCGCACCTTGCGGGTGGCCGAGCAGCAGCAGGTCGAGATCGCCAAGGCGCTGACCCTGAACGCGCGGCTGCTGATCCTCGACGAGCCGACGGCCGCGCTCGGCGGCGAGGAGACCGACCACCTCTTCGAGCGGATCGACGCCCTCCGCGGCGAGGGCATGTCGTTCGTCTACGTGAGCCACCGGCTGGAGGAGATCGCCCGCATCTGCGACCGCATCGTGGTGATGCGCGACGGACAGCTCGTCGCCGCCCACGACACCGCGCAGGTGCCGGTGGTGCAACTGGTGGAGGAGATGGTCGGGCGCAGCATCGAGCGCATCTTCCCCGACACCGGCACCGCCCGTCCCCGGGAGGTGCTCCAGGTGCGGAACCTGACCGGCCCGTCCTTCCAGGACGTGTCGTTCACCGTCCACGAGGGCGAGGTCCTCGGCGTCGCGGGCATCGTGGGGGCGGGCCGCACCGAGTTGGTGCGGGCCGTCGCGGGCGTCGACCCGGTGACCGGAGGCACGGTGGCCGTCGAGGACCGGGCGCTGCGACTGCGCGGGCCCAAGGACGCCATCGACGCCGGTGTGGTGCTGGTGCCCGAGGACCGCAAGGGCCAGGGCGCGGTCCTGGACCTGTCGATCGGCGACAACGTGGCCCTCCCCAACCTCGACCGCATCGCCCGCCGGGGCTGGCTGAGCCCGCGCCGGGTGGCGGCGGTGGCCGGGGAGTCCATCAGCCTGCTGACCGTCAAGGGGCGGGCCGGACAGCCGGTGCGGACGCTGTCCGGCGGCAACCAGCAGAAGGTCGTCATCGCCAAGTGGCTGGAGCGCAAGCCCAAGGTCGTCATCCTGGACGAGCCGACCCGCGGCATCGACGTCGGCGCGCGGGCCGCGATCTACGAGGTCATCGCCGACCTTGCCCGCTCCGGCATGGCGATCGTCGTGGTCAGCTCCGACCTCGACGAGGTCCTGGGGCTTTCCCACCGGGTGCTCGTCCTCAGCCGGGGACGGCAGCGGGGCATCCTCCCGGCGGCCGAGGCCACCGACGCCGCGGTCATGCGCCTGGCCACGGCATGATGCCGATATGAACCACCGCAACCGGACCGGCAACCCCGTGACCCGCACCACACGCATGGCCACCAGCGACGAGCAGTTGCGGCTGATGACCCGGATCGCCCGGCTCTACCACGAGCAGGGTATGCGGCAGCCGCGCATCGCCGAGGAGCTGCACATCTCCCAGGCGCGTGTCTCCCGGCTGCTCACCCAGGCCGCCAAGCTCGGCATCGTGCGCACCATCGTGGTGCCGCCCGAGGGGGTCTTCGCCGAGCTGGAGGAGGAGATCGCGGCCCGGTACGGGCTGCGCGACGTGGTGGTCGTCGATGTCGAGGGCGAGGCCGACTCCGTCATCCCGGCGCTCGGCGCGGCGACCGCGGTCTATCTGGAGACCACGCTCATGGAGGGCGACCGGCTGGGCATCTCCTCGTGGAGCGCCACCCTGCTCGCGGCGGTCGAGGCCATGCGCTCCCGACCGGGCGGGCGCTTCCTTGAGGAGGTCGTCCAGCTGATGGGCGGGGTGGGCGATCCGCAGGT
This sequence comes from Streptomyces sp. NPDC021212, assembly GCF_044332925.1. NCBI lineage: Bacteria > Bacillati > Actinomycetota > Actinomycetes > Kitasatosporales > Streptomycetaceae > Streptomyces > Streptomyces sp. NPDC021212. The sequence continues at coordinate 14,047 of NZ_JBIRPZ010000007.1, forward strand.
CCAGGTCCAGGCGACCCGGCTGATGGGGCGACTCGCCGAACTGACCGGTGCGGAACCGGTGTTCATGTCGGCCCCCGGGCTGGTCGCGGGCGCCACCGTACGGGACGCCATCCTCGCCGACCCCAAGGTGAGCAACGTGGCCGCGGCGTGGAAGAACCTCACCATCGCCATCGTGGGCATCGGCAGCCTCGACCCCTCGCCGCTGTTGCGCCGCAGCGGCAACATCTTCTCCGACGACGACCAGGAACAGCTGCGCGGGCTCGGCGCGGTGGGCGACATCTGCCTGCACTTCTTCGACGAGCACGGCACCCTGCTCGACACCGAGCTGAACGACCGCGTCATCGGCATCACCCCCGACGTCTACCGCGCCGTGCCGCGCCGCGTCGCGGTGGCCGGCGGCGACCGCAAGTACGCGGCGATACGGGCCGCGGTGCTGGGCGGCTGGGTCGATGTCCTGATCACCGACCTGGGCGTGGCCCGCCGACTGGCCGGCCGCCCCGACCGAACCGAACGACAAGCGCCGTAGCGACGGCCGCACCCACCTTTCGAGGAGTCCTCATGCCCGTCCCCTCCTTCCGTCTCGACGACAGCGTGGCCCTGGTGACCGGAGCGGGCAGCGGCATCGGCCGGCGGCTGGCGATCGGGCTCGCCGAGATGGGGGCCGACGTCGGATGCCTGGACCTGCCGCACAGCGATCTGGCCGGTACGGTCGAGGCGATCGGGGACGCGGGGCGGCGCGCGGTCGCCCTCCCCGCCGATGTGACCAGGGCGGAGGACCTGGCGGAAGCGGTGGCCGTGGCCGAACGCGACCTGGGCCCCCTCCGGCTGGCGGTCAACGCCGCGGGCATCGCCAACGCCTCTCGGGCCGAGGACATGCCGCCGGAGCAGTGGCAGCAGGTCGTGGACGTCAACCTCACCGGGGTGTTCCTGTCCTGCCAGGCCGAGGGCCGGGCGCTGCTGCGCAACGGCGGCGGCTCCATCGTCAACATCGCGTCCATGTCGGGCACCATCGCCAACCGGGGGCTGACCCAGGCCCACTACAACGCGTCGAAGGCCGCCGTGATGCACCTGACGAAGAGCCTGGCCACGGAGTGGTGCACCCGCGGCATCCGGGTCAACAGCGTGAGCCCCGGCTACACGGCCACGCCGATGAACCTGCGCCCCGAAGTGGCGACACGCGTCGCCCAGTTCGAGGCGGACACCCCGCTGGGCCGGATGGCGACGGTGGACGAGATGGTCGGGCCGACCGTGTTCCTGCTGAGCGACGCGGCGAGCTTCGTCACCGGTACGGACCTGCTGGTGGACGGCGGGGTCACCTGCTGGTGACCCCGCCGCGGGGGGTCGCCGCACGAGGTTCAGGCCCAGCGCGACAGGCCCGCCTCGGCCAGCCAGGCGGCGTTGCCGGCCAGCAGCTCGAACGGGTCGTGGTCGGTGACGTCGATCTCCGCGACGTGCCAGACCGGACCGGGCCCCGCGGCGCGGACGGCCGCCGGGGTGTCCACGTCACCGGTGCCGAGCGGGGTCTGCGGCGCGCCGCGCCGCGCGGGGCCGTCCTTGAGGTGGACGGACACGGCGCGGGCGCCGAGCCGGGCCAGCACCTCGGTGGGGGAGGCTCCGGCCACGGTCGCCCAGTAGACGTCGAGTTCGGCGAGGATCGCGTCGTCCGCCGCCGCCCAGAACGCGTCGTAGCCGCTGCGCCCGTCGGGCAGCGCCGCCCATTCGAAGTCGTGGTTGTGGTAGCCCAGCCGCAGCCCGGCACCGGCCAGGGCCGCCCCGGCCGCGTTCACCGCGTCCGCGAAGGCCGCCACCCGGCCGGGGTCGCCGAAGTCGTCCTCGCTGAAGCCGCTGACGAGCCGGGGGTGCGGCACGAACACCGTGTCCGCGCCGATCTCCGCGCACTCCTCGGCCAGGGAGCCCACCGCGTCGGGCAGCCCGGCGTGGGTGGCCGAGACCCGCAGGCCCGCGGCGTCCAGCCCGCGCCGCAGCGCCTTGGCGGCCACCAGCCGGTCCGCGGCGCTGCGGTCCGGGGACCCGAGGCCGAAGGGCTCGACGTAGCGGAAGCCGATCTCCGCCAGGCGGGCCAGGGTGCGGTCCTGGTTCTCGGCGAGCGCGTCCCGGACGCTGTAGAGCTGCACGGACAACAGACCGTGCCGGTCACCTTGCTGATCCATGGTGCTTCCTCTCCCGTACGACGTCGTCGTCAGCCGATGACCAGCGGACGCAGGGTGCGGTGGGCGATCCGCAGCCCCTGGATGACCTTCTCGTCCGTCCCGCCCCAGACCGGGTCCTCGTGCTCGACGGAGAGCGTTCCGGTGAAGCCGTGCTCGTAGAGGCGGTCCACGACGCGCGTCCAGTCGACCTGGCCGAGCCCCGGCACCCGGTAGCGCCACCAGCCGTTGTCCCACGGGTCGGGGCGGCCGACCGCCTTGCCGAAGAAGCCGTACCGGTCGAGGTCCCCGCTGCCCAGCTCGACGTCCTTGGCCTGGGCGTGCACGATGCGGTCGATGTAGGGCGCGATGGTCTTCACCGGGTCGATGCCGATCCAGGTGAGGTGCGAGGGGTCCCAGTTGAGGTAGAGGTCCAGGGAGAACATCCACTCCCACAGCTCCGGGGAGTAGGCCAGGTTGCCCGGATAGCCGTCGGGGTGCCAGCCCTCCATGACGCAGTTCTCGATGATGATTTTCACGCCGCGCTCGCCCGCGTAGTCGACCAGTTCGGGGAAGACCCGCTCGGCCTCCTTGAGGTTGTCCGCGACCGGCTTGGTCCAGTCCCGGCCGATGAACGTGCCGACGTAGGGCACGCCGAGCGCCGAGGCCGCGTCCACCGCGTGCTTGAAGTGGGTACGGATCTCCGCCCGGCGCTCGGTGTCGGGGTGCAGCTGGTTCTCGTAGTAGGCGAGCGCGGACAGTTCGAGGCCGTGCTTGGCGAACAGCGCGAGCGTCTCCTCCGCGCGCGCCGCCGGGAAGTCGGCGACGGGCAGATGGCTCGCCTCGAAGTCGCGGCCGCCGGTCCGCGGCCAGACGGCGACCTCCAGCGCCTCGTAGCCGTTGCCGGACGCCCACTCCGCGATGCGCGGGAGGGACCAGCCGGGGAGACATGCCGTCAGGAACCCGAGTTTCATGCGTTCATACCTCTGTCCACGAGCCGTTACGGGAGGATCGGAGAACCGCCTCGGTGATGCGGGCGGCGCGCAGTCCGTCGTCGAAGGTCGGCAGGCCCTCCGGCCGGTCGCCTCGAACCGCGGCGTAGGTGTCGGCGACGAACGCCTCGAAGCACTGCGCGTACCCCTGGGGGTGCCCCGGGGGCAGTACCGAAAGCCGCCGCTGTTCGGCCGAGCCGCGCCCGGGGTCGCGGCTGACGACCCGGGCGCCGTCCTCGCCGCCCAGCCAGATGGTCTCCGGGTTCTCCTGGTCGAAGACCGCGCTGGCCCGCGCGCCGTCCAGCTCGAACCACAGCCGGTTCTTCCGCCCGGCGGACACCTGGGAGACGGTCGTGGACGCCAGGACGCCGGAGGCGGTGCGCAGCAGCAGCGCGGCGCAGTCCTCCGTACGGACGTCCATGTACTCCCCGGCGCCGGGGCCCTCCGCGTCCGGGGCCCCCTCGAACGTATGCGCCCCGGCGGCGGGCCGCTTGTCCACGGCGACCGACATCGAGGCGGTGACCTCGGCGAACCGTTCGCCCGACACCCACTCGACCAGATCGCACCAGTGGGAGCCGATGTCCGCGAAGGCCCGGGATGGGCCCCCGGCCACCGGGTCCACCCGCCAGCCGGACGCCTGCGGCGAGAGCATCCAGTCCTGGAGGTAGCTCCCGTGGATCAGGTGCCAGCCGCCGAACTCGCCGTCGATCCGGCGCGCCCGGATCTCCCGGACCAGGGGGTGGTAGCGGTAGACGAAGGGGACGGCGGCCACCAGCCCGCTGTCGCGGGCCGTCTCCGCCATGCGCTCCGCGTCGGCGACGGAGACCGCGAGGGGTTTCTCGCACACCACGTGCTTCCCGGCGGCGAGGGCGCGCAGCGCGTAGGACGCGTGGGTGGCGTTGGGCGAACAGATGTGGACCACGTCCACGGAGTCGTCGTCGAGGACCGCGTCCAGGGACGGATAGGCGGGGACGCTCCACTCCGCGGCCACCTGGGCGGACCGTGCGGGTGTGGAGGCCAGGACGCCGGTGACGCGGGCGCCGGCCACCGCCGCGGCCCTGCGGTGGATCGCGCCGATCATCCCGGCACCGACGAGGGCGGTGCCGATTGCTGTGCCGTGCTGTGGGGGTGTGATGACAGCCCTCCCAGGAGGAACGTCTGCGGGGCGGTTTCGTCCGGCGGTGAGCCTAAGACAGCGATTACCGCCTCACAAGACATTGAATTCTGCATCTTGTGAGTCATAAAAGGCGGCGGAATTGCGGTACGGTGGCCCGCCATGGGAGCGCAGAGCACGACGGACCCCCGCCCGATACCCCGGCTGTCGATCGCCGGACTGCGGCCGCAGAACACCGGCGGCCCCGTCCACAGCTCGCTGGCCCGGCTCATCGCCTCCGGCCTCGCCGACAGCCGCGCCGACCTGGTCAAGGCCACCGGCCTGGCCCGCTCCACGGTGACCCGGCACCTCGACACCATGATCGACGCCGGGGTGGTCACCGAGGGCGGCACCGTCGCCCGGCCCGGCCGCGGCCGCCCGCCGCTGCGGCTGGCCCTCAACCCACGGGCCGGGGTGGTCGCGGTGGCCGACGTCGGCGCGCACAGCGCCCGGCTGGCGCTCGCCGATCTGTCGCAGAACCTCCTGGCGCAGGAGGAGATCGCGCTGAAGGTGGCGCAGGGCCCCGAGGCGACGCTCGATCTGCTGACGGAACGGCTGCGCCACACGCTGGCCGAGTCGGCGGGGGCCGACCACCCGTCCGCCCTTGTCGTCGGCCTCCCCGGGCCCGTCGACGCGCGCGCCGGTACGCCCGTACGGCCACCCATCATGCCGGGCTGGGACGGCTTCCCGGTCGGCCGGACCATGGCCGAGCGGTTCGGTTGCCGGACCTTCGTCGACAACGATGTGAACCTCATGGCCCTCGGCGAGGCCCGCGCGCTGCCGGAGGGCGAGGCGCCGCTGCTCTTCATCAAGATCGGCACCGGTATCGGCGGCGGCCTCATCTCGGCCTCCGGTGAACTGCACCGCGGCGCGGAAGGAGCCGCGGGCGACATCGGCCACCTGCGGGTGCCCGGCGCCGACGACACCGTGTGCAGCTGCGGCAACATCGGCTGCGTCGAGGCCGTGGCGTCGGCCACCGCGATGGCGGCCCGGCTCGGCCGGGAGGACGCGGGCCTCGCCGAGCACGAGCGGCCGCGTGGCGCCGCCGACCTGGCCCGGCTCGTCCGCGACGGCCACCCCGGAGCCGTACGCGTCGTCCGCGAGGCCGCGACCACCATCGGCGAGGTGGTGGCGCTGCTCGTGCACGTCTACAACCCGGCGCGGATCGTGATCGGCGGGGCGATCGCCGCCGCCAGCGACGATCTGCTGGCCCGGATCCGCGGCGTCGTCTACCGGCGGGCGCTGCCGCTGGCCACCCGCCGGCTGACGCTGACCCAGAGCGTGCTGGGGATGTCCGCCGGGGTCGTCGGCGGGACCGTGGTCGGCGTGGAACACGTCCTCTCCCCCGAGGGCATCGGCGACGTGCTGGCGCGTCCCGTCGCGCACTCCGCCGCACATTCCGCCTGACCGGACCCTTGACCCCGCCGGGAAGTCGGTGCTTGCATGTCACACGTTTCAACGACAGCGGTTTCGTCCAACTCCGTTGCTCCGAGGCGTCGTTCAGCTGCGCGGCCCACCGCCGCCCCAGCGTCCGTCGCCCGCCACACACCGGGAGAGACATGGACGACACCACGCCGCGCGTCCCCATCGGCGTCATCGGCACCGGCTCGATCTTCAACGCCTACGCACTCGGCCTCTCGACCATCCCCCGCCTGCCCCTCGTGCGCGTCGCCGACCTCGACGGCGAGCGCGCCCGCGCCGCCGCCGCGGAGTGGAACATCCCGGCATGGGGCACGACCGAGGAACTGCTCGCCGACCCCGAGGTGCAGGTCGTCGTCAACATCACCCCGCCCAGGGCCCATGCGGCGCTGACCGACGCGGCCCTGCGCGCCGGAAAGCACGTGTACGTCGAGAAGCCGCTCGCCGCCACGGTCGACGAGGCCCGGCGGAACATCGAGACCGCCCGGGAGACCGGCATGCTGCTCGGCGGCGCGCCCGACACCTTCCTCGGCCCCTCCGGGCAGACGGCCCGCGCCGCCGTCGACGCCGGGCTGATCGGGCGTCCGTTCGGGGCGACGTCCTTCGTCCGCTCCTCGCGCGCCGAGACCTGGCACCCGGACCCCACGTTCCTGTTCACCGAGGGCGGCGGCCCGGTCCTGGACTGGGGCCCGTACCACATCGCCGCGCTGGTCAACCTGCTCGGACCGGTCAGCCGGGTGGTCGGGGCGACCACCCGCGCCGCCGACGAGCTGACCGTGACCGCCCCCGAGCGCCGCGTCGAGCGGATCGACGTCACCGTCGCCACCCACGCGACGGCGATCCTTCAGTTCGCCTCCGGCGCCCTGGCCACGGCCATGTACAGCTTCGACGTCTGGGACACCACCCTCCCCCACCTGGAGATCTACGGCACCGAGGGCACCCTCCAGGTGCCCAACCCCAACCGCTTCGACGACCCTGTGCTGCTGAAGCGGCGCGGTGACGACGAGTGGACCGAACTTCCCGCCGTGATGGACCCGCTCACCCCCGCGGGCGCCCGCGCCATCCGCGGCCCCGGAGTGCTGGACCTCGTACGCCACCTCGGCGGCGACCTCCACCGGGCCTCCGCCGACTTCGCGTTCCACGTGCTGGAGGTGCTGGAGCGGCTGGAGCGCATCGCCCCGGAGGACGGCGCCGTCGAGATCACCAGCACGGTGAAGCGCCCGGCACCGCTCCTCGACATCGACGCCGGGCCCCTGACCCGCTAGGCCCTGCCCACTCCTCCTCCCCTCCCCCCCACGGGACCTCATCCGCAAAGGAGCGGACGATGCTGTCTGCCCGGAAGCCCGGCGCCGCCACCCCCCACACCCCCGAAAGCCCCCATACCCCCGTGCCGCCGCACGGACCGGAACGGATCGCGAAGGCCACCGGCCAAGAGGTGAACGGGGTGTTCATCGCCCTGTTCATCCTCGCCTACATCGGCCTGTGGATCGCCCTGTGCACCCCCGCCTCGGTCACCCTGTCGCTCCGGGTCGCCGACCTCGACCCGGCCGGCAAGTCGGACAGCCTGTCGACCATCGCGGGCGCCGGTGCCTTCTGCGCGCTCGTGGCCAACCCCGTCTTCGGCAGGCTCAGCGACCTGTCCACGTCCCGCTGGGGCCGGCGCAGGCCGTACATCCTCGGCGGCATGGTCCTGGGATTCGGGGCACTGCTGGTGATGGGCACGGCACCCAACCTGTTCGTGCTGGGCCTCGGCTGGTGTCTGGCGCAGGTGCTGTTCAACGCGGCCCTCGCCGCCGCGACCGCGCTCCTGCCCGAGCGGGTGACGGACCGGTACCGGGGGCGGGTCTCCGGGCTGATGGGCACGACCACCCAGATCGGCATCGTCAGCGGCACGTTCCTCGTCCAGTTCACCGGGACGGACAACCTCTGGATGTTCCTCGCCCCCGGGCTCCTCGGCCTGGCCATGACCCTGGTCTTCGTCTGCTACCTCAAGGAACTGCCCCGCTCCCGGGCGGAACTCCCCCGGCTCCGGTGGGCGGACATCCCCAGCAGCATGTGGATCAACCCGGTGCGCCACCGCGACTTCGCCCGGGCCTGGTGCGGACGGTTCCTGACCTGGACCGGCGTCAGCTTCCTGACCACGTACAAGGCGTACTTCCTGATGGACCGGCTCGGCTACACCGCCGAGGACGCCACCCCCATCCTCTTCTGGTCGATGCTGCTGCTGGCCACCACGACCACCCTCAGCAGCTACACCGCCGGGTGGCTCTCCGACCGGCTGCACCGGCGCAAGGTCTTCGTCGCCGCGGCGTCCGTCGTCTTCGCCTGCGCCATGGTCGTGGTGGCCCTGGCCCAGTCGACCGAGATGTTCCTGGTGGGAGTGGGCCTCTCCGGGCTCGGCCAGGGCATGTACATGGGGGTCGACTACGCCCTCGTGGCCTCGGTGCTGCCGAACAAGGAGACCGAGGCCGCGAAGGGCATGGGCGTGTTCAACCTGTCCAGCACGATCCCCCAGACGATCGCCCCGATCCTCGCTCCCGTCTTCCTCGCCCTGGGCGGCGACGGAAACTACGCGGCCCTGTACGCCGCGGCGGCGGCCTTCTCCATCGCGGGCGCGTTCGCCATCCGCCTGGTACGCGGCGCCCGCTGACCGCGAGCCGGGGTCGTCCCCGACCACATGGACGCCGCCACCGGGCCGGCCGCATGCGCGACCTGCTGCGCCCGGGCGGCGTCCTCGCCGTCGTCGGGCTCGTCGTCGGCGCCGCCCACCGCCCCGGGAAGGGCCACTGGCAGCATCCGTGCTGCGGACAGGTTCCCGACTTGTCATGTCTCGGCTAACCTGGGGACACAGAACTTGGGAGCGCTCCCACACCCTCTGCCCCCGCCGGAGGACCCGATGACCCTCGTGTCGCACCGCCGTCGCACCGCGTCAGCCGCCGTCGCCGCCCTCGCCATGACGGGCCTCGCCGCGCCCGCCGCCTCGGCCTCCCCCCGCCCGGGGGCCGGGGCCGCTTGCAACGCCACCGGATTCTGCGAGGACTTCGAGTCCCAGACCGGCACCACCCCCGCCGGGCGCTGGACCACGGCGGTGGCCAACTGCTCGGGCACCGGCACCGCCACCGTCGACTCCACGGTGGCCCACACCGGCACCAAGTCGGTGCGGGTGACCGGCAGGGCGGGCTACTGCAACCACGCCTTCGCGGGGACCGCCCTGCCCGCCCTGCCCGCGACCGGCGACCTCTATGTACGCTTCTGGGTCCGCCACACCACCGCGCTGCCCGCCCAGCACGTCACCTTCGCAGCCCTGAAGGACCCGAACGACAACGGCAAGGACCTGCGCATGGGCGGCCAGAACAAGGCGCTCCAGTGGAACCGCGAATCGGACGACGCCACCCTCCCCGCCCAGAGCCCGGCGGGCGTCGCGCTCAGCACCCCGCTGCCCGTCAACACCTGGACCTGCCTGGAGTTCCGCCTCGGCCGCGCCGCGGGCCGCCTCGACACCTGGATGAACGGCACGCTCGTCACCGGCCTGGTGGTCGACGGCACCCCGACCCAGGACGTCGACCAGCAGTGGCTGGCCCGCGGCGGCTGGCGGCCCGCCCCGACCGATCTGCGGCTGGGCTGGGAGAGCTACGGCGAGGGCGACGACACCCTCTGGTACGACGACGTGGCCGTGGGCACCGCCCGCAACGGCTGCGCCTGATGCCGCGCGCGCATTTCCCGCCACCCGCACCGAAAAGCCCCTTCCGACCGGAAGGGGCTTTCGGCAATTCCGGATTGGCGCCAACAGCCGCTGCCCCGCTAGAATTTGAGTCAGCACCAAGAAAAGGGGAAGCAGTGGCAGTTCGCTTTGTTCAGGTTCCGGAAACCGAGAAGGACCAGGAAGGAGTTCAGGAAACCGTCACGCCGGTCGTCGTCAACGGACAGACGGTCGAGACGCGAATCTACGGACGCACGGTAATTCACTGTGACATCGAACCCGATGTCACCGAGGACGTGCATTCGGTGGAGATCGTGGTTCCCGTCTGGGCCGACGAGGAGTACGAAACCGGGGAGCAGAACGAGGACGGCAGCAACACCATCGCCGTGCGGCAGGCCCTGAAGACGGAGCGCCGGATCGTGGACCTGGGGCCGGATTCACTGAAGGCCCTTCAGGAAGCGCTCCAGCCCTTCTCGGTGGTGTCCAGGCCGGTGGAGGAGCCCACCTCCAAGAAGCGCGGACGCCCCGCCAAGAAGGCAGCCCAGACGCCTCCGAGCGCGAACTGATGCCCGTCGGGGCGGGAACGAAAACGGTCCCGCCCCGCCGTTCCCACGCGCGGCCGGCAAAGAAAGAATGCCGAGTGCGTCAGCAAGTAAAAACAGCACCGCGCCGCAGGCTGCAACCGCCCGTTCATCCATCAGAAGCCCGACGCCCAGCAACATCGCCCCGATCCAGCCGACCACCACCCAGGACCGGAAGGCGATATGGGCATCAATTCCCCGTAACGATGGCCAGGCACTTGACGCCGGGAACGCAAGGGCGAAAATAACCGCCTCACCGGTCAGAATGGTCGCGAAGAACGCCACGCTGAACTGTGCCGCGACGCCGTACACCGGCGGCACCGGGTTTTGCAGGAGTGGCAAGCGTGTGGCCGTTGCGGCCGCGTCGGCCGTCTCACCGTTCAGCCGCCGGGCGGTCCCGGTGGGGCGGCCGGCCGCGTCGAGGGCGCTGAGGTGCAGCGTGCCGCCGACGACGTACGCGGTGTGCCGGCCGTTCCGGCGCGTGGACGGGTCCGGCGTCGATGCGGTTGGCGAGGGACTTCCCCGGCACCGGTTCGTCGTAGTGGGGCTCACCGGTGGCGAGGTCGACGGTCAGGATCTGGTTGGTGCCCTCGCGGTACCGGGGGGACGGGCACCGGCGCGGCGCAGGACAGCCGGGTGCCGTCGGCCGAGAAGGTGGGCCTGCCGGGCGCGTTGAGCGGTCCGGTACCAGTAGGGCTGTGCCTCCTGGGCGGTGGCGTCGTCGCCGGGCGCCGCCCAGACGCGGGACGCACCGCTGTCGAGGTCGAGTACGTGGATCGCGTAGCGGCCCTCGGTCTCGGCCGTGTAGGCGATGCGCCTGCCGTCCGGGGAGAAGCGCGGCTCGCGGTGGTCAGCCGCGCCGGACGTCAGCCGGCGTGTCCCGGTGCCGTCGGCGCGCGCGAGCCAGAGAGGGAAGTTGCCGTCGGTGTAGCCCTGGAAGACCAGGTGGCGGCCGTCGGGCGAGAAGTCGGGTTCGGTCGCCTCCTGGTCGATGCCGGTCAGACGGATCGCCTCACCACCGCGGGCGGGGACCGACCACACCATGTTGAGCAGGTCCAGCACCACCGTCCGGCCGTCCGGCGACAGGGCGGCGGAGGCGTTGGTGGCCTGACCGACGACGATCCGCCGGGCGCCGTCCCCGGCCTCCTCGGCTCCCTCGGCCGCGTGCGCCACGGAGTCGATCCCGGTCAGCCGGCCACCCAGCCACAGCGATCCCGCCGCCGTGCCACTTCGCCGCAGTTCCGGGAAGTGGCGGGTCAGGTCCAGTTGGCCGGTTCGGCCAGGACGTACGACGAGGCGATGCGGTGCTGGTCGTGAAGGACCGTCAGGGTCGAGGGTCCGGCGGGCGTGCCGTCGCGCCATGCCGTGCAGTAGATGCCGCTGGACCAGCGGATGGTGCGGGAGGTGGACGGCAGCAGGGTGATGCCCGTCGAGCTGACCGTCTTCTTGCCGTTCAGCCAGACCTCGAAGGCGCCCTGGCCGCTGCCTGCGAGCTTGAGGCGTACGACGATACGGATCCAGGTTCCGCGCAGATCGGCGATCGACCCGACCGTGCCGGAGACCGCGCGGCCGCCGTACTGGATCATGTTGCCCATGACGAACATCAGCAGCCACGGGCCCTCCGGGTCCTCGGGGGAGAACTGCTGGAAGGTGACGTTCTGGTTGTGGAACCGCCAGTCGGAGCCCAGGTAAAGGGCCTGGCCGTAGTAGCGGTCCTCGCCGACGCTCTGGGCTCCCTGCCGGATGACTTCGCTGTGATAACCGCCGGTCTCGTTGATATAGGTCTGGGTCGCCGCGATGGCGTCGGCGCCCTTGTAGGTGGGGTTGTCGATGGTGGTGATGGTGCCCTGCTTCTGGGCGTAGCCCTTGTCCCAGCCCGCCACGCTGCCCCGGTTCTGGAAGAACACGCCCTCCGGCAGGTCGGCGGCGGCCGCCGGGCCGGAGGGCGTGATCGCGGCGAGGGGTCCGGCTAAGCCGAGACCTCCGAGCACTGTGAGCATCTGCCGTCTCTTCATGACTGACTTCATGCCGGAATGATGGGCTCGACCGCCTCAACAAGCAAGAAGCATGCACGAAGAGATCCGATGACTGATGCTATCCGTTCAGCGCCGGGATGACCTCGGACCCGTACGCGTCGATCGTCCGCTCCTTCGCGTCGTGCATCGCGTACACCGCGAACTGGTCCACGCCGAGACCCCGTAGCGTGCGCAGCTTTTCCACGTGGGCCTCCGCCGGACCCAGCAGGCAGAAGCGGTCGACGATGTCGTCCGGGACGAAGGCCGTGTCCGGGTTTCCGGTGCGGCCGTGGTGGCTGTAGTCGTAGCCCTGGCGCTGGGCGATGTACGCGGTGAGGGATTCGGGGATGGCGCCGGAGTGTTCGCCGTAGCGGGAGACCAGGTCGGCGACGTGGTTGCCGACCATGCCACCGAACCAGCGGCACTGCTCGCGCGCGTACGCCAGGTCGTCCCCGATGTACGCGGGCGCGGCGACGCAGACGGTGATCGCGTCCGGGTCGCGGCCGGCGTCGGCCGCGGCGGCGCGGACCGCGTGGACCATCCACTCCGTCAGGAACGGGTCGGCCAGCTGGAGGATGAAGCCGTCGGCCTTGCGGCCCGCGAGAGCGAGGGCCTTGGGCCCGTACGCGGCCATCCAGACCGGCAGCCGGCCGTCCTTGACCCAGGGGAGGCGCATCCGGCCGCCGTCCACCTCGGCCTCCCGGCCCTCCGCCAGGTCGCGGATGGCGTCGATGGCCTCGCCCAGCCGGGCGAGGGTGTTCGGTCTGCGGCCGGCGACCCGCATGGCGGAGTCGCCGCGGCCGATGCCGCACACGGTGCGGTTGCCGTACATGTCGTTGAGGGTGGCGAAGGTGGAGGCCGTCACCTCCCAGGTGCGGGTGCCGGGGTTGGTGACCATGGGGCCGACGATCAGCCGCTCGGTGTGTTCCAGGATGCGGCTGTAGATGACGAACGGCTCCTGCCAGAGCACGGCGGAGTCGAAGGTCCAGCCGTAGCGGAAGCCGTTGCGCTCAGCACGGCGCATCAGGTCGACGACGTCCGACGCGGGCGGATCGGTCTGCAGCACGAGTCCGAAGTCCATGGCCTGGCCTCCTAGTCGAGATACTGACAGGTCGAGCGGCGGACGAACCGGCCGTGGCCGGCGCGGCCGGTGTAGGCGTGCCCGTCGATGACCGGGAGGCCGCGCGAGAGCACGGTCTCGACCTGACCGGTGATCCGCTTGCCCTCGTAGGCCGAGTAGTCGACGTTCATGTGGTGGGTCTCGGCGGAGAGGGTCTGCTGGGCGGCCGGGTCGTAGATGACGATGTCGGCGTCCGAGCCGGGCGCGATGGTGCCCTTCCGGGGGTAGAGGCCGAACATCCGGGCCGGGGTGGCGCAGGCGATCTCGATCCAGCGGCGGCGGGTGATGTGGCCGTCCACGACGCCCTGGTGCAGGAGGTCCATGCGGTTCTCCACGCCCGGCATCCCGTTGGGGATCTTGGAGAAGTCGCCGCGGCCCATCTCCTTCTGGCCGGTGAAGCAGAACGGGCAGTGGTCGGTGGAGACGACCTGGAGGTCGTTGGTCCGCAGCCCCCGCCACAGCGCCGCCTGGTGTTCCCGCGGCCGCAGCGGTGTCGAGCAGACGTACTTGGCGCCCTCGAAGTCCGGCTCGGCGAGGTTGTCGGTGGACAGGAACAGATACTGCGGACACGTCTCGCCGAAGACCGGCAGCCCCTTGTCCCGCGCCCGCGTCAGCTCCGCGACGGCCTCCTCCGCCGACACGTGGACGACGTACAGCGGCGCCCCGGCCACCCGGGCCAGCTGGATGGCGCGGTGGGTGGCCTCGGATTCCAGCAGCGCCTTGCGGACCTCGCCGTGGTAGCGGGGGTCGGTCCTGCCCTCGGCGAGGGCCTGTTCGACCAGCACGTCGATGGCGATGCCGTTCTCGGCGTGCATCATGATGAGCCCGCCGTTGGCGGCGCCGCGCTGCATGGCGCGCAGGATCTGCCCGTCGTCGCTGTAGAAGACGCCGGGATAGGCCATGAAGAGCTTGAACGAGGTCACGCCCTCGTCCACGAGGTGGTCCATCTCCTTCAGGGAGCCCTCGTCGACGTCGGAGAGGATCATGTGGAAGGCGTAGTCGATCGCGCAGTTGCCGCCCGCCTTCAGATGCCAGGCGTCCAGGCCCTCCCGCAGGGCGTGCCCCTTGGTCTGGATGGCGAAGTCCACGATGGTGGTCGTGCCGCCCCAGGCCGCGGCCCGGGTGCCGGTCTCGAAGGTGTCGGCGGCGAAGGTGCCGCCGAACGGCATCTCCATGTGGGTGTGCGGATCGACGCCGCCCGGGATGACGTACTTGCCGGTCGCGTCGATCGTACGGTCGGCCGTCCAGCCGCGCGCGACGTCGCTGTCGGACGCGGCCAGCGCCACCACCCGCTCGTCCTCGACCAGGACGTCGGCGTGGGTCTCCTCGGCGGCGGTGATGACGAGCCCGCCGCGGATCACGGTACGAGGCATCAGCCCGCACTCCTTCCCGACTGGGTAGTGCTCAGGGCGGCTTCGAGGATGTCCGCGCCCTCCTCCGCCTCCGCCACGGTGAGGCTCAGCGGCGGGGCGATGCGCAGGACTCTGCTGTCGTGGGCGCCGCCCTTGCCGAGGAGCAGCCCGCGCTCGCGGGCGGCCTCCAGGACGGCCGAGGCGGCCTCGGGCGCCGGGTCGCCGGTGCCCGGCTCGACCAGTTCGACGCCGATCATCAGCCCGCGGCCGCGTACTTCGCGTACCGCGTCGAGCCCGGCGCAGGCCGCGCGCAGCCGCTCGATGAGCAGTCCGCCGACGCGGCGGGCGTTGCCCTGGAGGTCGTGTTCGACGAGATGGTTGAGGTTGGCGAGGCCGGCGGCCATGGTGACCGGGCTGCCGCCGAAGGTGGAGATGGAGTTGGCACCCAGGCAGTTCATGACCTCCGCGCGGGCCACGACCCCGCCGATCGACATGCCGTTGCCGATGCCCTTGGCGAAGGTGAGGAGGTCCGGCGGGCCCGCGGCGTCGTGCGCCTGCCAGCCCCAGAAGTGGTCGCCGGTGCGGCCCCAGCCGGTCTGCACCTCGTCGGTGATCCACAGGATGCCGTGCCGGTCCAGTACCTCGCGGAAGGCGGCGAACAGCCCGTCGGGCGGGGAGGTGAAGCCGCCCACGCCCTGGATGGGTTCGGCGATCAGCGCGGCGACGTTGCCGTGCGCCTGGCCGAGGATGTCTTCGAGGTCGGCCACGCACGCGGCGATGAACTCGCCGTCCGACAGCCCGGCGAACGGCCCCCGGCCCCGCACCCCGCCGTGCACATACAGCGTCTGGAGCGGGGAGATGCTGGTCGGCGACCAGGAGCGGTTGCCCGTGATGCCGACCGTCGAGAACGACCGGCCGTGGTAGCTGTTGCGCAGCGCCAGGACCTGGTTGGAGCGGCGGTACGTGGTGGCGAGCAGCAGCGCCGTGTCGTTGGCCTCGGTGCCGGAGGTGGTGAAGAAGACCCGGGCGTCGGGAATGCCGGACAGCCGCGCGACGCGCTCGGCGAGGTCGACCATCGGGCGGTCGAGGTAGAGCGTGGAGCTGTGCAGGATCCGGCCCGCCTGCTCGGTGATGGCCTTGGTGACCTCGGGGAGCGCGTGGGCGGTCATCGTGGTGAGGATGCCGCCGAAGAAGTCGAGGTAGCGGTTGCCGTCCGCGTCCCAGACGTGGCGTCCTTCGCCGTGGGTGATCTCGAGGGGCCGCTGGTAGTAGAGCGCCAGCCAGTCCGGGAGGACGGCCCGGTGGCGTGCGTACAGGTCCTCGCCGGTCATGGCTTCACCAGCCCGTCGTAGGCGTCGGGGCGTCGGTCCCGGTAGAAGGCCCACTGCTGCCGCACCTCGTCGACGAGGCCGAAGTCGAGGTCGCGGACGACCAGCTCCTCGTCCTTGTCGCTGGCCACGTCGCCGACGAACTGGCCGCGCGGGTCCACGAAGTAGCTGGTGCCGTAGAAGTCGTTGTCCCCGTACTCCTCGGTGCCGACGCGGTTGATCGCCGCGATGAAGTACTCGTTGGCGACCGCAGACGCGGGCTGCTCCAGCTGCCACAGGTGCGACGACAGCCCGCGGGAGGTGGCCGACGGGTTGTAGACGAGCTGCGCACCGGCCAGCCCGAGCGCGCGCCAGCCCTCCGGGAAGTGGCGGTCGTAGCAGATGTAGACGCCGACCTTGCCGACAGCGGTGTCGAACACCGGCCAGCCCAGGTTGCCGGGCTTGAAGTAGTACTTCTCCCAGAACCCCTTGAGCTGGGGAATGTGGTGCTTGCGGTACTTGCCGAGGTAGGTGCCGTCGGCGTCGATCACGGCCGCGGTGTTGTAGTAGAAGCCGGACTGCTCGACCTCGTAGACCGGTACGACCATCACCATCTCGGTCTCCCGGGCCAGCTCCGCCATCCGCCGCACCGTCGGCCCGTCCGGGACCGGCTCCGCCCACCGGTAGTGCTCCGGCTCCTGCACCTGGCAGAAGTACGGGGCGTTGAACACCTCCTGGAAGCCGATCACCTTGGCCCCTTGGGCGGCCGCCTGCCGGGCGTAATCCTCATGCTTCGCGATCATCGATTCGGTGTCGCCGGTCCAGGTGCACTGGACGAGGGCGGCACGTACGACGTTGGCCATGATCAGCTCCTTCACAGCAGTGATCCGGGGGCCTACCCCCGTCGTCAACCTGTGTCTACGCACGTAGAATTTCGCTGTGGTGAAGAACGTAGAAGCGCACTCACCACTCTGGCAATACCGCCGCCGTTACTCAACGAGGACCATCGCTTTCCCTGCGATGTCGCGCGATGCCGTGTGATGTCGGGCCCGGGTGGGGTCAGCTCTGAATGCCCGCCATGCGGAGGGCGTGGGCGAGGTCGTGCTGACTGCCCGGGGACATCGCACTCGCCGCGTCCAGGAGCAGGGGCACCAGCGCGCCCGGGTCCTCGGCCGCCGCCTCGGCCACCTCGGCGGCCGTACGGGCCTGTATGAACGCCGTCAGCAGGAGCAGCACCTCCCGGTACCCGCCGTTCCCGAGCAGCGCGAGCGCGGTCCGCGCCACCTCGGCGACGGGCTGCGCGACGCTCTGCCGCAGGAGCCGCTCCCCGTCGGGCTCCCGGCCCGCCGCGATCAGGGCCTGCGCGGCGGCGGAGAGCTGCTCGGGCGGCAGGGAGGACATCTCCCACAGCAGCGTGGCCACGTCGGCGCCGAGCCCCGCGCGCTCCAGCTCGGTCGCCAGTACCGGCAGCCGCCCGGCGGGCCAGACGGCCGTCTCGCACAGCACGGCGTGCGCCTCCCCGCTGCGCCCCTCCGCCCGCAGCCGCCCCAGCCGCGCCACGGCCTCACCGGCCGCCTTCCGGGCCTCGGCCAGCTCCTGCCGCTCACTGATGGCCCGGGCCCGCTCCTCGGCCTCCCGCTCCCGCTTCCGCGCGCCGCCCCGCACCCCGGGGAAGCGGGCCCCGCGCGGGCGGCTCAGCGGTTCCGCGGCCGGGGACGCGGGCGGTGCGGGGTCCGGATCGCCCTCGTACGACGCCGCGAACCGCGCCCCGCGCGGCGCGGCCAGGCCCGAGGCCGACGGGTTCCGCAACCCACTCGCCGCCCGGGACGACCCCGCCGGGCCGGACGGCGGGCCCTCGTCACGCGGCGGCGGCTCTTCCGCGCGCGGGGGCGGGCCCTCGGCGCGGGGCGAGGGCCCCTCGGCGCGCGGGGGCGGCCCTTGCGCGCGCATCGACGGCCCGACGCCGGGGATCCGGGGCCCGGCCTCCCCCTCGCCCCACTGCCCCGCCGGGGGCGGTGCGCCGCCCGCCTGCGCCCCCGGGGCCGGTGGGCCGGCCGGGCCTCCGCCCGAAGGGACACCCCGCGGCCCCGTGGCCGCGGGGCCCTGCCCGCCACCCGCGTCCGCCAGTGGCGGCTGCCACGCCGGACCGGACGGGGCACCCTGCCCCGGGGCCGGGTGGCCACCAGCGGCCCCGGGCAGCGGGCCCGCACCCGGCGGGCCGGGACGGGCTCCGCCGGGCTGGGGGCGCTCGGCCGAGGGGTCCTGCGGACCTCCCGCGGCCCATGGCACGGGCGGCGGGTCCAGGGGGTCGGCGGCGCCCTGCGCCGACGCGCTCTCGCCCGTCGGGGCCGGGAGGGCGGCCAGGCGGGCGGTGAGTTCCTCGCAGCGGGCCGTGGCGCGGTGGTGGTCGTCCTGGGCCCAGGCCAGGGCCGCGTCTACCGGGTCGCCGTCCGGGGTGGTTTCGGCCCCGGCCCGCTGGGCCGCGAGGAGGTCGCGCTCGCGGTCGGCCGCGGCGAACTGTTCACGGTGCATCGCGGCCAGGCGGGTGAGGAGCGCCTCGCGGGTGCCGGGGGCCGCGTCGTGGGTGGTGATCGAGGCGCGGTACAGGGTGGCGGCGCGGGCCGCGGCCACGTTGGCCGTCCGGGCGCCGCGCTGGGCGGAGAGGTCCTGGAGGAGCGCTTGGACTACGTCCCACGGCGGGATCTCCAGGCCGTCGAGACACGCCCTCAGGCCCTCGGGGTCGCGCTGCGCGAAGACGGCGTACCAGCCCTGCTCCGGATCGATCCGCCGAGTCAACGCACGCAGATAGCTCGCGAACTCCTCGATCGCCGCCGGGAGTTGCCTGCCCGCCATCGCCACCCCCCGCATTCGACACCCCGCATGTTACGGACCAGGTGACCGGCGCGCTACGACCACTTTTCCGGATTCGCACCTGACGCACATGACGGGCAAGGTTGTACGGATTCCTGGGGGGATCCTACGGTGGCGGCCCGGCCGGGGCCCGACCGCCACCATGCCCCACGGGCCGGGTCAGCCGGCGGGCCTCACCACCATCGCCGAGCCGCCGCCCCGCCGCGTCGTCTCGGCCGCGGCCAGCCACCGGCCGTCGCCGAGCCGCTGGACGCCGGTCGCGGCCCCGATCTCGGGGTTCTCCTTGAAGGCGTGGCCCAGCTTCTCCAGCCGGGCCCGCTCCGGGCTGTTCCACAGCCCGGGCTCCAGCTCCGTCTGGGCGGCGTTGCGCTGGCTGGCGCGCGGTGCGGCGATCGCGTCGACCAGGGGCATGCCCCGGTCGAGGTGGTTCAGCAGGGTCTGCAGCACGGTGGTGATGATCGTGGCGCCGCCCGGTGAGCCGAGCGCCAGCACCGGCTTGTGGCCGTCGAGCACGATCGTCGGCGACATGGACGAGCGCGGCCGCTTGCCCGGACCCGGCAGGTTCGGGTCGTGGACGGCGGGGTCGGCGGGCGCGAAGGAGAAGTCGGTCAGCTCGTTGTTGAGCAGGAAGCCCCGGCCGGGGACGGTGATGCCGCTGCCGCCGGTCTGCTCGATGGTGAGGGTGTACGCGACGACGTTGCCCCACTTGTCGGCGGCCGTCAGATGCGTGGTGTTCTCACCCTCGTAGGTGGTGGGGGCGGCGTGTCCGCGCGTGTCGCAGGAGCCGGGGGCGCCCGGGTTCGTCGGGTCGCCGGGGGCGAGCGGGCTCTTCAGCGCCGTGTCGGGCTTGATGAGACAGGCCCGGGAGTCGGCGTACCGCTGCGAGGTGAGCGCCTTGGTCGGCACGTCCTCGGCGGCCGGGTCGCCGACCCAGCGGCCGCGGTCGGCGAAGGCTATCCGGGACGCCTCGATGTAGCGGTGCAGATAGTCGCGCTGGTCGAGCTTGGAGAGGTCGGTGCGCTCCAGGATGTTCAGCGCCTCGGCGACGCTGGTGCCGCCGGAGGACGAGGGCGCCATGCCGTACACGTCCAGGCCGCGGTAGGAGGTGCGGGTCGGGGCCTGCCGCTTCGTGCCGTACGCCCGCAGGTCCTCGGCCCGCAGATCGCCGGGCCGCACGACGCGCTGCGCCTTCGGGTCGACGGGGGGCTTGCGCACCGTGGAGACGATGTCGCGGCCCACCTCGCCCTTGTAGATCGCGCCGACGCCCTTCTTCGCGAGCAGGGCGTAGGTGCGGGCGAGATCCGGGTTGCGGAGGGTCGAGCCGACGGCCGGGGGCTTTCCGCCGGGCAGGAACAGCTCGGCAGTGGCCGGGAAGTCCTTGAAGCGGTCCTCGTTGTCGGCGGTCTGCTGGCGGAAGGTCCTGTCGACGGTGAAGCCGTCGCGGGCCAGCCGCTCGGCGGGCTTCAGCACCTGTCCGAGCGACCGGGTGCCCCAGTCCTCCAGGGCGTCCTGCCAGGTGGCCGCGGTGCCGGGGGTGCCGACGCTGAGCCCGCTGGTGACGGCGTCGCCGAACGGCAGCGGCTTGCCGTCCTTGCCCAGGAAGAGGTTCTTGTCCGCGCTGAGCGGGGCGGTCTCGCGGCCGTCCAGCGTGGAGACGGTGTGCCGCTTGGCGTTGTAGTAGACGAAGTATCCGCCGCCGCCGATGCCCGCCGAGTACGGCTCGGTGACCCCGAGCGCGGCCGCCGTCGCCACCGCCGCGTCCACCGCGTTGCCGCCGCGCCGCAGCACGTCGATGCCGGCCGCCGAGGCGTCCGGGTCCACGCTGGAGACCGCACCGCCGTAGCCGGTGGCCACGGGCGTCTTGGCGGGCGTACCGGAAGCGGGCGTGCTGCCGCTTGGTGCGGTGGCGGCCCGCGCACCGGCCGGGGCGATGCCGAGCACGGCGACCATTCCGACCGTGGCGGCGAACGCGGGCAGCGCCCGCCGTGCGGCCCGCGCCGTGGATCTGGTTGCTGCGGCTGGTCGTGCGGCGTGCCCCATCCGGACCTCCAAGCGGACGACAGAGAGAGCGGAGCCTACCCGTGATGCTCATGCTCACGACAGAGGGCGAGTGCCCTTCGGCCGTCACTCGAACACCGCTCGGATGGCAGCTACGATGCGCGGCCATGACAGACACCGTGCAGGACTTGATCGCTTCCGGAACGGCCCTGATCGTGGGGCTCGCACTCGGCTGGGCGGTGCACTCGGCGGCGACGCGCCGGGCGCGCGCCCGTGAGCAGCGCTTCTTCGGCCTGCCCGACGGCTCGGAATGTGTGCTGGTCACCCACCGGGACAGCACCTCGACACACTGGTCCATCCCGCGCCACGACGCCCTCGCGCTGCTCGGGATCGCCGCCGTCGTGGAGAGCTGCGGGGCACACGCCGAGGTGGCCCCGCACGACACGGGGCTCCAGGGTTTCGGGGCGCGCACCGAGTTCTGCGTCGGCGACCCGACCGCGCACCGCCGACTGGCCGCGCACATGACGAACCTGCTGCCGGGGGTGTCCGTGAACCCGGGCGACGAGTCCGGCGAGAACCGGGGCACCTTCACCATCGGCGGCACCGAGTACAGCGCGCAGCCCGGCGCGGTCGAGCACGTGCTCGTGGCCCGGCTGACGGCGAACGGCGGCGGCCGTCCCGTCTTCCTGGCGGCCGGGCAGCGCCCGGTCACCCACCGCGCCGCCGTACGCCATCTGGTGCGCAACCGCGCCAAGCTGGCGCGCAAGTACGGGCAGGGCTCGTTCTGCCTGCTGCTGAAGGTGGTCAACTCGAACGCGTACGGCCCGGATGTGGTCGAACTGATCGCGGACGTGACCAAGCAGGCCACCACGGCGAGCGGCAAGGCGTCCACGAAGACGCTCCTCAAGGAGGGGTGAGCGGGGGCCTATCGCATCGCGGACGATGCGCGGGGTCCCTGCGCCCGCATCGTTACCCAGGCGCAACTTACCGCACTATTACCACTGGTAACCAGCCGAGTTACCGTCAGGTCACTTAGGCCCGTCCCGGGCCTGCACCGGTGCTCCCCCCAGCCCCCACGTCTGGAGCCACAGTGACCCCTGCCCGCCGAGCGCTGCGCGCCACCGCCGCCGCCTCCCTTTCGGCGACCGTCCTGGCCGGTGCGACCTTCGTCCTCGCCCCCGCCTCCCAGGCCGCCCCCGCCACACCCGCGTCCGCCACCGCCGCCGACACCTCCGTACGGTTCGTCGACATCCCGGGCGACGGCGGCATCACCCTGGCCGCCAACGTCGTCGCCCCGGCGGACACCTCCGGCCGTCACCCCCTCGTCGTGCTGCCCACCAGCTGGTCCCTGCCACAGGTCGAATACCTGGCGCAGGCCAAGAAGCTCGCCGACTCCGGCTATGTGGTGGTCAGTTACAACACCCGCGGCTTCTGGCAGTCCGGCGGCCGGATCGAAACGGCCGGGCCGCCCGACGTCGCCGACGCCTCCAAGGTCATCGACTGGGCGCTGGCCAACACCGCCGCCGATCCCGACCACATCGGCATGGCGGGCGTGTCGTACGGCGCCGGGATCAGCCTGCTCGCCGCCGGATTCGACAAGCGCATCAAGGCGGTCGTCTCGATGAGCGGCTGGTCGGACCTGATCGGGTCCATCTACAGCGGCCGCACCCAGCACGCCCAGGCCGCCGGGCTGCTCGGCGGCGCGGGGGCGCTCACCGGCCGCCCCAGCGACGAATTCCAGCAGATCCTCAAGGACTTCCTCGGCTCCAACCTGGCCAAGGAACAGGACATGATCGAGTGGGGTCGCAAGCGCTCGGCGGCCACCTACCTCGACAAGATCAACGCCAATGGCGCGGCCATCATGCTGGGCAACGCCTGGGGCGACTCCATCTTCCCGCCCAACAGCTACGCCGACTTCTACGACAAGCTGACCGGCCCCAAGCGGCTGGAGTTCCGGCCGGGCGACCATGCGACCGCCGAGTTCGGCGGGCTCTTCGGGCTGCCGAACGACACCTGGGAGCACAGCCGGCAGTGGCTCGACCGCTACCTCAAGGGCGAGCGCAACGGCATCGACCGCGAGCAGCCGGTGCAGCTCATGTCCCGTACCGGCGGCGGCTACGAGGGCTACGCCAGCTGGTCCGCCGTACCCTCGGAGCGGCGCCGGGTGGCGCTCGACCGGGCCGAGACGGTCACCGCGAACCACGACTCGGGCGCCAACGCCGGGACTGTCATGCTGACCGGCGCGCTCGACCAGTTCCTCAAGCTCCCGCCGCTCGCCTCGATCCCGCTGCTGCCGCGCTCGTACGCCGCCGTCTGGCAGACCGGGGCGTACGCGACCGAGCAGCGCGTCCGCGGCACGGTGTCCCTGCACACCACCCTCACCAGCGACAAGGCCGACGGCACCGCGGTCGCCTACCTCTACGACGTGGGCCCGCTCGGCGTCGGCAAGCTCATCAGCAACGCGCCCGTCACCTTCCACGACCGCACCCCGGGCAAGCCGTTCCCCGTCGACCTGGACCTGTTCTCGACGGCGTACGACGTCCCGGCCGGGCACCGGCTCGCGCTGGTGGTCGACACCGTCGACCCGCTCTACATCGAGCACAACCCGGACGGCGCCCACCTCACGTTCTCCTCCCCGGAGGCCGACCCGTCGTATCTGTCGGTCCCGGTGCGCGACTAGGCCCTATCCGGCGGTGTCGCCCGGCAGCGGGGCCCCCGGGCCGGGCGGTGCCACCCGCACCTTCTCCGTCTTCACGCTGCGCCGCTGCCGCTTCGCGACCCAATTCGCGCACCACGACAGCAGCATGCACATCCCGATGTAGACCGGCGAGATGACCATCACGACGGGGATGAAGGGCAGGTCGTAGTCGAGGTTGGACGCGATGAGCTTGCCCGCGTGCAGGAACTCCTCGTAGGTGATGAGGAAGCCGAGCGAGGTGTCCTTCAGGGCCACCACCAGTTGGCTGATGATCGCGGGCAGCATCGCCCGTACCCCCTGGGGCACCAGGACGTACGTCATGACCTGCGTCTTGCGCATCCCCAGCGAGTACGCCGCCTCCCGCTGCCCGCGGTCCACCGCCGCCACGCCCGCGCGGAACACCTCGGCGAGCACCGAACCGTTGTAGAGGGTCAGGCCGGTGACCAGGGCGGTCAGCGGCTGCGCCTTCAGCGCCACGAAGACGAAGAAGATCATCACCAGGACGGGCATCGCGCGGAAGAACTCCACGACGAGCGTGGCCGGCCGGCGCACCGGGCGGTGCTCGGACAGCCGCCCGGCGGCCAGCACCCCGCCCAGCGCCAGCGAGAGGACGGCGGCGAGCCCGAACGCCTTGAGCGTGTTGACGAGCCCGCGCAGCAGCAGCTCCTGGATGCCCGCGTACTCGAAGGGCATCCACTTCCGGTACGCGAACTGACCCGTGTCGACAAGGAGAGAGATCACCCAGCCGATCAGGGCCAGCAGCGCCAGCGCGGCGATCAGCCCGTAGAGGCGGTGGCGACGGGCGGTGCGGGGCCCGGGGACGTCGTAGAGGACGGCGGTGGCGGTCAACGCGGCACTCCCCAGCGCTTCTCCAGCACGGTGAAGATCGCGCTGATGGTCAGGGTCACGAGCAGATAGCCCACGGCGATCCAGACGAAGGACCAGACGATGCTGTAGCCCATCTCGTTGAGCTGCTTGTAGGTGCCGAGCAGTTCGGTGACGCTGAACGACCCGGCGATGGCCGAGTTCTTGGCGAGCGCGATCAGCGTCGAGCCGATCGGCGGGATGACGGCGCGGAACGCCTGCGGCAGCACCACCGCCCCCAGCGTCTGCTCGAAGGTCATGCCCAGGCTGCGGGCGGCCTCGCCCTGCCCGACCGGCACCGTGTTGATGCCCGAGCGCACCGCCTCGCAGATGAACGCCGAGGTGTAGCAGCCGAGGGCGAGCACGGCGAAGGTGGTGAACGGCAGGATCAGCCCGAAGCGCGGCAGGCCCAGCATCACCGCGAAGAACAGCAGCGTCAGCGGGGTGTTGCGGAGCACCGTCACCCAGGCGGTGCCGAAGGCGCGCAGGGAGGCGACCGGCGCGACCCGGAAGGCGGCCATCAGGACGCCGAGCGCGAGGGCGAGCAGCGAGGCGTAGACGGTCAGCTCGACGGTGCCGAGCAGACCGCGGCCGTAGAGCGCGAAGTTTTCGGTGAGCACGTCCATATGAGCACGTCCATAAGCGCGGGCCTCAGTGGTAGCGGTCGACGGCGGGCGGTTTCGGGGCGGGCACACCGGACAGGCCGAGGGTCGCGTGGTACGCCCTCCTCCAGTCGCCGTTGCGCTCATGCGCCTCGATCGCGTCGTCCAGCGCGAAGCGCAGCGCGATGTCGTGCTTGGGCACGCCGACGCCGTACGGCTCCTTGGAGAACGGCCTGCCCACGACCTTCAACTCGTCGGGAGCCTTGGCCGCGTAGCCGAGCAGGATGACGTTGTCCGTGGTGACCGCGTCGACCTGATAGCTGAGCAGGTTGTCGACGCACACCGAGTACGTGTCGTACGCGACCGCGTGGGCCTTGGGGTAGTCGTGCTGGATGCGCTGGAGCGGGGTGGAACCGGCCGCCGAGCAGACCGTCTTGCCGGCCAGGTCCTCGGGGCCGTGGATGTCGTGGGTATCGGCGCGCACCAGCAGCGACTGACCGGCCATGTAGTAGGGACCGGCGAAGCCGACCAGCCGTTTGCGCAGCGGATTGATGGTGTAGGTGCCGACGTAGTAGTCGATCTGGCCGTTCTGGAGCGCGGTTTCCCGGTTGGCGGAGGCGATGGTCCGGAACCGGATGGCCCGGGGCGGGAAGCCGAGGGAGGCGCCGAGCATCTTGGCGATCTCGATGTCGAAGCCGGAGTAGCGGCCGGTTGCCGGGTCCTTCTCGCCCAGGTAGGGCTGGTCCTCCTTGACCCCGACGACCAGGTACCCGCGCCGCTTCGCCTTCCGCCAGGTGGGCGAGGAGGGCAGCCGGAAGTCCGTGGCCACCCGGTAGCGCGGCAGTTCCTCGGACTTGGGGCCCTTGGCGGGCGGACTGCCCGCCTTGCCGCAGCCGCTGAGGGCGCCACAGGCGGTGAGGGCGAGGAGCAGCGCGAGGACGGCGGTCAGGATGCGCCTCATATGCGTCATGTGCGTCATCGCCCGGCTCAGTGCTTGAGGATCTTGGACAGGAAGTCCCTGGCCCGGGCGGACTCCGGCGCCTTGAAGAACTCCTCCGGGCTGCGGTCCTCCACGATCCGGCCGTCGGCCATGAAGACCACGCGGTTCGCGGCGTACCGGGCGAAGCCCATCTCATGGGTGACGACGGCCATCGTCATGCCGTCCCGGGCGAGCTGCCGCATGACCTCCAGCACCTCGTTGATCATCTCCGGGTCGAGCGCCGAGGTCGGCTCGTCGAAAAGCATCACCTTCGGGTCCATGGCCAGCGCCCGGGCGATCGCCACCCGCTGCTGCTGACCGCCGGAGAGCTGCGCGGGGTACTTGTCCGCCTGGTCCGCGAGCCCCACCCGGTCCAGCAGCTCCCGCGCCCGCCGCCCGGCCTCCGCCTTGCCGCGCCTGCGGACCTTCACCTGGGCGAGCATCAGGTTGTCCAGCACGGTCCGGTGGGCGAACAGATTGAACGACTGGAAGACCATCCCCACTTCGGCCCGCAGCCGCGCCAGCTCCCTGCCCTCCTCCGGCAGCGGCCGCCCGTCCACCACGATCGAACCGGACTGGATGGTCTCCAGCCGGTTGATCGTCCGGCACAGCGTCGACTTCCCGGACCCGGACGGCCCGATGACCACCACCACCTCCCCGCGGCCGACGGTGAGGTCGATGTCCTGGAGGACGTGCAGCGCGCCGAAGTACTTGTTGACGTTGCGCAGCTCGATCAACGGTTCACCCACGGCCATACCGCGCAAACTATCCACACAAAAGCGGCACTTCGGTCAGGACACGCACCGTTGAGCGGATAACGCCCGAAATGGGAGTGGGGTGGGGCGCTAGCCCTCCGAGACCTCCGCGTACAGCTGGGACAGTTCGGGGGCGCCGTCGGCGGCCCACTGGTGGCCCGCCTCGACCACGTCGACCTCCCGGCCGGAGCCGAGCCTGACCACCGGGCGGCCGTTGGGCCACACCTGCCAGACGGCGCCCGGCACGGTGCGGATGATGACCGTGCCCAGATACAGCCCCGCGTCGTTACCGAGCCAGGGCAGCTCCTCCGGGTCGTCGCGCCAGCGCGGCACCAGCTGGTCCAGCGCCTCCAGGGAGTCGGGCGAGTCGTCGAGCCCGATGCCCGCCTGCGCGGCCCGGGCGCGCAGCAGTTCGCACTCCGAGAGGAGTTGCGCCACGCCTTGGGGGTCCGCCTCCTGGGCGCTCATCAGAGCCGTACCGGAGGCCGCACCATGCCGCTTGCGCCAGTTGTCCAGGAAGGGGATGTTCATACTTCTCAGCGTCGCACCAAGTGCACGAGCACACCACAGGGCGCGCGGTGGGGGTCCGTGACCCGTTGCTTGTCTTGACGACACCCTGCCGTCTTTCTACGTTCGCCATGCACCTGTCGAATCACCGGTCGGGCTGGTTACGAGAGGGGACACATATGCGCGTCGGCAGACCATGGTCGGTGGCCGGGATCGTCGCGGGAGGTGCCACCCTCGTACTCCTCGCACCGGCCGCACCCTCGGTGGCCCAGGCCCCCACCACCACCAAGCCGCTCCCTTTGGAGCGGCTTTTCGACAACCGGGCGGTCGGTGACGACACCGCGCCGGGCACGGCCGACTTCGACGGGGCGGGCAACTCCCTGTCCGCACAGGACCTGCGGGCCGCGGGCTGGACCCCCGGGCGCGCCATCGCCCTCGACGCGGCGCGGCTCATCTGGCCGCGGGGCGCCGGGTCCCGGCCCGACAACGTGATCGCCGACGGGCAGTCGGTGGAGCTGCGGGGGCACGGCGACGCGCTCACCTTACTGGTCGCGAGCAGTTCCCCGGACGGCCCCGGCGCCGGGGCGAGTGGCACCGGCCGGATCCGCTACCAGGACGGCTCGTCCGGTACGTACACCCTGAGCGCCCCCGACTGGCGCGCGGGCCCCGCCGCCACCAAGGCGGTCGGCCTCCCGCACCTCAACACCGCCGACGGGCAGCGGGCGGAGGCGGCCCGGCTGTACGCGGTGACGGTGCCCCTGCGCGGCGACCGGCAGGTCGCGTCGGTGACGCTGCCGAAGGATCCGGGCCCGGGGGCCGATCTGCATGTCTTCGCCGCCTCGCTGCGGCAGCCCGCGCGGGGCTGGACCGGCAGCTGGGCCGCGAGCACCGCCGGTTACACCAAGGTCGGGCCGTGGACCGACCAGACGCTGCGGCTCGTCGTGCACACCAGCGCGGGCGGCCCTGGCGCCCGGGTCCGGCTGGAGAACACCTTCGCCGCCGCCCCCGTCGAGATCGGCCACGCCACGGTCGCCCTCCAGGCGGAGGCTGGCGGCGCGGCGGCGAGCGGCACCCCGGTGCCGCTCACCTTCCGTGGCCGGGCCGGGGCGTCGATCCCGGCGGGCGCGCAGGTCTTCAGCGATCCTGTGAACTTCCCCGTGCCGGCCGACGCGAACCTTTTGGTCAGCATTCACCTTCCCGGGCCGGTCGCGGCGGTGCCGGTGCACACGCAGGCCACGCAGCGTTCCTTTCTGAGCGCGCCGGGCAGCGGTGACCGTACGGGCGAGGCGGGCGCCGACGCGTACACCGGCACCCTCACCACGTGGCCGTTCCTCACCGGTGTCGACGTCCGGGGCGGCCCGGGGTCGGTGGTGGCCCTCGGCGACTCCATCACCGACGGCACCAAGTCCACGACGGACGCCAACCGGCGCTGGCCCGACGTCCTCGCCCGGCGGCTGCGCGCCCAGTCCGGTGTGTCCGGTGTGCCCGCGTACGGCGTCGTCAACAGCGGCATCTCCGCCAACCGCGTGGTCACCGACGTCTACCCGGGCGACGGGGTCTCGACGGTCACCAGCGGGGTGAGCGCGCGCAGCCGCCTGGAACGGGATGTCCTGGCCCAGACCTCGGCCCGTACGGTCGTCATCTTCCAGGGCATCAACGACCTGCGCTGGGGCACGTCTGCCGAGGACGTCATCGCGGGGCTGAAGGACCTTGCCGCGCGGGCGCACGCACGGGGGCTGCGGGTGGTGGGCGGGACGATCACGCCCTGCGAGGGCGAGTCGCTGTGCACCGCCGACGCGGATGCGCGGCGTTCCGTGGTGAACGCCTTCATCCGCGACAACGGCGGGGTGTTCGACGCGGTCCTGGACTTCGACGCGGTCGTACGCGATCCCGGGCACCCGTCGCGGATCCTGCCCGCGTACGACAGCGGCGACCATCTGCACCCGGGGGATGCCGGTTTGAAGGCGATGGCGGACGCGATCCCCCTGCGGTCGCTGGCAACGGGCTGAGTTCCCCCACCCCGCCCCTCCCCGACCCTCCCCGACCCCGGGGGCAAGCCCCCGGCCCCCCGGCTGGGGGCTCCCGCCCCCAAACCCCCACCGGGGCTCCGCCCCGGGCCCCCGGGGGCCCGGGGTGCGCAGCCGGGAGGCAAGCCGCCCCGCCCGGGGCTCCGTTCTTGGACCCCGGCCCGGGGCGCGCGGAGGTACACAGGCGGGAGGCCGGAGCCTCCACCCGGGGCTCCGCGCTGGCCCCGCAGTGGGGACTTCGCCCCCACACCCCCACCGGGGCTCCGCCCCGGGCCCCCGGCCGGGAGGGAGCTTGGAGGCGCACAGCCGGGATGCGGTGGCCGCCCCGCCCCTAGCCCCCGGTTCGGCCCCGGGCCAGGGCCGCAGTCCGGCAGGACTTCGCCCCTGGACCGGTGCGGGACTCGCCGGAGACGCACAGCCGAGAGGTGATCCTGCCCCGCCCGGGCTCCGCGCTGGGGGCTCCGGTGCGGGGCACGAGGCCCCTGCCGGGAGATTGGGGCCGCGCCCAGGGCAGGACCCCGTGGTTGTGGGCAATCGTTCCGCGGAGGGGGCACCTCCCAGCGGTAGCTGGGGGAGGGACGGGTGGGCACAACCCGGCCACCGGGCCGCACCCGCGCACGAGAGCCCCGGGGCACCCCGGGACAGGCGCAACCACCCACCAGGCCGCACCCGCATACGAAACCCCCGGGCGCACCCTCGCGCGAGGACCCCGGGGGCGCCCCGGGCGGGCGCAACCGCCCACCAGGCCGCGGTCGGGATCAAAGGCACCGGCCACCCGGCCGGGCATCGGGGTCAGACCTGGACGTCCACCACCACCGGCGCGTGGTCGGACGCGCCCTTGCCCTTGCGCTCCTCGCGGTCCACGTACGCGTCCCCGACCGCACCGGCGAACGCGGCGTTGCCGTAGACCAGATCGATCCGCATGCCGCGGTTCTTCGGGAAGCACAGCTCCCGGTAGTCCCAGTACGTGAAGGGGTGGTCGTACTTCAGGGGCCGGGGGACGACATCCGACAGGCCACCCTCGCGCAGCGCGGCCAGGGCCTCGCGCTCCTTGTCGGTGACATGAGTCAGGCCGTCGAAGCGGGTGCGGTCCCAGACGTCGTCATCGCTCGGAGCCACGTTGAAGTCGCCGAGGACGGCGAAGGGCCGGGGGCCCTTCGCGTCCTCGGTGACCGCGGCCCGCAGGGCGTCCAGCCAGCGCAGCTTGTAGTCGTAGTGCGGGTGGCCGATCTCGCGCCCGTTGGGCACGTAGACCGACCAGACCCGCACCGGCCCACAGGTGGCGGCTATGGCACGGGGCTCCTGGTCGCCGTCGTAGTCGGGGCCGCCGGGGAGGCCGGAGACGATGTCGTCGAGGCCGACCCGGGAGAGGACGGCCACCCCGTTCCACCGGCCGGTGGCGTTGACCGCGGCCTCGTAGCCCAGCTCGCGCAGCGGCTCGTACGGGAAGGCGGCCTCGGCGCACTTGGTCTCCTGGACGCACAGCACGTCCGTGCCGCTGCTCTCCAGCCAGGCGAGCAGCCGGGGCAGCCGGGCGGTGATCGAATTGACGTTCCAGGTCGCGATGCGCATGGGGGACAACCTACATCCCGGGTCGGACACCTAAAGCGGGAGCGATTCGCCCGGGGTCAGCCGGACGTGCTCCGCGGTGCCGGTCCCCGGTCCGTCCGGGCCCAGCATCCGGCCGTACACCATCGGCGCCAGGTCGGACAGCAGTGCGTCGTGGATGTCGACCGCGCGCCGCGGCGCGACCTCGCGGACGTAGTCGAGGATCTCGGAGAACTTGTTCCAGGGCGCGTGCAGCGGCAGCAGCAGGGTCTCCACGGGGCGGTTCGGCACGGTGAGCGCGTCGCCCGGGTGGAAGACCGCGCCGTCCACCACGTAACCGACATTGGTGATCCGCGGGATGTCGGGGTGGATGACGGCGTGCAGCTGTCCGTGGACCTCGATGTCGAAACCGGCCGCGGTGAAGGTGTCGCCCTCGCCGACCGTGTGGACCCGGCCCGGGAACGCCGCCGAGATCTGCTCGGCGACACTGGCGAGGGTCCAGATCCGCGCGGCGGGGTTGGCGTCGAGCGCCGACCGCAGCCGCTCCTCGTTGAAGTGGTCGAAGTGTTCGTGGGTGACGAGGATCGCGTCCGCGCCGGCCGCAGCGTCCTGTTCGCTGACGCCTCCGGGGTCGATGACGAGCCGCTGCCCGTCCTTCTCCAGGTGGACGCAGGCGTGACCCTTCTTGGTGAGCTTCATGAGGATCATTGTCCTCCCCCGGCGCCCGCGTCACACGCCTACTCCCCCGGGCTGGTCTCCTCGCGGATGACCCGCTGGGCGACGGCGAAGGCGGAGTTCGCGGCGGGCACCCCGCAGTAGATGCCGGTGTGCAGCAGCACTTCCTTGATCTCGGTCGGCGTCAACCCGTTGCGCAACGCGGCCCGGGTGTGGAAGGCGAGTTCGTCGAGGTGGCCGCGGGCGGCCATGGCGGTGAGGGTGATCACGCTGCGGGTGCGGCGGTCGATGCCGGGCCGGGTCCACACCTCGCCCCACACATAGCGGGTGAGGAAGTCCTGGAAGTCGCCGGTGAAGTCGTCGACCTGGGACTCCGCGCGGTCCACATGGGCGTCGCCCAGCACCTCGCGCCGGACCTTCATGCCCTGGTCGTAGGTGTCGGCGCGGCTGTCCGGCGCCACCGCGGGCGGCTGGGTGTAGCCGATCTCGACGGGCGGGCCGGCGGGCGCGGCGGCGGCCGGGGCGCTACGCGGCGGGGCCGGGGCGGTGTCCGGCGGCGGCACCGGCGTCAGCACGGGCTTGACGGGCGGGGCGGAGACCGCGGTCATCCCGGTCGGGTGGTCCGAGGACCGCCACGAGCTGGAGAAGTGGCGTACGAGCAGATCGGTGACGGCGGCGGGCTGCTCGACGGGCGCCAGGTGCGAGGTGCCGGGGACGAGCGCGAGCCGGGCGTCGGGTATGCCCGCGACCAGGACGCGGGCGTCGGCGGCCGGGGTGACCTGGTCCTCGGCCCCGGCCAGGACGAGCGTGGGGATCCCGATCCGGCCCAGCTCGGGACGGATGTCGAAGGCGGCCAGCGCCTCGCACGCGGCGATGTAGCAGCCGGGGTCGGTGGTGCGGACCATCTGGACGGCCCAGTCGACGATGGCGGGCTGGGCGGCGGCGAAGGTGGGGGTGAACCAGCGCTCGGGGGTGGCGCGGGCGATCGGGTCGAGGCCGTTGGTGCGGACCACGACGCCGCGCTGCCGGAAGGAGTCGGCGGTGCCGAAGCGCGGGGCGGCGGAGACGAGGGCGAGTGAGCCCACTCTCATGGGATGTCGTAGCGCCAGCTCGGCGCCGATGGCCCCGCCGAGCGAGCAACCCGCGTAGCCGAAGCGGTCGATGCCCAGCATGTCGAGGGTGGCCAGCAGCCGCGCGGCGAGTTCCGCGACGGAGGGGGCCGGGTGGGCGGGCGAGCCGCCGTGGCCCGGCAGGTCGAAGCGGAGGACGCGCCAGTG
Source organism: Streptomyces sp. NPDC021212 (assembly GCF_044332925.1). Classification (NCBI taxonomy): domain Bacteria; kingdom Bacillati; phylum Actinomycetota; class Actinomycetes; order Kitasatosporales; family Streptomycetaceae; genus Streptomyces; species Streptomyces sp. NPDC021212. The sequence continues at coordinate 46,634 of NZ_JBIRPZ010000007.1, forward strand.
GCGGGACAGCTCGGGTATCTGGCGGTCCCACATGTGCCAGGTCGTGCCCAGCGACGGGCCGAGGACGAGTACGGGCCCGTCCTCGGGGCCGTCGGTCCGGTACTGAAGTGTCTTGGTCTCGCTCACCCGGAAACGGTATCCCGAACGTCGTAGGGGTCCCTACGGCGTAATCGTGGAGACCACGTAGACCTTCGGATGCGCCGGGTTGTCGTTCCTGACCGTAATCCTCAGCTTCGGCTGCGGATGCTTCTGCTTGATCACCATTCCGGACCAGTCGTGACCGGCGGCTCCGACCTGCCAGCCGACCTTCTTGGCCTGCGCGTCCGTGATGGTCACCGCGCCCTGCTTCAGCGCGGAGGGACCGGTGCCGAGCTTGCCCAGGAAGCTGTCGAGTCCGTCGCGGGACGTGACGAACTGCACGTACAGCGAGCTGACCTTCCACGAGTTGGTCTCGAAGGAAGCGACCTTGAGGGAGTTCGGCGGAATCGGAATGTCGTAGATGCGCCGCTGCACCCGGGACGGGTAGCCCGCGGAGAGGCCCTTGGCCTTGGCCGCCTGGACCTTCTCCGAGCCGCCGTCGCGGCTCTGACTGGCGGAGATCGCCAGATAGCCCGCCGGGATCGCGATCAGCAGGAAGACGATCACGGCCTTGAGCCAGCGGCGCGGCGGACGGCCGCCGTCACCTCCGGACGCACCGGGCATACCGGGCGGCTCGCCGGGCGTACCGGGTCGCTCGGAGACGGGGCTTGTGTGGGCACCGGACACGGGGGCTCCTCCGGGACGCTGCTCGGCGGTGGTCACTCGCGGCCTGCCTGACCGCGCGGCGCCAGCCGCAGCGGGGAGGTCCCGGCACGCTCGTACCGCTCGACGCGGCGGCGGGTGGCGCGGCGGAAGCGGCGGGCGACGAGCCGGGCGAGGTCGGCGGCGCCGACCATCCCCGCCTCGGGCCCCAGCTGGGCCTTGACGATACGGGCCTCCGGCCGGTAGCCGCGCCCGGTCAGGGTGCGCCGGAACGCCTCCCGGGCCGGGACGATCAGCAGGTCGTCGGCGGCGCTGACGCCACCGCCGATCACGAAGCAGGAGGGGTCGAGGGCGGCGGCGAGGTTGGCGATGCCGACGCCGAGCCACTGGCCGATGTCCTGGAGGAGTTCGATGCACATGGCATCGCCGTCCCGGGCCAGCTCGGTGATCAGCGGCCCGGTGATCTCCTGGATGTTGCCGCCGACCCGGTCGTTGATCCCGTACGCCACCGGCGACTCGGCGGCGGCCAGCTCACGGGCCTCCCGGACCAGCGCGTTGCCGGAGCTGTACTGCTCCCAGCAGCCCCGGTTGCCACATGGGCAGCGGTGGCCGGCGGGCACGACCTGCATATGGCCGAACTCCCCCGCGACCCCGTACTTGCCGCGCTTGACCTGGCCGTCCTCCAGGATCGCGCCACCGATGCCGGTGCCGAGCGTGATCATGACGAGATGGTCCTCGTCGCGTCCGGCGCCGAACCGCCACTCGGCCCACGCGGCCGCGTTCGCGTCGTTGTCGACCATGACCGGAACGGCGAGCCGCGCGGCGAGCCGGTCGCGCAGCGGCTCATTGCGCCAGGACAGATGCGGCGCGAACAGGACCCGGTTGCGGTCCGCGTCCACCCAGCCCGCCGCCCCGATGCCGACCGCGTGCACATCGTGCCGGTCGGACAGGTCCAGGACGAGTTCGGTGATGGTGTCCTCGACGACCTTGGGGCTCTTGGACTTGTCGGGCGTCTCGGTGCGCAGCTTCTCCAGGATGTTGCCGTCGGCGTCGACGACCCCGGCCATCACCTTCGTGCCGCCGATGTCGATGCCGACCGTGGGGACCCGGGGCGCGCTCAGATGCGAGCGGCGCTCACGCGTGCCGACGGTCCGCAGCACGGTGGCCCGGGCCGAGCCCCGGTGCACTCTTTCGCGGTAGATGCTCATCGGCCGGCCCCTTCACCGGTGCGGGGGATGCGGTCGCTGCGGGTGCGTGCTCGCAAGAGTTCGTCGTCCCTGCGGGTGTCTCGGGAGGCCGGGGCCTCGGCGTGCGATGGTCATGGAGCGGGTGGGGCCCGCCGTGCGATTGTGCCTCAACCGCCCCTCGCGGTGCATGGTGAGCAATCGGACACCCGGCGGATCCCGCCCCCTTCACGCACCAGTCAACGCGCCAGCTCGTGGGTGAGCTGTTCCAGCTCGCTGCCGCCCGCCATCTGGCGGGTCAGGTCGTCCAGGGCGATCTCGTCCTTGGCGTGACTGCCCGCCATCGTGCCGCGCTTGAGGAGGACGAAGCGGTCGCCGACCAGGTAGGCGTGGTGGGGGTTGTGCGTGATGAGGACCACGCCGAGCCCGGCGTCGCGCGCGGCGGCGACGTACTTGAGCACCACCCCGGACTGCTTGACGCCCAGCGCCGCCGTCGGCTCGTCCAGGATCAGGACCTTGGCGCCGAAGTGGACGGCGCGGGCGATCGCCACGCACTGGCGCTGTCCGCCGGAGAGGGTGCCGATGGGCTGGTCGACGTCGCGCAGGTCGATGCCCATGCGCAGCAGCTCGCGGTGGGTGGTCTCGCGCATGGCGGGCACGTCGAGGCGGGTGAAGGGGCCGCGGCCCTTGCGGATCTCGGAGCCGAGGAAGAAGTTCCGCCACACCGGCATCAGCGGGACGACGGCGAGGTCCTGGTAGACCGTGGCGATGCCGCGGTCCAGGGCCTCGCGCGGCGAGCCGAGCCGGGTCTCCTCCCCCTCGACGGCGAGGGTGCCCTCGTCGTGCTGGTGCAGCCCGGCGACGATCTTGATGAGGGTGGACTTGCCCGCGCCGTTGTCGCCGAGGACGCAGGTGATCTGCCCGGCGTGGACGTCGAGCGAGACGCCCTCCAGGGCCTTGACGCTTCCGTAGTGCTTGCCGATGTCGCGCAGCTCGATCAGCGGAGTCCCGGATGTGGTCATGCGCTTGCCTCCGCCCGCTTGCGGACCCACCAGTTGAGCAGCGTGGCGAGCAGCAGCATCGCCCCGAGGAAGAACTTGAACCAGTCCGCGCCCCACTGCGCGTACACGATGCCCTTGTTGGTCATGCCGAAGATGAACGCGCCGACGGCGGCGCCGACCGCCGAGCCGTAGCCGCCGGTCAGCAGGCAGCCGCCGATGACGGCCGCGATGATGTAGAGCAGTTCGTTGCCGACGCCCTCACCGGACTGGACGGTGTCGTACTTGAACAGCAGATGCTGTCCGGAGATCCAGGCCGCCAGGGCGACCCCCATGTAGAGCCCGATCTTGGTGCGGTTCACCGGCACGCCGACCGCGCGGGCCGCCTCCTTGGCACCGCCCACCGCGAAGATCCAGTTCCCGGCGCGGGTGCGCAGCAGGATCCAGGTGGCGAGCGCGATCAGGGCGAACCACCACACCACGGTGATCTGGACCTCCACGTCCCCGATGGTCAGGTGGGAGGCGAAGACCTGGCGGGCGGAGGGGAAGCCCTCCATGTCAGCGATGGTCTTGGTGGAGACGGTCTCGCTGATCAGCTTGGTGAAGCCGAGGTTGCAGCCCTGGAGGATCAGGAAGGTGCCGAGCGTGATGATGAAGCTCGGCAGGTCGGTGCGCACCAGCAGATAGCCGTTGAAGAAGCCGATGGCGAGGGTGACCAGCAGGGACACCCCGGCGCCGACCCAGACGTTCGCCGTCATCTGGTACGAGACCATCGACGAGATCAGCGCGGACGAGGTCACCAGGACGCCCGTCGACAGGTCGAACTCACCGCCGATCATCAGCAGCGCGACCGGCACCGCCATGATCCCGATGGTCGAGGAGGCGTAGAGCACGGTGCTGAAGCTCGACCACTGGAGGAAGGCGTCGGCGGCGATCGAGAAGAAGACGAAGACGGCGGCGGCGCCGACGACCGCGCCCAGCTCCGGGCGGCCCGCGAGGCGCCGCAGCAGCGGGGTCCGCGTCACCGGGCGCGCCTCGGCGTCGTTCGGCTGCGGCTCGTCGTTCTGCGGCAGGGTCTCCGCGCTCATCGGGTGCCCCGCTTCGTGAACGCCGCCAGCTTCTTCGCGTCGTCCTTGGTGACGATCTGCGGGCCGGTGAGGACCGGCTTGCCGCCGCCGAGCACGTCCGCGTTGTAGCGCTGGAGCCAGAGCAGGTCCACCGCCTCGTACCCCTGGAGGTACGGCTGCTGGTCGACGGCGAAGCCCAGCGTGCCGTCCTGCAGCCCGGCCGCGACCTTCGCGTTGAGGTCGAAGGTGTCGATCTCCGCCTTGCTGCCCGCCTGCTCGACGGCCTGGGAGGCGGTGTCGGCGAACGGTGCGCCGAGGGTGACGACGGTGTCGATGTCCTGGTCGGACTGGAGCTTGGCCTCGAGGGAGGACTCCACGTCGGGCATGTTGGTGCCCTCGACGTAGATCTTCTCCAGCTTGCCGTCGAAGGTCTTCTCGGCGCCGTCGCAGCGCTGCTCGTGGCCCACGTTGCCCTGCTCGTGCAGGACGCACAGGGCCTTCTTGCGGCCGCGCTTGTTCAGCTCGTCGCCGACGGCCTCGCCCGCGATGGTCTCGTCCTGGCCGACATGGGTGAGCGCGCCGAACCTCTTGGACTCCGCGGAACCGGAGTTGACCGTGATCACCGGTATCCCGGCCTTCTCGGCGCGCCGCACGACGGACTTCATGGCGTCGGGCTTGGCGAGGGTGACGATCAGGCCGTCGACCTTCTGGTCGATGTACGACTGGACCAGCTGCGCCTGTTCCTTGCCCTCCTCGTTGTGGGCGTAGAGGAACTTCACGTTGTCCTTGACGGCGGCCTGCTTGGCGCCGTTCTGCACGATGTCCCAGAAGGTGTCGCCGTCGCCGGAGTGGGTGACCATGGCGAAGGTCATCCGCGGGGTGTTGACCGCCGCATGCCCCGAGGCCGCCTGCGCGGCCCGCTTCTCGGCCCGCAGCCCGCCGGTACTGCTGCACCCGGCCAGGGCCGCGCCCAACAGTGTCGCCAGCACGGCGGCGGTCAGCGCGCGTGCCCCTGTCCCAACTCTGGCCACGAAGAAGCCTCGTCCCTCTTGTCCCGTTTCATGTCGGCGGCCGGGAGCGACATGATCGGCCCCGGCCGCCGCCAAGTATCCGTTACGGGACGCGGCCGGGGTTCCAGGGGGCCGTGGGACGCGGGCTCAGGGACGTACGAGCAGCTGGAACTCGAACGCGTAGCGCGAGGCGCGATAGGTGTGCGAGCCGAACTCGACCGCCCGGCCCGTGTCGTCGAAGGTCGTCCGCTCCATGGTCAGCAGCGGTGCGCCCTCGGGCTCGCCCAGCTGCTTCCCCTCGTCGACGGTGGCCGCGCGGGCGCCGACCGCCTGGCGGGCGCTGTGCAGGGTGATTCCCGCGGCGCGCATCAGCCGGTAGAGGCCCGTCTCCTCCAGTTCCGCGCTGTCCAGCTCGAGCAGCCCGGCCGGGAGCCGGTTGGACAGGTGCGCCATGGGTTCGCCGTGCGCCAGCCGCAGCCGCTCGATCAGCACCACCTCGGTGCCCTCCGCGATGCCGAGCGCCGCGGCGACCTCGGCGGTGGCGGGCTCGGTGGTGTTCAGCAGCACCCGGGTGGCGGGGCGCTGACCCGCCGCCTCCAGGTCGTCGTAGAGGCTGCTCAGCTCCAGGGGGCGCTTGACCTGGCTGTGCACCACCTGGGTGCCGACGCCCCGGCGCCGCACCAGCAAGCCCTTGTCGACCAGCGACTGGATGGCCTGGCGGACGGTGGGGCGGGACAGCCCGAGCCGCCCGGCCAGCTCGATCTCGTTGCCGAGCAGGCTCCCGGGTGCCAGCCGTCCCTTTTCGATCGCCGACTCCAGCTGCTGGGACAGCTGGAAGTAGAGCGGGACCGGGCTGCTGCGGTCGACGCTGAACTGGGGCGCATCCGCCCCGCCGGAGGAGTCTTCTTCCTGCTTTGCCACGGGGCGAGCGTAGCCGGATGAACAGATGACGGGAAGTCGTGAAGTTCTGTTGTCCGGACAAACTACGCAGGGGAATCGACAACGCTGTCGTTCGTGTCTGTCCGTAACCAGCAGCGCGACCCGTGGCCCGGGCCCACCTCCATCTCGGGCGGCCGCCGCGTACAGGCATCCATGGCGTACGGGCAGCGCGGCCGGAATACGGGTGGCGGGGCGCGAGGATCACCTCGTCGCTGGGGCCGCGCTCGACGATCTCCCCCCGGTACATGACCCTCACCTCCGAGGCGAAGTGCCGGGCGGTGGCCAGATCGTGCGTGACGTACAGCAGGGCGAGCCCACGCTCGTCCTTGAGCCGGTCCAGCAGCCCCAGGATCTCCAGCCGATCGACACGTCCAGCATCGACACCGGCTCGTCGGCCAGCAGCACCTCGAGCCCCGGCGCCGGCGCGCGGGCGATCGCGACGCGCTGCCGCTGCCCGCCCGACAGCTCGTGGGGGCGCTTGTGCGCCATGTCGTCGGCGGGCGTGAGGTTCACCGAGCGCAGCAACTCCCGCGCCTTCGCCTCGGCGTCCGCCCCGCGCCGCGCCCGGCCGCCCGCCGGCAGCGGGCGGGTGAGGCGGTGGCCCACGGTGTGCGCGGGGTTCAGCGAGGCGAACGGGTCCTGGAACACCATCGGTACGGCCCGCCGGTACTCCTTGCCCCGGGTCCGCCTCACAGCACGGTGACGAACAGCGGGCCGCCTTGGACATCGTCACTCAACCGGGCGCGCCAGCCACTCGTCCGCGTACTTCCGGTACGTCCCGTCGTGCGTCGCCAGATGCACCCACTGGTCGACGTAATTCTTGAACTGGGCGTCGGCGCGGGGCAGCGCGTACGCCTTCTCCGAGAACGAGAACGGCTTGTCCGGGTGGACCGCGCACAGTTCGGGGTGGATCTTCGACTGGTAACGCGTCTCGCTCGCGTCGGTCATCATCACGTCCGCGCGGCCGTCGATGATCTCGTCGAAGATCGTGGTGTTGTCGGGGTGGACGGTGAGGGTGGCCCGCTTGATGTGGGCGCGGGCGAACTGCTCGTTGGTGCCGCCCGGGTTGACCACGACGCGGACGCCCGGCTGGTCGATGTCGTCCAGCGTCTGGTACTTCTTCTCGTCCTCGCACCGCACGATCGGCGTCTTGCCGTCGGTGAGGTACGGCTCGCTGAAGGCCGCCTTGCGGGCCCGCTCCAGGGTCACCGACACCCCGCCCATGCCGATGTCGCAGCGCCCGGCGGCGAGGTCGTCGACCAGCTTCGCCCAGGTCGTGGCGACGAACGTCGGCTTGGCGTCGAGGCTCTTGGCCAGGTCGCCCGCCATCGCGATGTCAATGCCGGTGTAGGCGCCGGTCTTGGCATCGCGATGGCTGAACGGCCGGTAGTCGCCCGTGGTGCACACGCGCAGCACGCCACGCTGGGGCACCCGGTCCAGCAGAGTGCCGTGCCGCGCGGTGGAATCGGCCGCGGCGGCGGCGCTCGGCCGGGACGCCGTGCCGTCGGCCAGGGCCGAGCCCGCGGCGGTGGCGGCGAGCACGGCGGCGACGGTGGCGAGCGTGACGGCGCGTCTCATGGGGACTCCTCGGCAGCGGCATGATCACGGCGCGCTCAGGGTGCCAGAAGACGCCGTCCGGGTGAACCCGTCGGTCACCAGCCGGAATCCGGGAAATCCGGGAAACGGGACGCGCCGCAGGGGGCGAGCCGCCGTCAGTACCGCTCCGACCCGGGGTCGTCCAGCGGCGGGTCGGCGTCGGCGAGGCGGGCCAGCAGCTCGGAGGCGCGCTTGGCCACGGTGTCGCGGTCGCCCTCGGAGAGCGCCGAGCCCATTCCGCAGGCGACTGCCCCGGCGGCGATCCAGTCCGGCGCGTCGGCCACGGTCACCCCGCCGGTCGGCACGAAGGCGGCCTGCGGCAGCGCGGCCCGTACGTCCTTGATCCAGCGCGGCCCGTACGCCGCGGCGGGGAACAGCTTCAGCGCGTCCGCACCCAGCTCCATCGCGCGCACCGCCTCGGTGGGGGTGGAGACCCCGGGGAAGACCGGCAGGCCGTAGCGGTGGCCGGTGCGGATGACGTCGGCGTCCAGGCTCGGGGAGACGAGGAAGCGGGCGCCCGCGTCGACGGCCATCCGGGCGGACGCGCCGTCGAGCACCGTGCCCGCGCCGATCACCGCGTCGTCTCCGATCTCCCGGATCAGGGTGGTGACCGCCTCCAGCGCGAAGGGCGTGGTCAGCGAGATCTCCAGGCTGGTGATGCCCGCCGAGAGCAGGGTGTCCGCCGTCGCCGTGGCGTGGTCGTAGGTGTCGCTGCGGACGATGGCGAGGACGCGCTGCGCGAACGCGGCCCGGGTGATCTCCCAGCGGTACACGGCAGTCGCCGCCTTTCCTCTCCTAGGGTCTGCTGCCTGATCGTGCCGCACCCCTGTGCCTCCGGGATATGCGGCGGTGAGCGGTGTGCGATGGGTGTGGTGCGGTGCTGCGATGCGCTTGAGGATCTTGCTTTCTCCGAACTGAACCGAACGGGACGCGGGTGCCGGCGGGCCTGGACCCGGTGCTAGCGGTGGACCCCGTCGCCGCCGTTGACGATCTCGGCGAGCGCCCGGTCCCGCGCGAGCGCGGAGGGCAGTCCGTCCGTGTCCGACGCGGCCTGGACGACGAGCGCGGCGACACACGCGGCCTCGGCCAGCGCCCGGGGCTCGGACAGCCCGCGCAGCCTCGCCGACAGATACCCCGCGGCGAAGCCGTCACCCGCGCCTATCGGGTCGACCAGCGGCACCGAGTGCGGCGACTGCTGCCAGCGGCCGTCCGAGGTGATGACGGTCGCGGAGTGGTCGGCGCGCTTGATCACGACCTCCTGGGTGCCGCCCTCCAGCAGCTCCTGCGCGGCCTCGTCGGCGGGCTGCGCGGTGAGCAGCTCCAGCTCGTCCTCCCCCGCCAGGACGAGATCCGCCTCGCGCAGCAACGGCCCCGCCGTCTGCGCCCACTGGGCCGCACCGCCCAGCTTGCGCCGGACGTTGGGGTCGAAGGACACCTTCGCCCCGGCCTCCCGGGCCAGCTCCACCAGCCGGCGGCTGGCGGCCGCGGCGGTCGGCGAGAGCATCGGCGTGATCCCGGATATGTGCAGCATCCGGGCGCCGACCAGCGCGTCGGGGCTGATCTCGTCGGAGGTGAGACGGGACGCGGCCGATCCCATGCGGTAGTACTGCACGTCGATCGCGCGGTGCGGATGGCTGTCGCGCAGCAGCAGCCCGGTGGGCGCCTGCTCGTCCACGACGGCCTGCGAGACGTCCACCCCGTCGGCGCGCAGCTCGCGCAGCACGGCCTCGCCCGCCGGGTCCGCGCCGACCCGGCCGAGCCAGCGCACGGTGTGGCCGAGCCGGGCCAGCCCGGCGGCCACATTGGACTCGGCGCCCGCCACGGAGCGGCGGAAGTGCACGGCCCGGTCGAGCGGTATTCCCGGCTCCGCGAGCAGCAGCAGCATCGCCTCGCCGCACGTGACCACTTCCGGACCGTTCGCCACCGCTGCCTCCCCGCGCGTCCACTACTACCGGAACGGTATCGGCAACCACCGACAAACGGCGGCCCGGGGGCACGAGATCGTTCCCAAAGAGACCGAGATCATTCGCGCACCCGCGTGCGTGCACAGCACAACGGCCGCTGCCTGGCGGGGCGGCGGCCGTTGCGCGTGGGGGGTGGCGGTTCGTGAGGTGCGGTTCGTGCGGTGGGCCGTACGGCTGGGGCGACGGCTCAGCAGCCGCGGTCCACCAGGTCGAACGACTCGTAGTGGTCCGCGGTGTAGTAGTCCTCGTCCTTCTTCTCGCCGGTGACGATGCGGCGGGCGCCGCGGTCGTCGGAGCCGGGAGTGATGACGGTGTACTCGTGGTAGTAGCCGGAGGACTGGGCCGGAAGGATGCCCTCGCGGTTCTGGAAGACCGTGTCGTCCTGCGGGAACGGGTACGGGCCACCCTTTTCGATCAGGTCGAGGGTGTCATGGGCCTGGGACGGCAGCTTCGAGTAGCAGATGTCGCCGACGTCCGCGATGACCTGGGCCGACGCGACGGTCGTGGGTGCGGCCGGGGTGGCGGTGGCCGTGGCGGCCGTGCCGCCGACGAGAAGCGAGGCGGCGAGGGCGCCGAAGGCGCCGATGCGGGCAATCCGTGGGGGGATTTTCATGCCCTCTAGCATGACGCGCGTAGACCATGGCATGTCAATGCCAAGTGACGGGAGTTTTCGCGGAGTTCACGGGTGACGCGCGAAGCGGAGAAGGCGAGACCGGACCGTGATTTTGCCTCTCAGGCAAGCTTTTTGCCTTGGAGGCGAAGACCTCGTATACCGGAGATATGAACCCGTTCCCCGAGGGGGACCACGCGGAACCGTCCGCCCAGCCTTCCGCCGAACTGCCCACCGTCGCTCCCCGCCTGCGGGATCTGCGGCGCGGCAGCGGGCTGACCCTGGAGACGGCGGCCCACCGCGTCGGGCTCTCCCCCGCGCATCTGTCCCGGCTGGAGACGGGCCGCCGCCAGCCGTCGCTCCCCATGCTGCTGGCCCTGGCCCGTACCTACGGAACCACGGTATCCGACCTCCTCGGCGAGGTGCCGCCGAGCCAGGACCCCATTGTGCGCGCCGACCGGATGGAGGCGCAGGAGGCGGGCGGCTGGACGTACTGGCGGGCCGGCGGCTCCGGCCGGGCGATGCAGGCGCTGCGGCTGCACGTGCCGGAGGGCTCGGGTGCCCAGGACGACTTGGTGCGCGTCCACACGGGCGAGGAGTGGCTGTACGTCATCAACGGGCGGCTGCGGCTGACCCTCGGCGACGCCGTCCACGTACTCGACGCCGGCGATGCCGCCCACTTCGACTCGCTCACCCCGCACCGCATCGCCGCCGCCTCCCCTGGCGGTACGGATCTGCTCTTCGTCCACACCCTGCTGCAGAGCGGGGCCGCCGAGCTGTGCCTCGGCGACGCCGCCCGCCGCGGAGGAAGGCCCTGAACTCCATGAACGACGCGACCCCTCACCAGTCCCCAACAGACCCGGCTCCGGCCCCGGCTCCGAAGACGGCGCGGGAGCAGGACCGGGCACCGATCCCGGTCTCCGTCCGGGTCTTCATCTATGTCGTCGGCGTACATATTTTCGCCGGTTTCCTCTATCTGCTGTTCTACCTGGGCGGCGCCAAGTAGTCCTGGCACAATCCCCGGGCATGGACTGGTCACGCCTCGGGCCCCCGCTGGACGTACGCCCCCTCTTCCCTCTCGACCGCGGCGCCCTGCTGGACCTGCTGACCGGGCTCGATCCCGCCGACTGGCGGCGCCCGACCGCGTGCCCCGGATGGGACGTGCACGATGTGGCCGGGCACCTCCTCCACGACCACATCCGCCGGCTGTCCGGCGGCCGCGACGGCCACCCCGGGCAGCCCTTCGGCCCCGGCGAGACGCTGCCCGCGTACATCACCCGTACCAACCAGGAGTTCGTACGCGGCACCTCACGGCTGCTCAGCCCCCGGCTGCTGACCGACCTGCTGGCCACGCTGGGGCCACAGCTGGACGACCACTGGGCGCGCCTCGCCCCTGACGCGCCCGCCGGTTTCGACGTCTCCTGGGCCGCGCCCGGGGTCCCGGCCCCGAACTGGCTGGACACCGCCCGCGAATACACCGAGTTCTGGGTCCACCAGCAGCAGATCCGCGACGCCGTGGGCCAACCGGGTGCCGATGGCCCGGAGTTGCTGCACCCGGTGCTCGACACGTTCCTGCGCGCCCTCCCCCACACCCTCCGCGACCACCCGGCCCCGGACGGCACCTCCGTACGGATCCGGGTGCCCGGCCCGGCGGGCGGCCGGTGGACGGCCGTACGCGAGGAGGATCACTGGCGCCTCGGCACGACCGACGCCCCGCCCACCGCCGAGGCCGTCATCGACGCGGACGGGCTGTGGCGCCTGGCCACCCGGGGCATCACCTCGGAGGCGGCCCGCTCCCGGGCGACGCTCCACGGGGACGAGCGGCTGGCCGGTGCCGCGCTGACACTCCTGGCGATCATCCGGGAGCCCGACACACAGCCCTGATCGACACCCTGCCCGGAAAGGCGGCCCACCGATGGAGGACCGCGCGGCGTCGACCGCCCGCACCATGTGGACCCTGTTCGAACCGATCCACGCCGTCGCCTACTTCGCCCCCGAGGCCCTGGCGGCGTACGAGGACGCGGGCCTGCGCGGCTTCTGGCGCGGCTACTTCGCCTGCCGTGCCGCGCCGCTGGGCCCGGTCGGGCCGGAGCCCGTCGCCGCCGCCTTCTTCTCCTTCGCGCCCGCCATGGTCGCCCGCGCCCTGCCCGACGTATGGCAGCTGACCGCCCCCGAACGCGCCCTGGAGCTACGCCGCGCGGGCGCCGTGGCCGCCCTGCGGCGCCTGCTCACCGGCCACGAGCGCGAGGCGGAACGAGCGGGCGAGGCCCTGGTGCCCCGGGCCGCCGGACTCGACACCGCCGGCCGCGTCCTGGCCGCCGCCCACGCCTCGCTGGACTTCCCCGACCAGCCCCTGGCCCGCCTGTGGCACGCCGCCACCCTGCTGCGCGAACACCGTGGCGACGGCCATGTCGCCGCCCTCGTCGCCGCCGGGCTCGACGGCTGCGAGGCCCTCGCCCTCCGCGCGGGCACCGACATCCCGCGCACCGAACTCCAGCCCTACCGCGGCTGGACCGACCAGGAGTGGGAGGCGGCCCGCCTCCGCCTCACCGAACGCGGCCTGCTCCTCCCCGACGGCACCGCCGGCCGGAACGGACGCGAACTGCTGCGGGCCGTCGAGTCGGCCACCGACCGCGCGGCGGGACGCCCCTGGCGCGCCCTGACCCCGGAAGCGGCCCGGGACCTCACCACCCTCCTCACCCCGGTCTCCCGCGCCTGCGCCGCCGCGCTCCGCTTCCCGAACCCGATCGGCCTGCCCGAGCCGAGTGGCCGGTGACAGTGGGCATGACCGGCCCGAGCACGCCGCACTCGACCACGGCGGGACCGTACGGCGCTGCCAGGGCTACGCATCGCAGGTCAGGTCGTGTGCGGGGAGCCGCCCCGTGCGCAGGTAGGCGTTGACGCGCTCGTCGACGCAGGCGTTGCCGTACTCGCCGTACAGACCGTGCTGGCGGGCGCCCTCCACGGTGAGCAGCCGGGAGCTCGGCCACCGCTCGCGCATGGCCTCGGCGCCGGCGTAGAGGGTGCGGGGGTCGCCGGTGGCGTTGACGAGCAGGGCCGGGACGTCGTTGTCGAGCACGGTCGGCGCCTCGGCGGGCCGGTCCCAGAACTCGCAGGGGGTGATGTTGCCGGCCAAAGGCCCGGCGAGTGGGAACCGCTCGCGGGACTTCTCGACCGCGCGCCAGTAGCTGCCGACGCCGCGCCGCTCGGCCACGTCGCCGCAAATGATCGCGGTCATCTGGCTGGAGGGGGCCGAGCCCGCCGCGGTCAGCAGCAACTCCAGCTGCTGCGCCAGCTTGTGGGGCGGCTCGACCGGCTCCCGGTCCGCGGCGCGCGCCAGGAGACGTACGGTCCGGGCCAGGTCGGCGCGCCGCTCGTCGAGGTCGCTGCCGAGGCCGCCGATGAAGAGGGCGGGGAGGACGTGCTCGTCCAGCAGGTACGCCTCCCCGATGCGCAGCGGCTGCTGCGCAGCGGCGTCGAGGATGTGGTTCACCGTCGCGAGGACCTCGCCGCGCGTGGCGCCCAGCCGGTAGGTGGCGTGCCGTGCGGCGGCCCAGGACGCCCAGGCGCGCAGGGCCGCCTCGTTGGCCGCCTCGGCGCCGCGCAGCAGGGTCTGGTTGTAGTACTCGGGGGAATTGACGCCGTCGAGCACCATGCGATCGGTGCGGCCGGGGAAGAGCTGTGTGTAGACCTCGCCGAGGTAACTGCCGTAGGAGTAGCCGAGGTAGGAGATGGTCTCCTCGCCGAGGGCGGCGCGGACGACGTCCATGTCGCGGGCGGTGTTGCGGGTGGTGACGTACGGAAGCACGTCACCGTGGGCGCGCTTGCACCGCCCGGCCAGGTCACGCGCGACGGCGACCTCCTGGCGGTACGCGACGAGGTCGGCACCGGCCGAGCGGAGGAAGGCGGAGCCGAGGTCCCAGCCGCAGTCGAGCGGGGTGCTGCGGCCGACGAAGCGCGGGTCCATGCCGATCAGGTCGTAGCGGTCGGCGACCTCTCCCATCACCTCCGACTTGGTCAGCGGCATGTGGAGGCTGGGGCCGGCCGGTCCCCCGTCGTTGAGCAGCAGCGGACCGACGCGGTGGGCGGTGTCGGTGGCCTTCAGGCGGGATATGGCGACGGTGAGGGTGCGACCGCCGGGGTGGGCGTAGTCGAGCGGCACGGTGATGTCGGCGCAGTCGGCGCCTGCGGCGTCCAGCCTCTGGCCGAGCTCGTCATCGGGGCCGAGCGCGCAGGCGTGCCAGTCGACGTACTGGCCGTGGAAGCGGGCCAACGGGTCCGGGGCGGCGACGGCGGCGGGGGCCGTCGCGGTGGCGGCCAGCACCGCCGCGCACGCCGCGAAGGCCCTGATGTGTCGGAATCCTGACATGCCCGCACGCTAGGGACGGCGGACACTTCAGCACACTCCGGGAAACCCCCGAAACCGGATGGGGTTGTCACCCGAAAAACTCAGTCGGCGGGTTTCTGGTGTCTCCGGACCATGCCCCTCACAGGAGACGCGGGTCACACTCGCCGATGTCACACTTCGCCGCGCTGTTCCGTCAGAGAGGTGTATCGACCTACGACGACACGAGGAGCCCACGATGGATGCTCGCTTGAACCTCTTCGGCAACCCGGCCGGCGCCACCTTCCTCAAGCACCTCACCGCGGGCGGCAAGGCGGTCTCGGATTCGACGCTGCCGGCCGCGACACAGGAACTGGTCAAGCTCCGCGCCAGCCAGATCAACGGCTGCGGCTTCTGCACCGACATGCACAGCAAGGAGGCCGCGCACGCCGGGGAGACCTCGGTGCGCCTCAACCTGGTCGCGGCCTGGCGGGAGGCCACGGTCTTCACCGATGCCGAACGGGCCGCGCTGGAGCTGACGGAGCAGGGCACCCGCATCGCCGACGCGGCCGGTGGCGTCACGGACGAGGCATGGGCGAACGCCGCCAAGTACTACGACGAGGAGCAGCTCGGCGCCCTGGTGTCCCTCATCGCCCTCATCAACGCCTACAACCGCCTGAACGTCATCGTCCAGCAGCCCGCCGGTGACTACCGGGTCGGCCAGTTCGGCTGATCACCGGGCTCTTCACCGGACGCCAGGAAATCCCCGGCCGTACCGGCCAGTCGTCGCAGGAGTCCGGCGACCAGGGCGGTCTGGGCGGGCACGGTGTCGGGGTAGATGAACTCGCCCTGGGCATGGGCGCCGTCGCCGACGGCGCCCATGCCGCACAGAACGGGCAGGCCGAGGGCGGCGACGAAGTTGGCGTCGCTGGCGCCGCCGACGGCGGCGTCGGGCAAGTCCCCGCGGCCCTGCTCGCGAGCGACCTCGCGGGCGAGGTCGAGCAGGGGGCGGAGGCCGCGTTGAGGGTCATGGGCGGCCGGTTCCAGGCGTGTTCCGCTCTCGGCACGTTCCACGCGCCGACGCTGCTGTGAGCCACCCTGGCGTCGGGCCCCTCCCGTGGGGCCCGCCGGCCCGGCGCAGGGCCTCGATCTCGGCGAGCGGGTCGCGCGGCTGTGGGAAGCCGGGCGCGCAGCCGGGGCACGCCTACGCGGTCCCGCCGCCGACGCCGGCGCCGTACTCCACCGCGACGACGACCGGCTCCCGGGTCGGCCGCCGGCAGCGCGCGCAGACCTGCGACATCACCGCGCACTCTCCTGACCGGCCAGAACCAGGGCCTCGCGCAGCCGCGCGGCGTCGGTGAGGTAGCGGTCGAGTCCGACGGGAATGCGCCAGTAGGTGCCCGGCCGCACCAGCCAGTACAGGGGCCCGTGCCGGTCCTGGATGACGGCGCCCGCCCGGCACCCAGCCGCTTCCGCGTGGCCCTCGCCCGCGAGGGGGCCGAGGTCGTCGGGCTGCACACCCGCATCCTGGACGGGCTCCCCGTGGAGCGGGTGACCCTCACCATGCGCCCGGGCCCCGAGGCCGCGGCGGCACACGCGACGTACGCGGCCTGGGATTACCGGAACATCGGAAAGTCACCCAGCCGCGTTCACCGATTGGCGGCCAGCACTGCCGCGAGGCCCTCTTGCAGATCTTTGACGAAATACTCGGGAACCTCCAAGGACGGGAAATGTCCCCCGCTTTCGGGCACCCTCCATCGGACGATCTGTCGGTACCGTTCCTGTGCCCAGGGGCGCGGGCACTTCTCGACGTCGCGGGGATACATGGTCACTGCTGACGGGACGTCGACCCGAAGTTCGGGGTCCAGCGAGTTGTGGCTTTCGTAGTAGATGCGGGCCGATGATGCGCCGGTCCGCGTCAGCCAATACAAGGTGACGTCGTCAAGAACCCTGTCTCTGGAAATCGTCTCGAACGGGCTGTCTTCGGTGTCCGACCATTCCGCGAACTTGTCGAGGATCCAGGCAAGAAGCCCGACCGGTGAGTCGACGAGCGAGTAGCCGATGGTCTGCGGCCGGGTCGCCTGCTGCTTCGCGTACGCCGCGCGGTGGCGCCAGAAATCGCGGGTTTCCTCGGCCCACCTGCGCTCGACCGCCGTCAGCCCGTCCGTTGTCACCCCGGGCGGTCCCTCCGCGAACGTTGTGTGGATGCCGAGAACGTGCGCCGGGAACCTGCCGCCGAGCACCGTGGTGATATTGCCTCCCCAGTCGCCGCCGTGGGCTGCGAACGTGCCGTAGCCGAGCCTTCCCATCAGTTCCACCCATGCGGCCGCGATCTTTTCGGTTCCCCATCCGGTGGTGGCCGGCTTGTCGCTGTAACCAAAGCCCGGCAGCGACGGGACCACGACGTGGAACGCCGGCGCGTCCGCGTCCTTCGGATCCGCCAGCTCGTCCACTACATCGATGAATCGAGCAATGCTGTCCGGCCAGCCGTGCGTCAGGATCAGAGGAGTGGCATCCGCGCGCGCGGATCGGCGGTGCAGGAAGTGGATTCCCAGACCATCGATGGTCGTGCGGAACTGGCCGATCCGGTTGAGGCGCTCTTCGAACGTCCGCCAGTTGTACCCGGTACGCCAGTAGTTCACGACATCGACGAGGTCGGCGAGAGGAACGCCCTGATCCCATCGGCGAGGGTCGGGGCCGGCGCGATGGACCGTCTCGGCCTCCGGTAGCCGCGCCGCGGCCAGTCGCGCGCGCAGATCGTCGAGGTCGGCCTCAGTTGCGTGGGCTTCGAATGTGTGGACGTCGCTGGTGGGACCGAGCATGAGACCTCCTGGTCATCGCGGAACCGGCTAAGACGGTTCTAGCATGTGTTCATGCCGACGCACAACCAGCTAAGGTGGTTCCATGCGTGATGGGTTCCCTGACTTTCGCCTCGGTAAGGTGCTGGCGACCAGCTTCACGGCGACCCTGACGGAGCGCCGTGGCGACGCCGTGGAGCGCATTCCCGTACCGCACCGACTCGTCGACTGGCTGGCGGTGAACGGCCTCGCCGTGGACTCCTGCACCACTGCCCAGCTCGACCTCGCCCGGGAACTGAGGGAGTCGATTCACGCGGCCGCGACAGCGGCCGCGCTCCAGGACGCCCTCCCTGCACCTGCTGTCCAGATCATCAATGACCGCAGCATTCAGGGCCGGGCCGCGGCCGTCCTGACGCCCGAGGGTGAGCGGCGATGGCGGCTCAGCTCGGCTTCCCGCGTGGAAGACGCCCTCGGCGTGATCGCCGCCGACGCGATCGACATCATCTCGGGCGAACGAGACGGAAAATTGGCCTTGTGCGCATCACCCACCTGCCAAGCCGCCTTCTTCGACACCAGCCAGAGCCGCACCCGCAGATGGTGTGAGATGAACACGTGCGGGAATCGCCAGAAGAAGGCGCGATTCCATGCCAACCAGCGCAGAACCCCCAGATCAGCGGGGTGATCATTACTGCGGTCCCGGCACCGTGGCCTGGGCTAGACCCTCCGCCGCAGGCCGTACGCGACCGCACCGGCCGCGATCACCGCCGCTCCCGCCACGACGGACGTGAGCGGCAGGGCGAAGGCCAGGGCCACGCACCCGGCCAGGCCCACGACCGGCACGGCACGGGCGGGGCGGCCCTCGGCCGGCATGAGGGTCCAGGCTGAGGCGTTGGCGATGGCGTAGTAGACGAGCACGCCGAACGACGAGAAGCCGATCGCGCCACGGACGTCCGTCGTCGCGGCGAGGACGGCGACGACCGCGCCGACGGCGAGTTCGGCGCGGTGCGGGACGTGGAAGCGCGGGTGGACGGCGGCGAGGGCGGGCGGCAGATGGCGGTCGCGGGCCATCGCGAGGGTGGTGCGCGAGACGCCGAGGATGAGGGCGAGGAGGGAGCCGAGCGCGGCGACCGCAGCCCCGATACGGACGACGGGCGCGAGCCCGGGGGCGCCCGCGGCGCGTACCGCCCCGGCGAGCGGGGCGGTGGCGTGCGCGAGGCGGTCCGGCCCGAGGACGGCGAGGACCGCGAGGGCGACGGCCGCGTAGGTGACGAGCGTGATGCCGAGGGCGACCGGGATCGCGCGGGGGATGGTGCGTTCCGGGTCGCGCACCTCCTCGCCGAGGGTCGCGATGCGCGCGTACCCGGCGAAGGCGAAGAACAGCAGCCCGGCGGCCTGGAGGGTGCCGCCCGCGGTGGCGTCGGCGCCGAGGTCGAGACGGGCGGGCTCGGCGGTGCCGCCGGTCAGGCAGGCGATGACCACGGCGGCGAGCACGGCCAGCACGAGGGCGACGATCAGCCGGGTGAGCCAGGCGGCCTTCTGTACG
This sequence comes from Streptomyces sp. NPDC021212, assembly GCF_044332925.1. Taxonomy (NCBI): domain Bacteria; kingdom Bacillati; phylum Actinomycetota; class Actinomycetes; order Kitasatosporales; family Streptomycetaceae; genus Streptomyces; species Streptomyces sp. NPDC021212. The sequence continues at coordinate 65,408 of NZ_JBIRPZ010000007.1, forward strand.
CCCGCGTAGTTGACCGCGGTGAGCGCCACCACGGCCGCCACGGCGACCGCGTGCGCCTGTCCGGGCCATACGTAGGAGCCCACCGTGAGGGCCATCGCCGCGCAGGAGGCGGTCTTGCCGACGACGAATCCCCACCCGGCCAGATAGCCCCAGAAGTCCCCCAGCCGCTCGCGGCCGTACACATAGGTGCCGCCGGAGCGCGGATAGCGGGCGGCGAGCCGGGCGGAGGAGGTCGCGTTGCAGTACGCCACCACGGCGGCCAGCGCGAGCCCCGGCAGCAGCCCGGACCCGGCGGCGGCCGCGGCCGGGCCGAGCGCGGCGAAGATGCCCGCGCCGATCATCGCCCCGAGCCCGATCACCACGGCGTCGAACACCCCGAGGTGCCGCCGCAGCTCCCCGGTGGCGGCTCCCGTCGGCGTTCCCATCGACTCGCTCCTCAGTACGGCCGGGCATCGGGGCTTCACGATAGGCGGGTGTCAGCGGGGCAGGTCCATACGCTGCGTGCCGACGACCGACAGCAGCCGCAGGGCCTCCTCGGACGAGGAGCCGGGGGTCGCGGTGTAGATCACGACGCGCTGGTCCCGGTCGGTGATGTCGAGGGAATCGCAGTTGACGGTGAGGGGGCCGACCATCGGGTGGTGGAAGGTCTTGCACAGGGTCGGCTCGGTGCACACGTCGTGGGAGTCCCACAGCCGGGCGAACTCCTCGCTGCCGTCGCGGAGTTCGGCGATCAGTTCGGCCACCTCGGGGTCGTCGGGGTAGCGGGCGGCGGTGGCGCGCAGCCGCTGGGCCGAGGTACGGGCGAACACGTCCGCGTCCGACACTCCATACAACCGCCGTCCCTGTGGGTGCGGCCCGAGGAAGGCACGGCGCACCAGGTTGCGGTCGCGCCGCGGCAGGGCGGAGAAGTCCTCCATGAGGGCAGTCGCGAGATCGTTCCAGGCAAGCACCTCGAGCGTCGCGGACGTCACGATCGCGGCGGCCTGCGGCAGCCGGTTCAGCAGGTCGAGGATGCTCTGCCGCACCTCGCGGGAGGGTCCGGGCGGCGGGGCGGGCGGGGCGCCGGCGAGGTGGTGGAGGTGGGCTCGCTCGGCGTCCGACAGGCGCAGGGCCCGGGCCAGCCCGGTCAGTACCTCGCGCGAGGGGCGCGGGCCGCGGGCCTGTTCGAGCCGCGTGTAGTACTCGGTCGAGATGTAGGCCAGCTGGGCCGCCTCCTCGCGGCGCAGCCCCGGAGTGCGGCGGCGCGGCCCGGCGGGCAGCCCGACGTCGGCGGGGGTGATCCGCTCGCGCCTGCTGCGCAGGAAGGCCGCCAGTTCTCGTCTGTCCACGGCCCCAGTGTGCGCGACTGCCAAGGAGCTATCCAGGTACCGCCGGTGCCTGGATGGGCTCCGCGGCCGGACGCAGGCTCGCTGCCATGGACATCATGGAGAACACACTGACCACCGCGCCGGGCCTGCTGGCCGGCAAGGTCGCCTTCATCACCGGTGCCGGTCGCGGCATCGGCGCCGCCGCGGCGCGGCTGTTCGCCCGGGAGGGCGCCCGGGTGCTGCTCGCGGCCCGTACGGAGGCCCAGCTCAAGGCCGTGACCGAGGAGGTCCGGGCGGCGGGCGGCACCGCGGAGTACGTGGTGTGCGACCTGGCCGACGCGGCGAGCGTACGCGCCGCCGTGGACCGGGCCGTGGAGCTGTACGGACGGCTCGACGTCGCCTTCAACAACGGTGCGACGATCACTCCGCCCGGTCCGATGGACCAGCTGGCGGAGGCCGACTTCGACCATGTCTACGCCGTGAACCTCAAGGGCCCGTGGCTGGCCATGGCCGCGGAGGTCGCCGCCATCAGGGCCACCGCCGGGACGGGGGCCATCGTCAACAACTCCAGCGTCGGCAGCCTGCGGGGCAATCCCGAGCTGCCCGCCTACGGGGCGATGAAGCGGGCGGTCAACAGCCTCACCGAGTCGGCCGCCGTGACGTACGGTCCGGAGGGCATCCGGGTCAACGCCATCGCCCCCGGCTCCACGCTCACCGAGATGATCCGCACCTGGGAAGCGGAGTCGCCCGGTCTCCTGGACAGGCTGACGGCGCGTACCCCGCTGGGCCGCACGGCCGACCCCGAGGAGATCGCCGAGGCCGCCGCCTGGCTGCTCAGCGACCGCTCCTCCTACGTGACGGGCACGGTCCTCAGGGTCGACGGCGGCGCGTGGGCCTGACGCGACGATGAGCGGGTGACCGTCGGGCTGCGGTTCCGCTCCCTGGGCGCGGCGCGGGCGCTTCTCGCGTCGGCGCGGACGCGGAAGTCCTCGCGCCCGGCGTGCCACGCCGCACCGTGGCCCGCCGGGCGGCCGCCCGTTCCACGGACGGGACCTGGTTAGGCCAGCTCCGCATACCGCGCGGCCAGCCGCTTCGCGCCGTCCGCCGTCAGGGAGCCGTGGAGGCGGAGGCGGGCCACGCCGCCGTCCGGGTAGATGTCGATGCGGACATGGGTCACCGGCGGGGCCTGGTCGAGGAGGAAGCGGTGCACGGTGTCCGGCTGGAGCGCCGTACGGGGCAGGAGTTCGGTCCAGGGGGCGTCGGCGTCCGCGGTGGTGTCGCGTCCGTACAGAGCCGCCCAGCCGGGTGAGTTGCCCTTGTAGCAGCCGGTGTCGATCTCGACGGCGCGGATCAGGGCCTGCTCGGTGAGGCGGTAGCGGACCCAGTCGTTGCCCCGGTCGCGGCGCCGGCGGGTCTCCCAGCCTTCGTCCATCTTCTGGGACCGGCCCGGCGCGATGGAGTTGGCGGGCGGCGAGTAGAAGCGGTCTGAGGCGTCCTCGGCCGCGCCGCCGTTCTCCAGGGCGGCCAGGTCGAAGGTGCCGAGGGCGGTGAGCCAGGCCGGGTCGGGGACGGCCTCGCCGTGCACCCGGAGGCGGGCGATGCCGCCGTCGGGGTGCTGCTTGAGGCGCAGGTGGGTGAAGCGGCGCCCGGGCGTGACCTCGAAGCCGTTGGCCGCGTGGCCGCCGACGGGGGTGCGGGGGACGAGGGTCGTCCACTCGGTGTCGTCGGCGAGCAGGTCCCCGGGGGACGGCGTGCCCGGCAGCGAGGTGGCCTCCACGCTCACCGCCTGCGGGTAGTTGCCGCGGAAGTGGGCGGTGTCGACCACGATGCCGTGGATGACGCCCGGTGCGCCCAGCTTGATCAGGGCCCAGTCGTGGTCCTCGTCCGTGGGGTGCGGGCTGTCGGCGGAGGCCCCGCGGCGGCGCCTGGTCTCCCAGCCGTCCATGACCTTGCCCTTGTGGCCGAAGTCCTCGGGGTCGAAGTGCGGCGTCCCGGGCCGCAGCAGGTTCTCGCGCTCGGCGAAGAACTCGTCGTTGGCCGCGGTCACGCTGCCGCCGAGCCGCCGGTCGGCGAGGTCGGGGAGGTGGGCGAAGGGGAAGTCGGCGGTGCGGTAGTCGGCGTACGGGTCGCCGCCTCCGTACGGCTCGGCGTCGCCGGTGAATCGGGGGGTCGGCGCGGTCATACGCGGGGCTGCCTTTCCAGGAGTCGGCCGGTGAGGGCGCGGCCGGTGGGGCCGGTCGGTGCGCCGTGGTCGGCGATCTTGTGGCCGCGCAGCCAGGTGGACCGTACGACGCCGTGCAACGTCTTCCCGGCGTACGCGGTGACCTGATTGCGGTGGTGGAGGGCGGCGGGGTCGACGGTGAAGGTCTCCTCGGGCGCCAGGACCGCGAAGTCGGCGTCCCGGCCCGCCTCGATGGCGCCCTTCTGGCGGAGCCCGACCAGGGCGGCGGGGGCCGTGGACATCCACCGCACGACGTCCTCGATCGTGTGGCCGCGACGGCGGGCCTCGGTCCATATGGCGGGCAGGCCGAGCTGGAGCGAGGAGATGCCGCCCCAGGCCTGCCCGAAGTCGTCGGTCTTGAGGTCCGCGGTACAGGGCGAGTGGTCGGAGACGACGCAGTCGATGGTGCCGTCGGCCATGCCCTGCCACAGCGCGTCCTGGTTGACGGCCTCGCGTATCGGCGGGCAGCACTTGAACTCGGTGGCACCGTCCGGTACTTCCTCGGCGGTGAGGGTGAGGAAGTGCGGGCAGGTCTCGACGCTGACCCGGACGCCCTCGCGGCGCGCGGCGGCGATGCGCGGCAGGGACTCCGCGGAGGACAGATGCAGGATATGCACCCGGGCGTCCAGCTCGCGGGCGAGGTCGATCAGGCCCTCGATGGCCCGGTTCTCGGCCTCGCGGGGGCGGGAGGCGAGGAAGTCGGCGTAGCGCGGGCCGCTGGGCTGCGGGGCTCGGTCGATGAGGTGCGGGTCCTCGGCGTGGACGATGAGCAGCCCGCCGAAGCCCGCGATCTCGCCGAGGGAGGTCTTGAGCCCGGCCGGGTCGAGGTGCGGGAACTCGTCCACGCCGGAGTGCAGCAGGAAGCACTTGAAGCCGAGGACGCCGGCGTCGTGCAGCGGCCGCAGGTCGGCCGTGTTGCCCGGGATCGCACCGCCCCAGAAGCCGATGTCGATGTGGGCCGCCCGGCGGGCGACGTCCCGCTTGATCTCCAGCGCCTCGACGTTGGTGGTGGGCGGGATGCTGTTGAGGGGCATGTCGACCAGGGTCGTGACGCCGCCGGCCGCGGCGGCGCGGGTGGCGGTGGCGAAGCCCTCCCAGTCGGTGCGGCCGGGGTCGTTGACGTGGACGTGGGTGTCGACGAGGCCGGGGAGGAGGACGTCGTCCCCGAGGTCTTCGACCCGTGCCCCGGGCGGCACGGCGCGGGGGGCCGCGTGGACGTCGTACGGCAGGACGGCGAGAATGCGGCCCTCGGCGGTGGAGACGGCGACGGACGCGGCGCGCGGGCCGTCGGGGGTGATCACGCGCGTCGAACGCAGTACGAGGTCCGGCTCCAGCTCCGGGTCCAGCTCGGGCACCCCTGCTCCCCTCTGTGGTTCCACTCTGCGATTCCGCAACACGGAATAAGTTTTCCGTTCGGAGTCTTCCCTTCTCGTTCCATCTGGTCAAGACTTCCCGAACACCCTCGTTCGATTCCGTAGCATGAAAGTGGATTTTCGAGACGTAGAACGCGGCACCAGCACGGACCGGTAGGCTGCCGAGGGCCGGTCGGCCGCGGTATCCGACACGGGCGCGAGACCGGTGCCGCCCGCTGCGAAAGGAAACGCCGACGTGCCGTCCGCCGAGTCCAAGACCGCCGCCACCAACGCCGGTGGTGTCCAGTCCCTGGAGCGCGCCTTCGACCTTCTGGAGCGGATGGCCGACGCCGGGGGCGAGGTCGGGCTGAGCGAGCTGTCCGGCAGCAGCGGCCTTCCCCTGCCCACCATCCACCGGCTGATGCGCACGCTGGTGGCCTGCGGTTACGTACGCCAGCAGCCCAACCGCCGGTACGCCCTCGGCCCCCGGCTGATCCGGCTCGGCGAAAGCTCGGCCCGGCTGCTGGGCACCTGGGCGCGGCCGTATCTGGCGCGCCTGGTGGAGGAGACCGGCGAGACCGCGAACATGGCGCTGCTGGACGGGGACGAGGTGGTGTACGTCGCCCAGGTGCCCTCCCGCCACTCCATGCGCATGTTCACCGAGGTCGGGCGGCGGGTCCTGCCGCACACCACCGGCGTCGGCAAGGCGCTGCTGGCCTCCACGCCCCCGGACGAGGTACGCGCCCTCCTGGCCCGGACCGGCATGCCCGCCGCGACGAAGAAAACGATCACCTCGCCGGACGAGTTCCTGGACGCGCTGCGACTCGTGCGCGAGACGGGGTACGCCGTGGACGACAACGAGCAGGAGATGGGCGTGCGCTGCCTGGCCGTGTCCGTGCCGGACTCCCCGACGGCGGCCGCCATCTCGATCTCGGGCCCGGCGGGACGGGTGACGGACGAGGCCACGAAGGAGATCGTCCCGATCCTCAAGGAGGTCGCCGTCGACCTGTCGACGGCCCTCGCCAGCACGGACGGCACCTGACAGCGCTAGCGCGAGACCGTACCGAAGAGGTCGATCGCCGCGCGGACTGCCCTCAGGGCCGGGTTCAGGGCGCTGACCGAGCCCAGGGCGCCGGCGACCAGGAGCAGGGAGCGGCGGAGGCGGTGCAGTTCGGGGGCGCCGGTGCGGGCCATGGCGTCGAGTGCGGCCAGTTCGTCGTCCGCTATCGCCCGGTCCGGTAATTCCGCCGGGTGGGCGGCCAGGTCGCGCCTGAGCCGGGCCACGGCCACGCGCAGTTCCGCGACCCTCGGGTCTTCCTCGGTGCACGCCACTGCGGCGCCCTCCACGTCGGACAACACGGCCCTTCTCCCCCTCGCGCACGGCTGCACGAGCCCCGCCCCCTCTCCCCTGCCCCCGGAACGCCGAATCGGACACAAGGGGCTGCGGATCAGTTAACGCCACCGTGTGCGCAGTGCGCCATACGGAGAGCGAAAATCAGACCGGCTGGGATGAAGCGTCCACGCGGCGCCCCGGTGCGGTAAGCAGGGGCCATGGATCGCACCACTGAGGACAAAGCGCAGGTCGCCGGGTTGCTGCTGGCGGCGGGCGGGGGACGGCGGCTGGGCGGGCGGCCGAAGGCCCTGCTGGAGTACCGGGGCAGGCCGCTGGTGGAGCACGCGGCGCGCGCGCTGCGGGAGGGGGGCTGCACACCGGTGCACATCGTGCTGGGTGCCGCCGCCGGGGCGGTACGGGAGCGGGCCGAGCTGCCGGGGTGCGTCCTGGTCGACAACCCCGACTGGGAGCACGGCATGGGCACCTCGCTGCGGGCCGGGCTGGCCTCGCTGAGGGATGCGGGGGCGCGTGCGGTGCTGGTCACGCTGGTGGACCAGCCGGGGATCGGGGCACCGGCGGTGGCGCGCGTACGGGAGACCTGCCGCGAGGCGGCGAATCCGGCGGAGGCCCTGGTGACGGCGGAGTACGGCGCCGAGCGCGGACACCCGGTGCTGTTCGGCGCGGACCGGTGGGCGGACGTCGCGGCGAGTGCGCGGGGGGATCGTGGGGCACGCGCGTATCTGAGGGCACATCAGGCCGAGATCATCCGGGTCGACTGCGCGGACATCGCCCGGGTGGACGACATCGACACCCCCGAGGATCTGCCGCTGCTGCGGTGAGGCGCCCACCCTGTGCAGCGTTTTTCACACCCACAGCCGATTGAACTTCCACGATGAGGAAATTAATATCCAGAATCGCTATCGACCTAGGAGTGAACGCCCATGTCCGCATCAGCGCCATCCCCACTGGCCATCGTCGACGCCGAGCCACTGGAGCGTCAGGGAGAGGTGCTGACCGACGCGGCCCTGGCCTTCCTGGCCGAGCTGCATCACCGCTTCACCCCTCGCCGCGACGAGCTGCTCGCGCGCCGCGCCGAGCGACGGGCCGAGATCGCCCGTACGAGCACCCTGGACTTCCGCCCGGAGACCGCGCACATCCGCGAGGACCCGGACTGGCGCGTGGCGGAGGCCCCGCCCGCGCTCCAGGACCGCCGGGTGGAGATCACCGGTCCCACCGACCGCAAGATGACGATCAACGCGCTCAACTCGGGCGCCAAGGTCTGGCTCGCCGACTTCGAGGACGCCTCCGCGCCCACCTGGGCAAACGTGATCGGCGGCCAGCTGAACCTGACCGACGCGTATGAGCGCCGGATCGACTTCGCCACCCCCGAGGGCAAGAGCTATGCGCTGCGCCCCGCCGAGGAGCTGGCCACCGTCGTCGCCCGGCCGCGCGGCTGGCACCTGGACGAGCGCCACCTGCGGGACGCGGAGGGCCGGGCGGTGCCCGGCGGGCTCGTCGACTTCGGCCTGTACTTCTTCCACAACGCGCGCCGCCTGCTCGACCAGGGCAAGGGCCCGTACTTCTACCTGCCGAAGACCGAGTCGCACCTGGAGGCCCGCCTCTGGAACGACGTCTTCGTCTTCGCGCAGGACTACGTGGGCGTTCCGCAAGGGAGCATCCGCGCCACCGTGCTCATCGAGACGATCACGGCCGCGTACGAGATGGACGAGATCCTGTACGAGCTGCGCGACCACGCCTCCGGGCTCAACGCGGGCCGCTGGGACTACCTCTTCTCCATCGTCAAGAACTTCCGCGACGCGGGCCCCGGCTTCGTCCTCCCCGACCGCAACGCGGTGACGATGACCGCGCCGTTCATGCGCGCCTACACCGAGCTGCTGGTCCGCACCTGCCACAAGCGAGGTGCGCACGCGATCGGCGGCATGGCGGCCTTCATCCCCTCGCGCCGGGACGCCGAGGTCAACGCGGTCGCCTTCGACAAGGTGCGGGCCGACAAGGACCGTGAGGCGAACGACGGCTTCGACGGCTCCTGGGTCGCCCACCCCGATCTGGTCCCGATCGCCCGCGCCTCCTTCGACGCGGTCCTCGGCGAGCGTCCGCACCAGAAGGACCGGCTGCGCGAGGACGTCCGGGTCACGGCGGCCGAGCTGATCGACGTCGCCTCGCTGGACGCCAAGCCCACCTTCGACGGCCTGCGCAACGCCGTGCAGGTAGGCACCCGCTACATCGAGGCGTGGCTGCGCGGACTGGGCGCCGTCGCCATCTTCAACCTGATGGAGGACGCCGCCACCGCGGAGATCTCCCGCTCCCAGATCTGGCAGTGGATCAACGCCGGAGTGGTCTTCGAGAACGGCGAGAAGGCCACCGCCGACCTGGTGCGCACGGTCGCCGCCGAGGAGCTGGCCGCGATCCGCGAGGAGGTCGGCCCGGAGGCGTTCGCGGCCGGCCGCTGGGCCCAGGCGCACGATCTGCTGCTGAAGGTCGCGCTGGACGAGGACTACGCGGAGTTCCTGACGCTGCCCGCGTACGAGCTGCTGGACTGAGGCCCGCAGGAACGGCGAGGGGCCCCGGGACGACCCGGGGCCCCTCGGCGTACGGGCGGGTTACGACGTGTAGAGCTGGGTGCGCGGCACGATCTGCTGGGGCTGGCCGGGGCTGGACCACAGCAGCTTCATATGCGCCTCACCGGTCTGCTCGGTGTACTCGATCTTGATGGCGTGGCGCTGCCCGGCCTTCAGATCGACGGTCGCCTTGTCGACCTTCACCGTGTGCGGCGTGGTGCTGTCGATGACGAGCTTGCCGTCGATCCACACCCGTGCCGTGTCGTCGGAGACGGTCGTGAGCGTGTACGTCTGGCTGTAGCGGGGCACCAGGGAGCCGGTCCAGCGGACGCTGAAGCGGTCGGCCGGGACCCGGGCGTCCGGTGAACCGGCGGTCCGCCAGGCGTGGTTGACGGTACGGTCGGTCCGGGTGACGGCGGGCGGCCCGGTGAAGGTGTCGTTCGCGAACACCTCCTGCCGCAGTCCCGTGCCCTTGCCCGGCGGCACGGACGCCCCGGACGGCTTGACGGTCAGCTCGATGACCGACGCGATGTCGTTCACCGGTCCGCCGGAGGGGTCAAGGTCGAAGCCGTCCCCGGCCGCCGTGACCGCGACCCGCTGGTCGCTGCCCAGCACCCGCGCCCCGGTCACCTCGAACGGCGCCCGCGCGGTGAGGTGGAGGGGCTGCCCGGCGGCGGGCCAGGACGTCACGGACGCGTAGAGCTTGTTCCCTGACCGGCTGACCGAGCCCCATCCGGGCTCGGACACCAGCCCGGCGTTCCCCGCTCCGTACACGGCCCGGCCCTGACCGGACGTCCGCAGCCAGGAGCCGATGTCGCGCAGCCGGTCGACGGACGGCTGGGGGATCCGGCCGAGCTTGTCGGGGCCGACGTTGAGCAGGTAGTTGCCGCCGCGCCCTGCGATGTCGAGGAGGTTGCGGGCGAGGGTCCGGGGCGACTTCCAGTTCTGGTCGTACTTCGCGAATCCCCAGTGGCCGTTGAGGGTCATGCAGGACTCCCAGAGCTGGCCGTCGACCTGGGTGCCCGGGATCTCCTGCTCGGGGGTGCCGTAGTCGCCGTCCACGACGCGGCGCTTGCCGACCCGGTTGTTGATGACCAGGTCCGGGTCGAGGCCGCGCAGATACGCCTCGAGCTGTTCGCCGTCCTTCGGGGACCAGGTGTTGGTGGGGTTGTCCGCGTCCCATTCGCCGTCGAACCACAGCAGTGCCGGGTCATAGCCGTCGATCAGCTCTTTGAGCTGCGCGTACATCCGCTTCCGGTACTGCGGGAAGGTGGCCGGGTCGGCGAAGTCGGGGTCGTGCCAGTCCCAGATCGAGTAGTAGAAGCCGAGCTTGATGCCCGCCCGGTCGGCGGCCTTCTTCAGCTCGGCGAGGATGTCGCGCTTCTTGTCGAACGAGGAGTGGTCGCGCAGGTTCCAGGTGTTCTGCTTCGTCGGCCACATCGCGTATCCGTCGTGGTGCTTGGACGTGATGACGATGTACCGCTGACCGGCGTCCTTGGCCGCCTTGACGACGGCCTCCGCGTCGAAGGACGACGGATTGAAGCCCTGCGCGATGTCCTCGTACTCGCTCATCGGGATCTGGCAGTTCCGCCTGATCCACTCCGCGTCCCGGCACACGGTGCCGTCCGGCCGGGTGTACTCGCCCTCCAGTTGGGAGTACGCACAGAAGTGGATGAACATCCCGAACCGGTCCTGCCGCCACCAGTCGGTGCGGGCGGAGGTGAACGGGTCGTCGGCCGCGTAGTCGGTGCCGGGACCGGGGTCGGCCGCCGGTTTCGCGGTGGCGGGCGCGGCGGCCGAAGACCCGGCGAGGGGCCCGGCGACGGTCAGCGCCAGGAGCAGGCCGAGCAGCAGGCTCAGCCCTCGGAACAGACGGAACGGGGATAACGCCCCTGGGGACACACGCATGGCGGCTCCTGTGCTCGTGGATGGTCGGACAGGAGGGCTGGCCAGCCGCGTACCGGAACCTAGAGCCGCAAAGGTGGGATGTCAACGGGACATAAAGCGCCACGCACGCCTCAACAGCGCATCATCGCAGCTCCCCCGCCTCAATACCTCCGATCAATCACCCCTCCGCCGCGATACGGGCCAGCCGCCGCGCCTCGTCCCGCGCGTCGCGCGCGACGGCGTCCTCGTCGGCGGTGAGCAGCCGCCCCGCCTCCACCACCGGCTCGCCGTTCACCAGCGACAGGGTCACCGGCGCCGCCGCGCCCAGCACCAGGGCCGCGACCGGGTCGGCGATCGTCGAGTGGCCGATGCCGTCCAGCTTCCACAGCACCAGATCGGCGAGCTTGCCCGGCTCCAGCGACCCGATCTCGTCCTGGCGGCCCAGCACCCTGGCCCCGCCGTGGGTGCCGAGGCGCAGCGCCTGGCGGACCGTCAGCGCCTTCTCGCGGTGCTCGCCGAGCCGGTTGATCAGCAGCGCGTTGCGCAGCTCGGTGTGCAGCTCACCGGACTCGTTCGAGGCGGTGCCGTCCACGCCGAGCCCGACCGGCACGCCCGCGGCGAGCAGGTCGGGCACCCGGGCGATCCCGGCGGCGAGCCGGGCGTTGGACGACGGGCAGTGGGCGACGCCGGTGCCGGTGCGGCCGAAGGCGGCGATGTCGGCGTCGTTCATGTGGACGCAGTGCGCCATCCACACGTCCTCGCCGAGCCAGCCGGTCGAGGCGAAGTAGTCGGTCGGGCCCATCCCGAACCGCTCGTGGCAGAACCGCTCCTCCTCGGCCGTCTCCGAGCCGTGGGTGTGCAGCCGTACGCCCTTGCCGCGCGCCAGCTCGGCGCTTTCGCGGAGGAGTTGGGTGGTGACGGAGAAGGGCGAGCAGGGCGCGACCGCGATCCGCAGCATCGCGTCGAACGAGGCGTCGTGGTGGGTGTCGATGGCCTCCTCGGTGGCGGCCAGCGCGCCCTCGGTGGTCTCGCAGGCGAAGTCCGGCGGCAGCCCGCCGTCCGAGGTGCCGAGGTCCATGGAGCCGCGCGCGGCGGTGAACCGCACGCCCAGCTCGCGCGCCGCGCGGATCTCGGCGCCCAGCAGATCGCCGGAGCCGCGCGGGAAGACGTAGTGGTGGTCCATGGCGGTGGTGACGCCGCCGCGCACCAGCATCGCGAGCGAGCCGCGGGCGGCGGCGTACACCATCGACTCGTCGATCCGGGCCCAGGTGGGGTAGAGCGCGACCAGCCAGTCGAAGAGGTTGTGGTCCTGGGCCAGGCCGCGGGTGAGCCACTGGTAGAAGTGGTGATGGGTGTTGACCAGGCCCGGGGTGAGGAGATGGCCGGTGCCGTCGACCCGGCGGGCCACCCCGTCCAGGCCCTGCGGCGCGGGGCCCGGGCCCACCGACTCGATGCGGTTGCCCGCGACGACGACATGGCCCGAGGCGTGCTCGGTGCCCTGCGCGTCCACGGTCGCGATGGCGCAGTTCTCGATGACGATGCGGTGCACGGGGCGGTGCCCTTCAGTCGGTGGGAATCCTGGAATCGGCGCCGTCCCGCAGGACGGTGGCCTCGATGAGCCCGTACGGCCGGTCGGCGGCGAAGTAGACCTCGTTGTCGTTGGTGAGGCCGAAGGGCGCCAGGTCGACCAGGAAGTGGTGCTTGTTGGGGAGCGAGAGCCGTATCTCCTCGATCCCGGGACGCCGCTCGATGACGCGCGACCCCATCGCGTACAGCGTCTGCTGGAGCGAGAGCGAGTACGTCTCGGCGAACGCGGCCAGCAGGTCCGCGCGCGCCCCCTCGTACGCGGCGTCCCAGTCCGGCTCCGGCTGCGCGGCGTCGTTCCAGCCGTGGCGCCAGCGGGCGTGGACGTCGGTGGCGAGGATGCGGTCGCGCGCCTCCGGCAGGGTCGTGTACGCGTCCTTGACGTAGCCGTGGAACTCGGAATCGGTGGAGTTCATGACCGTGAGGTCCCGCAGGCCGGACAGCACCTCCCAGTCCCGGCCGTCGTAGTGGATCTGGGCGGTACGGGTCTCCTGGCCGGCGCGGACGAAGGAGTGCCGGGCCTCGCCCCCGGTCTCGATCCGCTCCCAGGCGTACTCCTCGATCCGGACGCGGGCGGTGCGGATCGTCTCCTGGCTGCCGACGAAGTGGCGGGCCAGCTCCATGCCGAAGTGTTCGGCGGTGGCGATGCCGTGCTTCTTGGCGAAGGCGTACACCGTGTTCTTCATGGTGTCCGTCGGCAGGACGCCGGTGTTGTCGCCGTGGCGGTGGACGTCCGCCATGTCGCCGGAGAGCGCGACGGAGACGTTCAGGTCCTTGATGTGGTGGACGTCGCCGTCGCGCACCATCCGGACCACGCGGGTCTCCGCCTTGCCGTACTGGTTCTGGCCGAGCATGGGCATCGGGCTTCAGCTCCCTCGGTATACGGAGTAGCCGAACGGGGTGAGCAGCAGCGGCACGTGGTAGTGCTCGCCGGGCTCGACGGCGAAGACGACCGTCACCTCCGGGAAGAAGGGCCCGCGCGACTCGGTCTCGAAACGCAGCCGTACCTGGGTGGTGCCCTCGGGCAGGGCGGGCAGATCCTTGCAGCGGCCGTCGGCGTCGGTGCGGGAGGCGGCGTGCGCCGCCCAGTCGGCACCGTCCCCGGGGCGCACCGACAGCTCGACGGGGACGCCGGGGGCCGGGCGGCCGAGGCTGGTGTCCAGGATGTGCGTGGACACGGAGGTGGGGGTCGCCATCAGCGCTCTCCTTCCGCCGTTGTTTCCACGGTGACGAGGTGGGTCAGCCGGATACGGTTGATCTTGCCCAGTTCGGCGCGGACGATCTCGCGTTCGGTGCCCGTGTCGTTGCCGATCCGGTGACGGAGGGCGGTGAGCATCTCCTCGCCGGTGCGGCCGGTGGCACAGATCAGGAAGACGTGGCCGTGGCGCTCCTGGTACGCGAGATTCAGCTCCAGCAGCTCCGCGCGCAGCTCGTCGTCGGAGTCGCTCACCCCGCGCTGCTCCCGCGCCGAGGTGGCGTCGCCCGGCTTCGGCCGCCCGATGGGCGGATGCCCGGCCATGGCCTCGGCCAGATCACCGGCGGTCAGCCCGGCCATGGCCGCGTCGGACGCGTCCAGCAGGGCGTCCACGTGGCGGTACGGCCGTCCGGCGGCCACCGCCGCGCCCCAGGCCCTGCTGGCGCACACCTCGTACAGCAACGCGGCCACGTCCGGCCGGTCCGCCGCGTTGAACCGGGCCAGGCCCGGTGGAGCACTGGTAGTCACACCCGAAAGTTATGAGCTTCCCCGGGATGCGTCAACACTTTGTTGAATGTCAGGCTGGATTCACGGGTGCCGGGCGGCGCCCCGGACACCACAGGATGGGGCCCATGACCGCAGACCTCGTGGCCCGGCTGCCGGACCGCTTCTGGTCCGTCCCGTACGTCGGCGTGCGCTTCCCCGGCTCCCCGGCGGTCGCCGAGCGCCCGGACCTCGCCGAGGGCGCCAACTGCCAGCTGTTCGTGTACGCCGTGCTCCGCCACTTCGGCCTGGAGCCGCCCCCGCTGCGCTCCAGCGACCTGTGGGCCGACACCGCGGCGACGACCCGCGTCGCGACGGGCCATGCAGCGCCGGCCCGCCCGCTGGACCTGCTGCTCTTCAACGCCACCGATGACGCCTATGGCGCCCACGTGGGCGTCTGGGCCTCCCCGGACCGGGTCCTCCACCTGTGCGCCGAAGCCGGAAGCCCCGCCGTATGGCCGCTCGACGCCTTCGCCGACCGCCCCCGCTACCGCACCCTGATCGGCGTCAAGCGGGTCATGGCTCCGAGCGCTCAGGCTCCGAGCGCTCGGCGCCCTTCTCCCGGTTGAGGTAGTTGTAGACGGTGAAGCGGCTCACGCCGAGCGCGCTCGCGACCGTCTCGACGCCGTGGCGCACCGTGAAGGCGCCGCGCTGTTCCAGGGCGCGGACGATGCCCTGCTTCGTCTTGCGGTCCAGGGCCGACAGCGGGACGCCGTGGCGGCGCCGGAGGTCGGCGAGGATGTGGTCGAGGGACGCCGAGATGTGCGGCAGCCGTACGGCCACCACCGCGCGGCCCTCCCAGGACAGCACCACGTCGTCGTCCCGCGCCCGGTCCGGGGCGATCAGCTCCCCGCCCATCGCGTCGACCAGCGGCCGGACCGCCGAGACGAAGGGGTGGTCCGCCGGGGCGGTCATGCGTCGGGCTCCGCGACGACGTTGACCTGGAGCGACACCCGCGTGGCGCCCGCCTCCAGGGACTTGCGCAGCAGGTCGTCCACGGCGGCCAGCACCGCGTCCGCCCGGCCCTCCGCGGTGTTGCCGAACGGGCCGACGTCGACGGTGTCCAGCGGCGCGGCCTGGACCGCCTCGCGGGCGACCACGGCATGCGGCGGCACCTCGTCGAGGTCGAACGGCTCGGTGGTGAACTCAACCCTCAATCTCACGCGGCCAACCTACTGCGCCCGGCCGCGCCTCCGGCACCCTCGCGCCGCGCGGTCTCCGGCCGTCATCCGTCAGGCGTCCAGCCCCGCCTCACGCGGCCGTCCCACTGGAGGTGGGCAGAACGCCCAAGTACCTCCCGTGACTCCCCCGCTTCGTGGAGCATGGGCCCCGATACCGCAGACATCCGCTACGGAGCGTCAGATGCCAGAGAGCGTGCCGGTGCGCTGTCCCGCGTGCCGCCGCGAGCAGTCGTTCACTCCGCCCACCTTCCCGTGCTCGTGCGGCGCGCCGCTCACCCTTCCGGTGCTGCGCGACGGCACGCCGGAGGAGATCGAACGCCGCACCTGGCAGGACATATGGGTGACACTGGACTGCCCGTCCTGCGGGCGTCAGGGCCACTGGCCGCAGCCGGAGTTCGGCTGCGGATGCGGGGCGGTCGTGCGGGTCCCGGTCGCGCCGGTGCCGGACGTCGCGGACGGCGGCCGGGAGGGCGAGCCCGAGGCGCGTCCGGCGTTCCGGCCGGTGACGATCCGTACCGCGCGGGACGCGGTCACCGCCGCCGCCCAGTATCTGCGGTGGCTCGGCTTCGGCTGTCTGCGGCGTCCGGACGACCCGGCGGCGTCCGGGGTGGACCTGTACGGGAAGGGCGTCGTCGCCCAGGTCGATCCGACCACCCGCCCCACCGGGCTGCGCGAGGTCGAATGCCTGTGGCTGAACGGTCTCAACGAATCGGCGCTGAGCGTCTTCTTCTCGCTGGCGGGCTACGCCAGGGAGGCGCGAGCGCGCGCGGACGCGCTGCACATTCCGCTCTTCATCATGGACCTGACCGGCACCCCACAGCCCGTCAACGACCCCGCGGACACGTTGATCCGCTGTGGGCCGCCCCGCGTGTGAACATGCCCACTGATCCCCCCCGTCGACCACGACCGGCCGGAGGCCGCATTCGATGGCTGTTCCTTGGTGCCGCAGGATCGCGGCGTCGCTCCTGACGGTCCTGACCGTCCTCACCCTGCTGACGGTCTCCGGCTGCGGCGGTGGCGGGCTGCCGCGGCCTCCGGCGACGAGCCGGCCCGCGAGCGCCCCCGATCCGGGGGCGGGCGACAGCGTGGAGGGGGACATCGACGCGGCGGTGACCACCACCAACACCTACTGGTCCACCCACTGGAACGAGTTCTTCACCGGCACCTACCGCCCGCCCCGGGTCCTGGGCGCGTACGACGGCGCCGCCGCCGACGCGCCCTCCTGCGGCGGCACCCCGCTCCCCGACGACAACGCCGTCTACTGCCCGGGCGGCGACTACGTGGCATGGGACATGGACCTGATGCGGGCGGGCCACCGGCGCGGCGACGCCTGGGTCTACCTGGTGATCGCCCATGAGTGGGGGCACGCCGTCCAGAACCGGCTGGACGCGGGCCTGGTCGACCTGGCCCGCGAACTCCAGGCCGACTGCCTGGCCGGTGCCGTCCTCTTCGGCGCGGCCCGGGACAACACCCTGACCTTCGAGGACGGCGATACGAACGAGCTGGGCGACGCGCTGTCGGCGCTCGCCGACGCGACGCCGTGGACGAACACCTCCGACCACGGCAACGCCTCGCAGCGCGTGTCGGCGTTCAGCCGGGGCGCCGAGTCCGGGGTGAAGGGCTGCCTCCCGAACGCCGTCCGGTAGTTCACCTCGTGGGCTGGGATCTCCGGTCCGGGTCGGTACGGGACTCCGGCACCCCGGACAGCTCGCGGACGCCCGCCTCCCGCAGCTCGACCTTGCGGACCTTGCCGCTGACCGTCATCGGAAAGGCGTCCATCACGCGCAGATGGCGCGGCACCTTGAAGGCGGCCAGCCGCCCGCGGCAGAAGCGGGCCAGCTCGTCGCGGGTGAGCGCGGTGGCGCCCTCGCGCAGGATCACGCAGGCGAGGATCTCCTCGCCGTACTGCTCGTCAGGCACGCCCACGACCTGCACATCGGCGATCTTGGGGTGGGTGTGCAGGAACTCCTCGATCTCCCGCGGGTACACGTTCTCCCCGCCCCGGATGATCATGTCCTTGATCCGGCCGACGATCTGGACGTAGCCGTCCTCGTCCATCACGGCCAGGTCCCCGGTGTGCATCCAGCCCGCCGGGTCGATCGCCTCGGCCGTCAGGTCCGGTTCCTCCCAGTAGCCGAGCATCACCGAGTAGCCGCGGGTGCACAGCTCGCCCCGGGTGCCACGGGGGACGGTCAGACCGGTGGCCGGGTCCATGACCTTGACCTCGACGTACGGCAGCACGCGGCCGACCGTGCCGGTGCGGCGCGCGAGGTCGTCGTCGCGCCGGGTCTGGGTGGAGACCGGGGAGGTCTCGGTCATGCCGTAGCAGATGGACACCTCGGCCATGTGCATCTCGGCGACCACCCGCCGCATCACCTCCACCGGGCAGGGCGATCCGGCCATGATCC
Organism: Streptomyces sp. NPDC021212; assembly: GCF_044332925.1. NCBI lineage: Bacteria > Bacillati > Actinomycetota > Actinomycetes > Kitasatosporales > Streptomycetaceae > Streptomyces > Streptomyces sp. NPDC021212. The sequence goes on from NZ_JBIRPZ010000007.1 coordinate 82,998, forward strand.
CGGTGCGCAGCGAGGAGAGGTCGAAGGTGGCGAAGTCGGGCAGGGCCAGCTCGGCGATGAACATCGTGGGGACGCCGTACAGCGAGGTGCAGCGCTCCCGTTCGACGGCGGAGAGGGTGGCGGCCGGTTCGAAGGTGGGGGCCGGGATGACGACGCAGGCGCCGTGGGTGGTGGCGCCCAGGTTGCCCATCACCATGCCGAAGCAGTGGTAGAACGGCACCGGCAGGCAGATCCGGTCGTGCTCGGTGTAGCCGACCGTCTCCCCCACGAAGTAGCCGTTGTTGAGGATGTTGTGGTGGGAGAGGGTGGCGCCCTTGGGAAAGCCGGTGGTGCCCGAGGTGTACTGGATGTTGACCGGGTCGTCGCAGGACAGCCGGGCCTCGCGCGCGGCCAGCTTCTCCCGCGGCACCCCTTCGCCCGCGCGCACCAGCCCGTCCCAGGTGCGGTCGCCGATGTAGACGACATCGCGCAGGGCGGGGCATTCGGCGCGCACCTGCTCGACCATGCGGCGGTAGTCGCTGTCCTTGTGCTCGATGGACGAGACCAGGACCGACACCCCGGCCTGCCGCAACACGTACCGCAGCTCGTGGACGCGGTAGGCGGGGTTGACGTTGACCATGACGGCGCCGATGCGGGCGGTGGCGTACTGCACCAGCACCCATTCGGGGCAGTTGACCGCCCAGATGCCGACCCGGTCGCCCTTGCAAACCCCCTTCGCCATCAGCCCGAGCGCGACCGCCTCGACCGACCGGGCGAATTCGGCGTACGTCCAGCGGCGGCCGGAGGGGATGTCGACCAGCGCCTCGCGGTCGCCGTAACGCTCGACGGCCCGGGCGAGGTTGGCGCCGATGGTGTCGCCGAGCAGCGGCAGGTCCCCGGTGCCGCTCGCGTACGACGGAGGGGCCGGGGGCGGGGCGTCGGAGATCGGGTCGGTCATGGTGTCTCCTTGCGGTCACATGCCGTGGGGTCACATGAAGGGGAGCTGCTGCCTATGAGGTTCCCTCATGAAACTCGACGCCGTCTCCACTCGCCGTGCGTTCCCGCAGTTCGATCCGGCGAATCTTGCCGGACACCGTCTTGGGCAGCTCCGCGAACTCCAGCCGTCGCACCCGCTTGTACGGCGCCAGCACCGCCCTGGAGTGCGCGAACAGCACCTTCGCCGTCTCGGGTCCCGGCTCCCAGCCCTCGGCGAGCACGATGTACGCCTTCGGCACGGCCAGCCGCACCGGATCGGGCGCCGGGACGACGGCGGCCTCGGCGACCGCCTCGTGCTCCAGCAGGGCGCTCTCCAGCTCGAACGGCGAGATCTTGTAGTCGGACGCCTTGAAGACGTCGTCCGCGCGCCCGATGTAGGTGATGTAGCCGTCCGCGTCGCGCGAACCGATGTCGCCGGTGCGGTAGTAGCCGCCCGCGGTGGCCTCGGCGGTGCGCTCCTCGTCGCCCTCGTACCCCGTCATCAGGCCCACCGGGCGCCCGTGGCGGCCGGTCAGGTCGAGGCAGATCTCGCCCTCGTCGCCGGGTTCGCCGGTGACCGGGTCGAGGAGGGCGACGGCGAAGCCGGGGGTCGGGCGGCCCATCGAGCCGGTCTTGAGCGGCTGACCGGGGGTGTTGGCGACCTGGACGGCGGTCTCCGTCTGGCCGAAACCGTCGCGGATCGTCACGCCCCAGTCGCGCCGGACGTGCTCGATGACCTCCGGGTTCAGCGGCTCACCGGCGGCGACGGCCTCACGCGGCGGGTGCCGCAGCTGGGTCAGGTCGGCCTGGATGAGCATGCGCCAGACGGTGGGCGGGGCGCAGAAGGTGGTGACGCCGCAGCGGTCCATCTCCGCCATGAGACGGGTGGCGTCGAAGCGGGTGTAGTTGTGGATGAAGACCGTCGCCTCGGCGTTCCAGGGCGCGAAGAGGTTGGACCAGGCGTGCTTGGCCCAGCCCGGGGAGGAGATGTTGAGGTGGACGTCGCCGGGCCTGAGCCCGATCCAGTACATCGTCGACAGATGGCCGATGGGGTACGAGATGTGGGTGTGCTCGACGAGCTTGGGCTGAGCGGTGGTGCCGGAGGTGAAGTAGAGCATGAGGGGGTCGGTGGCCAGGGTCGGCCCGTCCGGTACGAAGCGGTCCGCCGCGGCCGTCGCCGCGCCTTCCGTGACGTCGTCCGGCACCGCGTCCGTCCCGGCGTCCTCGTACGCCAGCCAGCCGTCCGGCGCGCCGCCCACCGCGATCCGGGTGTAGTCGCCCGCGACCTCCGCGAACTTGGCCGTGTCCTCCGCCCGCGCGATCACATGCCTCGCCCGGCCGCGGCCGATGCGGTCCGCCAGGTCCAGCGGGCCGAGCAGCGGGGTGGCGGGGATGACGACGGCGCGCAGCTTCATCGCCGCCAGCGCCGTCTCCCACAGCTCCCTCTGATTGCCGAGCATGACCACGATCCGGTCCCCGACCCGCACGCCCCGCGCGCGCAGCCAGTTGGCGGCCCGGTCGGAGCGGCGGCGCATCGCGTCGAAGCTCAGCCGGGTCTCCTGGCCGTCCTCCTCCACGATGTGCAGAGCGGTGCGTCCGTTCCCCTCCGCGATCGGGTCGAACCAGTCCAGGGCCCAATTGAAACGGTCCGGGCGGGGCCAGTCGAACCCTTCGTACGCCGCCGCGTAATCCTCCCGGCGGTCGAGAAGGAAGTCCCGTGCCACGCGGAATTCGCGAGACGGACCCATTACTGTCACTGCTTCCTCCTGATTTGACGTGCCGCTCGCTAGCATCGTGCGACGGGTGATCTGTGTCTCACCACCCCCCGACGGGGGTGGTGGCGTTTCGGGGAGGCGACCGTGGCGGAATCGGAGCGTGCCGTCGACGTACGGGCAGCGCTGCTGCGGCTGCGTCGGCGCGGCGGGCTGCCCGTCGCCTTCGGCGGACTGTTCTCCGGCGCACAGCAGTTCCGCATCTCCGAACTCACCGGAACCACCACGGACTCGTTGCGCGGGCTCGCCGTCGCGGCGGGGAACGGGCTCGGCGGCAAGGTCCTGAGCGTGTCCCGGCCGATATCCGTGATCGACTATCCGGTCTCGCGGGCGATCAGCCATGAATACGACGGCGCGGTCGGCACCGAGGGGCTGCGCTCGGTGATGGCCGTCCCGGTGGTCGTCCGGGGCCGGGTGCGCGGCGTCCTGTACGGGGCGCTGCGGCAGCCGCTGATCCTCGGCGACCGCGCCCTGAGCGCGGCGGTGGAGGCCGCCCGCGAGCTGGAACGGTCGCTGGACACGCAGGACGAGGCGCGGCGGCTGATGACGGTCGCGGAGCGGCCGGTGCCGGAGGCCGAGCCCGACCCGGCGATCTGGGAGGAGGTCCGCCAGGCCCATGCCGACCTGCGGACCCTGGCCCACCGGGTGGACGACCCGAGGCTGCGGGAGGAGATCCTGACCGCCTGCGGCCGTCTGGCCCGCGCCTCGTCGGGCGACGGCAGCGCCCCCGCGTCCCGCGGGGGCGTGCGGCTGTCCCCGCGCGAGGTGGACGTGCTGGCCTGCGTGGCCTCGGGCGCGACGAACTCGACGGCGGCCGACCGGCTGGGGCTGCGGCCGGAGACGGTGAAGAGCTATCTGCGGTCGTGCATGCGCAAGTTGGGGGCGCACACCCGTCTGCACGCGGTGGTCGAGGCCCGGCGCGCGGGACTGTTGCCGTAGGGCGTGACCACACGGTCCGGCCGGGCCCGCGACGCCCGGCCTGCTCCCCAGGGGGTCTCTCTGTACGGTGGCGGTCACGGCGGCGGCTACGACAGGACCGCGTCGAGGGCCGGGGCGTACAGCTCGGCGACCTCGTCGGGAGTGAGGGCGGCCACGTCCGGGACGCGCAGCAGATAGCGGGTCAGGGCGAGGCCGAGGAGCTGGGCGGAGACCAGCCCGGCGCGGCGCGGGCCCATGGCCTCGCCGAGGGCGGGGGCGACCTGCCCGGCGAAGATCTCGCGCAGCCGCTCGGCGGCCCGCTCGTTGGTGACGGCTGAGCGCAGCAGGACGAGCAGGGCGTCGTCGGCGGGGTCGCCCTCCCAGCGGTCGAGGAAGGTGCGCAGAAGGACGTGCGCGAGGTCGTCGCGGGCCACGGCGGTGAGGTCGGGCAGCCGCAGGTCGATGGTGAGGGCCGCGTCGAAGAGCTTCTCCTTGCTGCCGAAGTAGCGCATGACCATCGAGGCGTCGATGGCCGCGTCGGCGGCGACGCCGCGGATGGTGGTGCGCTCGTAGCCGTGCCGGGCGAAGTGTGCGCGGGCGGCGCGGAGGATGACGGCGCGGGTGCGGTCGGAGCTCCGGGCGCCCGGCGGGCGGGGTGCGCCGCCGGAGGGGCCGGGCCCGGGATCGTCCATGCCAACAATCGTAGGCAAACAGTCGTTGGCGCGCCAGGAGCGGACACGCAGGTCCGGGGTGGGTGGTTCCGTTTTCCGTCGCCCCGGCCGCGGCCCGGGCATATCGGGGGATATCCTGCACTGAGGCCGGTGGTCCGCGCTCCGGGCCGCCAGGGGGCCGCGACAAGGAGGTGAGGTGTACGCGATGACCGGCGAACCTCCCAGTCGCATGCCGCGAGCCGCCACCCCTTCCCGGCCGCGCTGAGCGCGGTACGGCCCGGGGCCGGCGCCCCGCAGTGTGTCCGGATGCCCCGCCCAGCGCCGGCTGCCCGGCGCCACCCCTTCGTAAAGGACCCCTCATGTCCGAGCGCCGTTCCCACACCCCGCGCCCGCTGAAGAAGTACCCCTGGCAGCGGGCCGCGGCGGAGCGCGGCGCGGGCGCCGGCCCGCGCTCCGCGGCCGGGGCCGGAGTGCCGGGCCCCCCGCACTCCGAGTCCGCGCCCGGCGCGGTCGACGGCACCCCGGTCAACGACGAGCACAGCGTCGTGGACGCGGCCGTCTACCGCGAGGGCCGCCGGGTCGGCGCGCCCGACAGCCTGGCCGCCACCTACCGGCGGCTGCGCGAGCAGCCGGGCGCGATGGCATGGATCGGGCTGTACCGGCCGAGCGAGGCGGAGCTGCTCTCGCTCGCCGAGGAGTTCGATCTGCACAAGCTGGCCATCGAAGACGCGATGGAGGCGCATCAGCGGCCCAAGCTGGAGCGCTACGGCGAGACGCTGTTCGTCGTGCTGCGCGCGGCCCGCTACCTCGACGCGGTCGAGGAGGTGGACTTCGGCGAGCTGCACGTCTTCGTCGGCCCCGACTTCGTCATCACCGTCCGGCACGGCGCCGCCCCGGACCTGTCCGCGGTGCGCACCCGACTGGAGGCGGCCCCCGAGCTGCTGGCCCTCGGCCCGGAGGCCGTGCTGTACGCGATCCTGGACGCGGTCGTGGACGGCTACGCCCCGGTCGTGTCCGGAGTGCAGAACGACATCGACGAGATCGAGACCGAGGTCTTCCGCGGCGACCCCGCGGTGTCGCGCCGCATCTACGAACTCTCCCGCGAGATGGTCGAATTCCAGCGCGCGACCCGCCCGCTGGTGGGGATGCTGCGCGGGCTGATGGCCGGTTTCGACAAGTACGGCACGGATGAGGAGCTGCAGCGCTATCTGCGGGACGTCGCCGACCACGTCACCCACACCAGCGAGCGCGTGGACGGCTTCCGCTCGGCCCTCACCGACATCCTCGCGGTCAACGCCACCCTGGTCACCCAGCAGCAGAACGCCGAGATGAGGGCGCTGGCCGAGGCGGGCTTCGAGCAGAACGAGGAGGTCAAGAAGATCTCCGCGTGGGCGGCCATCCTCTTCGCCCCGACCCTGGTCGGCACCATCTACGGCATGAACTTCACCCACATGCCGGAGCTGCACTGGGTGCTCGGATACCCCTTCGCGCTGCTGCTGATGGCGGTGGTGTGCGTCAGCCTGTACGTCATCTTCAAGCGGCGCGACTGGCTCTGAGTCCGCCCGGGCCCTTGGACCGGGGACAGCGCCCCTCGCCCGTACGGCGACGGAACCCGCGGTGGCCCGGCTCGTGCCGCAGCCCCCTCGCCGGTCCGCAGACCGGTGGAGCCGGACCTCAACCTTCCTCTGCGGCCCTCGTTTGTGCTTCGATGCCGTGCTCACGGCACGAACGGGTGAGCGACGGGAGTATGTGTATGGATCGGCGAGGGTTCCTCAAGGGCGCGGCCGCACTGTCCGCCACGGGGTTGGTCACGGGGTTAGGGGGCGTCGCTGTCGCGGCGCCGACTCGGCCGCCGGCCGCCACGGACTGGCTGTCCGGCATTGCCGACGCCACGCCCGTGCAGCGGCTGACGCTTCCCGGGACGCACGACTCGGGTGCTCGTTACGGCGGGCCGTGGACCGAGTGCCAGAACACCACCATCGCCGACCAGCTGAACAGCGGCATCCGCTTCCTGGACATCCGCTGCCGCGCGTTCGAGAACGCCTTCCCGATCCACCACGGCGCCTTCTACCAGCACCTCAACTTCGACGATGTGCTCGGCGCCTGCCGCGCCTTCCTCTCCGCGCATCCGTCCGAGACCGTGCTGATGCGCGTCAAGCAGGAGTACTCGGAGGAGAGTGCGGCCGAGTTCCGTCGGATCTTCGACACCTACCTCGACGACAAGGGCTGGCGCTCCCTCTTCCGCCTCGACGCCACCCTCCCGACCCTGGGGCAGGCCCGCGGCCGGGTGGTGCTGCTCGGCGACTCCGGCGACATGCCGGGCGTCCGGTACGCGGATCCACAGCTGTTCGACATCCAGGACGACTATATGGCGGAGCCGTTCGGCAAGTACCCCAAGATCGAGGCGCAGTTCCGGAAGGCGGTGGCGCAGCCCGGCAAGCTGTACATGAACTACGTCAGCACCGCCGCGCTCCTCCCGCCCCGGGGCAACGCGGACCGGCTCAACCCGCAGGTCAAGACCCTGCTGGAGAGCGCGAGCAACCAGGGCTGGACCGGGCTCGGCATCGTTCCGATGGACTTCCCGCACACCACATCGGGCCTGGTCGACGCCCTGGTGAGGCACAACCCGGCGGGCTGACGACGGGTCGGCGGCGGCTCGTGTGCGATGAGCCGCCGCCCCACCCGTGCGTCACGTCGCCGGTGTCAGGGGGTGACCGAGGGGCGGGCGAAGCGTACGAGTTCCAGGGCCTGGTCGGGGAACCACTCGCCCGCCTCGGGGTTCACCGTGCCGCGCACCGGGTCCGAGGGGCCGGAGGTGCCGCGGAGGCAGCGGCCGTCGGACTGGCCGGGCGTCTTCACCCACAGGTCGGCGTCGTGCAGCGGATCGCCCGTGGCGGTGGTGGGGCGGGCGCCGAGGCCGCGGCGGGGCGGGTTGCACCAGGGCTGGGGGTCGGCGTGGCGACCGTAGCGCGGCGTCCAGGGGCCGCGCCCGTTGCGGCTGGTGTCGGTGACGAAGTGCTTCATCCCCGACCGGTCGTGCGGCTCATGGGCGCGCAGCCAGGCCCGGATGTGCGGCCGCGGCCAGCTCCGCTCGGCGCAGGACTCCGGGTCGCCGCCGTCGGCGACGTAGGCCAGGCAGGCGGAGACGAGCCGTCCGTACAGGGCGCTGGCGCGGTCCGTCTGGTAGTGCGAGACGTTGAGGGCGAAGCCGGTGGCCTCGTCGATACCGGCCTTGACGAGACGGGGCACGATGCTGCTGACGTCGTGCCAGTCCGCGTGGCCCGCGTCGAGGTACACCTTGGTGTCGGGGAGGGCCATGAGGGTGTCGACCGCGTACTTGATCTCGGTGAAGCGGGCGGCGGTCAGCGCGTCGTCGCCGGTCTCGGTCTCCGCTTCCGTCGCCACCTCGGGCTCGGGCTCCGGCTTCGGCTCGGCGACCGGCCGCTCGCCGGCCTCCGGCTCCTTGTCGAGGTCGGCGGGGTCGGCGGGGAGGAACGGGGTGGGGCTCGCGGCCGGAGGGGCCGGTTCCGGAGCGGGGGCCTCGGCGGTGACGGCCGCGTCGGGGGCGGGCTCGGTGCCGGGTTGCGGTTCAGGGCCGGGGGCGGTGTCGGTGGTGGGCTCGGTGAGCGCGGGGGCGGGGGTCAGCTCGACCGTGGCCGTGCCCGTGGCCGTCTCCGTGGCCGCGCCCGGGTCCACAGCCGCGCCCGTACCGGCGGTGGTGGTGGTCGGGTGGACCGCCGGGGTGTCCTCGCCCGCCTGCGCGCCGCAGTCGGACGGCAGCAGCGCCAGCGAGTCGGGTTCGAGGACGATCATCGCCTCGCGGTCACCGATGCCCCGGGCCACGGCGTCGATCCACTCCTTGTACTCCTCGGCGTTCCGCGCTCCCCCGGCGGAGTAGCTGCCGCAGTCACGGCCGGGAACGTTGTAGAGGGCGAGCACGGGCAGCTGGTCGTGCCGGGCGGCGTCGCTCGTGGTCATCTGGACCAGGCGGGCGACCCTGGCCGGGGGCTCGTCCCCGTACCAGACCGCCTGCGGGGTGCGCACCATGGCGAGGAGTCCGGCCGCCGTGCGGTAGTCCCCCCGCCAGGTGAGCTGGGTCACCTGGCGGTATGAAGCGCGGTCGGCCGGGGGGACGTACAGGGGCACGCCGCGCGAGGGCGCGGCGGCGCGCCCCTGCACGGCCGCCTGCACGGTCGAACCGCTCAGCAGGGGAAGGGACGTTGCGGCCAGAACGGCCACCGACACGGCGAGGGTTTTTCGTCTCGTTCGCACGGGCGCACTCCAAGGGGCGGGTCGCATAGGTCGGTTTCTGAGGCTCACTCAGAAACCGGGACCCGGCAACGCGAGCGTCCGCCGACTGGCGCAACCGGATTCCCGCCCAGGCGTGGCATTCCGTCAGACAATCTGCCCGACAGCTCCCCCGGGGCGGGAGCGCGTCATGTGCCCGTCAGATGCTCAGGCCGCACCGGCACCCGCCCCAGCCGGAGGCCCGTCGCGGCGCGGATGGCCGCGACGACCGCCGGGGTGGAGGAGAGGGTCGGGGCCTCGCCGACACCACGCAACCCGTAGGGGGCGTGATGGTCCGCCAGCTCGAGGATGTCGACCGGCATGGTCGGGGTGTCGAGGATGGTGGGGATCAGATAGTCGGTGAAGGACGGGTTGCGAACGCGGGCGCCGTCCGAGACGAGGATCTCCTCCATCACGGCGAGGCCGAGGCCCTGCGTGGAGCCGCCCTGGATCTGGCCGACGACGGAGAGCGGGTTGAGCGCCTTGCCGACGTCCTGGGCTGCCGCCAGCTCGATGACCTTGACCAGGCCGAGTTCGGTGTCGACCTCGACCACGGCGCGATGGGCGCAGAAGGAGTACTGGACGTGGCCGAAGCCCTGACCGGTCGTGAGGTCGAAGGGCTCGGTGGGGCGGTGCCGGAATTCCCTCTCGATGTCGATCGCGTCGTCGCCGAGGATGTCCGTCAGATCGGCGACGACCTCCCCGGCGACCGTGACCACCTTGCCGTCCAGCAGGCGCAGCTCCGTGTCACCGCCAACGGCACCGCAGCGGCGGAAGACCTCCTGCCGCACCGCCTCGCAGGTGTGCTTGATGGCGCCGCCGGTCATGTACGTCTGGCGGGAGGCGGAGGTGGAGCCGGCGGAGCCGACCCGGGTGTCGGCGGGGTGGATGGTGACCCGGCTGACGCCGAGTTCGGTACGGGCGATCTGGGCGTGGACGGTGACGCCGCCCTGGCCGACCTCGGCCATCGCGGTGTGGACCAGGGCGACGGGCTCGCCGCCGATGACCTCCAGCCGCACCCGGGCGGTGGAGTAGTCGTCGAAGCCCTCGGAGAAGCCGACGTTCTTGATGCCGACCGCGTAGCCGACGCCCCGCACCACGCTCTCGCCGTGGGTGGTGTTGGACAGGCCGCCGGGCAGGGCGCGGACGTCGACCTCCCCGTCCGCCGTCTGCCAGGCGCGCTCCGGCGGGAGGGGGAGGTCCCGGACCCGGCGCAGGATCTCGGCGACCGGGGCCGGGGAGTCCACGATCTGGCCGGTGGGCATGACGGCGCCCTGCGCCATGGCGTTGCGCTGCCGGAACTCGACGGGGTGCAGGCCGAGTTCGTGGGCCACGGCGTCCATCTGGGCCTCGTACGCGAAGCACGCCTGCACCGCGCCGAAGCCGCGCATCGCGCCGCAGGGCGGATTGTTGGAGTAGAGGGCGAGCGCCTCGACGTCCACGTGGTCCACGACGTACGGGCCGATCGCCAGGGAAGCGGCGTTGCCGACGACCGCCGGGGAGGAGGAGGCGTACGCTCCGCCGTCCAGCACGATGCGGCACCGGACGTAGAGCAGCCGACCGTCGCGGGTGGCGCCGTGCTCGTAGGTGAGCTTGGCGGGGTGCCGGTGGACGTGGCCGAAAAACGACTCGTACCGGTTGTAGACGATCTTCACGGGCTTGCCGGTACGCAGCGCCAGCAGGCTGGCGTGCGCCTGCATGGACAGGTCCTCGCGGGCGCCGAAGGCCCCGCCGACGCCCGACAGCGTCAGCCGCACCTTGTCGGGCGGCAGGCCCAGCACCGGGGCGAGCTGGTCGCGGTCCACGTGCAGCCACTGGGTGGCGATGTAGAGGTCGATGCCGCCGTCCTCGGCGGGCACCGCGAGCCCGGATTCCGGGCCCAGGAAGGCCTGGTCCTGCATGCCGACCTCGTAGTCCCGGCGTACGACGACATCGGCGCGGGCCTTCGCGGCGGCGACGTCGCCGCGCCGCACGGGCTGGCGGTGGACGACGTTGGGGTGCGGGGCGTGGGCGGCGTGGTGGTCGGCGCGGTCGGGGTGGAGCAGCGGCGCGCCGGGCGCGGTGGCGGTGGCCTCGTCCACCACGAGCGGCAGCTCGGCGTACTCGACCTTGATCCTGGCGGCGGCGCGGCGCGCGGTCTCGGGGTGGTCGGCGGCGACGATGGCGACGGCCTCGCCGTGGTAGCGGACCCGGTCCTTGGCGAGGACGGGCTGATCGTGGATCTCCAGGCCGTAGTGGGTGGCGGCCGGGAGGTCGTCGTGCGTCATGACGGCATGGACGCCGGGCAGGGTCAGCGCCCCGCTGATGTCGATGGACCGGATCTCGGCGTGGGCGTGGGGGCTGCGCAGGGTGAAGCCCCACAGCATGTCCTCGTGCCACAGGTCGGAGGAGTACGCGAACTCCCCGGTCACCTTGAGCATGCCGTCGGGGCGCAGGGTGGATTCGCCGATGTGGCCCTTGCCCCGGCCCTCGGTCAGATGGGCCTGGGTGATCCTGGTGGGGGCGCGGTCGGGTCCCATGATCAGCTCGCCTCCCCGGCGGCCGGGGCGGAAGTGCGGGCGGCGGCCAGGCGCACCGCGTCGAGGATCTTCTCGTAGCCGGTGCAGCGGCACAGATTGCCGGAGAGCGCCTCGCGGATGTCGGCGTCGGACGGGTCGGGGTGCCGTTCCAGCAGCTCGTCGGCGGCGACCAGCAGCCCCGGGGTGCAGAAGCCGCACTGCACGGCGCCCGCGTCGATGAACGCCTGCTGGACAGGGGCCGGCGGGGCCTCCCCCGCGCCCGGCCCGACCGCGCCCGGCTCGCCCGTCGCGCGGCTTTCCGCCGCGCGACGCTCCGCGTACCGGGGGAGCCCTTCGACGGTCACCACCTCGCGCCCCTCGGCCTGCCCGGCGGCCACCAGGCACGCGCACACCGGCACGCCGTCGAGGCGGACCGTGCACGAACCGCATTCGCCCTGCTCACAGGCGTTCTTCGAGCCGGGCAGGCCCAGTCGCTCGCGCAGCACGTACAGCAGGGACTCGCCCTCCCACACGTCGTCGGCCTGCTGCGGCCGGCCGTTGACGGTCATGTTCACGCGCATGCCGCCGCCCTCCCTTCGCCCTCGCGGTACGCCTGCCAGGTCCAGCCGAGTGTGCGGCGCGCCATGACCGTCACCGCATGGCGGCGGTAGGCGGCGCTGCCTCGTACGTCGTCGATGGGGTCGCACGCGCCCGTGCACAGCTGGGCGAACTCCCGGGCGACCGCGGGTGGAATCGCTTCGCCGCTGTCCCAGAAGGCCCCGTCCGCGAGCGCCGCGTTCAGGAAGTCCTCCGCCGCCCGGGCCCGGACCGGCGTGGGCGCGGCGGAGCCGATGCCCGTCCGTACGGTGCGGGTGCGCGGATGGAGCGCGAGGGCGAAGGCGCACACCGCGATGACCATGGCGTTGCGGGTGCCGACCTTGGAGAACTGCTGCGGCCCGTCGGCCTTCTCGATGTGGACGGCCCTGATCAGCTCGTCCGGCGCCAGCGCGTTGCGCTTCACCCCGGTGTAGAACTCCTCGACCGGGATCATCCGGGTGCCGCGCACCGAGGCCACCTCCACCTCGGCCCCGGCCGCCAGCAGCGCCGGATGCGCGTCCCCGGCGGGCGAGGCCGCGCCGAGGTTGCCGCCCACGGTGCCGCGGTTGCGGATCTGCGGCGAGCCGACGGTGCGCGAGGCGAGCGCGAGGGCGGGCAGCTCGGGGCGCAGCCGCTCGATGATCCGGGTGTACGGAACGCCGGCGCCCAGCCGGACCGTCCGCTCACCGGTCTCCCACTCGGCCAGTTCGCCGATACGGGTCAGATCCAGCAGCCGTTCGGGCCGCCGGTGATCAAAGTTGATCTCGACCATCACATCGGTGCCGCCCGCGAGGGGCACGGCGTCGGGGTGCTCGGCCTTCGCGGCGAGCGCCTCCGGCCAGTCGGCGGGGCGCAGGAAGTCCATGGGCCTTCTCACCAGTCCTCGATCAGGAACTCATGCTCGCGGGGTCCCCATCCAGTAGACCTCCGCCGCGGGCGCCGGGGCAGTCACCGAAGGCATGAAGCAATTGGCTGGCCAGCGGGCCGGTCTTGTAGATTCGAACGAACGACGGGGAGCTGAAACCTCGCGGTATTCGACCGGCGACAAAGACAAGATCGGCTGGCACCCCATGCGGCTGCGCGCACTGCTGGAAACCGACGCCCTCGGCCTGCGCCTGCTCGGCGGCGAGGACGAGCTGGACCGCACCGTACGCGGAGTGATGACCACCGATCTGCGCGATCCGAGCCGCTATCTGTCGGGCGGCGAACTGGTCCTGACGGGGCTGGCGTGGCGCCGGTCGCCGGACGACTCCGAGCGGTTCGTCGCGATCCTGGCCGCCGCCGGGGTGGCCGGGCTCGCGGCGGGCGAGGCGGAGCTGGGCCCCGTACCGGAGGATCTGGTGCTGGCCTGCGCGCGGCACCGGCTGCCGCTGTTCTCCGTGGTCGAGGACGTGGCGTTCGCGTCGATCACCGAGCACGTCGTACGCCAGGTCTCCGGCGAGCGGGCCGGGGATCTGGCCGCCGTGGTGGACCGGCACCGGCGGCTGATGACCCCGGGGGCCGCGGGCGGCGGCCCCGAGGTGGTGCTCGACCTGCTCGGCTCGGACCTCGATCTGGCCGCCTGGGTGCTCTCCCCCACCGGCCGCCCGATCGCGGGGCCGACCGGCCCCGGGGCCGCGGAGCTGCCGCAGCCGGTCCGCACCCGGCTGGCCGGTGAGCACCTGGCCGCCCAGCGCGCCGGGCGCCGCGGCCCGCACCGGCTGACCGCCGCGAACGGCGTGACGTATTCCCTCTTCCCCATCCGCGGCGGTACGAGCGGCGGCGGCACCGGCGCCCCGCACGCGGCCGCGCCCGCCGACTGGCTGCTGGCGGTCGCCGCCGACGCCGGGGACTGGCCGGACGAGCGGCTGGACCTGCTGTACGGGGTCACCCAGCTGATCGCGGTCGAGCGCGACCGGCGGGACGAGGCCGGTACGGTGCGGCGGCAGCTCGCCCAGGAGGTGCTGGAGCTGGTGCAGACGGGCGCGCCGTCCGCCGAGGTCGCGGCCCGGCTGCGGGTGGCGGCGCCGGCGCTGCTGCCGGGGCTCGGCGGCGGGGAGGCGCCGCACTGGCAGGTCGTGGTGGCACGGCTGGAGGAAGCGGCTGACGGCGAGGGCGGGGAGCCGGGCGGCGGCCCGGCCGCCCAGGCGCTGCTGGAAGAGATCCTGGTGGACCCGCGGTCGGCCGGGGCCGGGCCCTCGGGCCGGATCGCGGTGGCGCACACCGGGGACGAGGCGGTGGCGCTCCTCCCGCTGCCCGCGCCCGCCGACGCCGACGCCACGTCCGGGGAGGCGAAGGCGGAGGCGGCGGACCAGGAGGCGGGGCTGCACGCGGACGCGCTGCTCGCCGCCGTCGGCGAACCGCTCGCGCGCGGGCTGGGCGACGACGCCCGGCTGACCCTGGGCGTCAGCGCCCCCGTGCACTCCGCCGAGGCGCTGCGCGGCGCGCTGGAGGAGGCCCGGCACGCCCGCCGGGTGGCCGCCGCGCGGCCGGGCCGGGTCAGCGCGGCCGGGCACCAGGAGCTGGCCTCGCACGTCCTGCTGCTCCCCTTCGTCCCGGACGACGTACGCCGCGCCTTCACCGCCCGGCTGCTGGACCCGCTGCGCGCGTACGACCGCCGCCACCGGGCCGAGCTGATCGCGACCCTGGAGGCGTTCCTGGAGTGCGACGGCTCCTGGACGCGGTGCGCGGCGCGGCTGCATCTGCACGTCAACACGCTGCGCTACCGGGTGGGCCGGATCGAGCAGCTGACCGGGCGCGACCTGGCCCGGCTGGAGGACAAGCTGGACTTCTTCCTCGCGCTGCGGATGAGCTGACGCGCCCGTACGCGCGCCCCGGGCCCCCTGGACCACCACCACTCTCCCCGGTGGTTTGTGAATTGATTCACACCAACCTCTTGGCCGGGCCCGCGCTTCCATGTTGAGATTCGGCAACGGCTTCCGGCTCGATGGCGCGCTTGGGGAGGGCAATGTGGCGGACACCGCCATGTCACCACCTGGATCGTCGAACTTCGGCCCCGACCCGGGGACCGGGCGGGCGGACGACCCGCTCGACACGGCGGTGTGGCGGCTGCGCTCCCGCGCGTGCTGGAAGGACGCCGCCGAGCTGCTCGCCCCGCACGCCGCGGCCGACGCGGCCGTGGCCCTCAAGCGCAGCGCCATCCTGATCGAGCGGTGCATGTACACCTCCCGGGGCTGGGACGCGGCCGAGGACGCGCTGCGCGCGGCGGAGGCCCTGGCGCTCACCGACGACGAGCGGGGCGCCATCGCGTGCGAGCGCGGCTATCTGGCGTACGCCTCCACCCTGCTCGGGAACCGGGACCGCGCCGACGAGGCGCGTACCGCCCTCGGCCGGGCCGCCGCGCTGCTCGGGCCCGGCTCGGCGACCCGCCCGCTGCTGGACTTCCGCCGCGGGCTGATCTCGCAGCACCTCGCCCACAACCCCACCGGTGCCCAGGCCGCCTACCAGCGCGCGCACGCGGGCGCCGCCGCGCACGGCGACACGCTGCTGCGCTCGTTCACCTGGCGCCATCTGGCCGGGATGGCCGAGGAGGAGGGCGATCTCGCCGAGGCCCGCCGCGGCTTCGCCGAGTCGCTGCGGATCCGCGAGGAGCTGGGCTACCTGGTCGGCATCGCCCCCGCGCTTGCCTCCCTGGCGGACGTCGAGGAGGAGCCGGAGGCGCACCGGCTGCGCGCCGAGGCGCTGCGGTTGGTGCGGCTGCTGGGTGGCGTGCCGGTCTGGCTGGCCGAGCAGTTAGCGTGACGGCGCCCCGGTGCCGCCTGGGCGGTTGTGCCCCTGGGGTTTCGCCGCCGGGTGCGGCCCGGTGGCCGGGTTGTGCCCACCCGTCCCTCCCCCAGCTACCGCTGGGGGAGTGTGAGGAGCGGGGGTGTGGGGGCGGAGCCGCCGCCCGGGGCCCGGGGCGGAACCCCGGGGTGGGAAACGGCTCAGGCGCCGGACGTGAAGTGCTCGCGGACCAGGGATTCCACCACGTCCAGGTCGCGGGCGGCGAGCGCGTCCAGGAGCGCCATGTGTTCGGCGGCGTCGGCGACCAGGTCGGCGGTGCGGACGGCGCGGCCGCAGGCCAGCGGCCACTGGGCGCGGCGGTGCAGCTCGTCGGCGACGACGACCAGCTGCTGGTTCCCGGCCAGGCTCAGCACCGACTGGTGGAACGTGCGGTCCGACTCCAGGTAGGCGGCGCGGTCGCCCTTCGCGGCGGCCGCCGCCGTCGCCTCCGCGAACGGCCGCAGCCGTACCCAGCGCTCGGGCGCGATCGCCCGGGCCAGGCTGAGCATCACGGGCACCTCCAGCAGGGCGCGGACCTCGGCCAGCTCGGCCAGCTCGCGCGCGCTGCGCCGGGCCACCCGGAAGCCCCGGTTCGGCACGACCTCGACGGCCCCCTCGCCCGCGAGCTGCTGCATCGCCTCACGCACGGGGGTGGGCGAGACGCCGAAGCGGTCGGCGAGGGCCGGGGCGGAGTACACCTCGCCCGGGGTCAGATCGCCCCCGACCAGCGCGTCCCGCAGGGCGTCCAGGATCTGCCCGCGCACGGAGTGGCGGCGCGGGGACCTGCGTGCCGCGGGCACGCCGGAGGGGTCCCGCGACTCCATTGCCGCCTCGGCTTCGGCCTGCTCCACTGGGGTCCTCCTGACATCCCATCGAACGATATGCGGATGCCGCCCGAGGACAAAGCCCACGCGCACACCGGTCGCTCCGAGCCCGGCGGACTGGACATGACCCTGACCACATTTCCCGGCCCGCGCCGCTCCACGTGATCGGCCGGACCGGACACCGGGAGCGATCGTTTTCGGCCACGGATGGGACGCTCCCGCGGCGCTCCCGAAGCGCTCATAGGCGGACAGGGGCGAGAAAAGATCACCAAGGGGTTCGGACGGCCGACGGCAAGCCGATGGGTCGGATTTACCCACGATCGGGTTACGTGAATAGAATCAAGCCGCTTGCAACGAGCGAGCGTTCGAACCGTATCGCACCTATCCGCGTGTCCCCCCGCCCACTTGGCGGCCTCTTGTCCAGAAACCGCTTGAGGCCCGGCAGGATTCCGCCAGGATGTCGCGCGAGTAGGGCCGCACTGCGGCCAGAACTTCACGGAAGCGAGGCAAGGGGCACCGGATGAGACTGACCGACATATCGCTGGGCTGGGCCCTGCCAGTCGTCATAGCGCTCGTCGGAGTCGTGGGGGCGGGAGTTGTCCTCGCGCGCGGCCGTTACGGGAAGAAGGAGGAGAACGGCATCGCCGACTCCTGGGAGCGCAGCGAGGAGCGCAGGCGGCGCAAGGAGACCGTCTACGCGACGGCCTCGTACGTCCTGCTGTTCTGCTGTGCCGCGGTCGCGGCCGCGCTCTCCTTCCACGGCCTCGTGGGCTTCGGGCAGCAGAACCTGAACCTCTCGGGCGGCTGGGAGTACCTGGTGCCGTTCGGGCTGGACGGCGCCGCGATGTTCTGCTCGGTGCTGGCGGTGCGCGAGGCCAGCCACGGTGACGCGGCGCTCGGCTCGCGGCTGCTGGTGTGGCTGTTCGCGGGCGCCTCCGCCTGGTTCAACTGGGTGCACGCGCCGCGCGGCATGGGCCACGACGGTGCGCCGCAGTTCTTCGCGGGCATGTCGCTGTCGGCCGCGGTCCTCTTCGACCGGGCGCTCAAGCAGACCCGCCGGGCGGCGCTGCGCGAGCAGGGTCTGGTGCCCCGCCCGCTGCCGCAGATCCGTATCGTCCGCTGGCTGCGCGCCCCCCGCGAGACCTTCGGCGCGTGGTCGCTGATGCTGCTGGAGAACGTGCGGACGCTGGACGAGGCGGTCGAGGAGGTCCGCGAGGACCGGCGCGAGAAGGAGCAGACGCGCAACCGCCGCCGGGACCAGGAGAAGCTGGACAAGGCCAGGATCCGGGCCCTCAACCGGCAGCACCGGGCATGGGGCCGGGGCGGTGGCCGCCAGGTGGACATCGCCCCGGCGGCGCAGCCGCCGCAGCTCACCGCGGAGTCTTCCCATGAGGAGAACGCGCTGGGAAAAGCCGAGGCGGCCGAGCTGTCCGCGCCCTCAGCTCGGCCCGCCTTGCAGTCCGCGGACGCGGCTGAGTCCGGTCAGCGCGACGACCGTCGCGACGACCGCGGCCGGGACTGGAGCCGTGACCTGGATTTCAGCTTCGGCTTCGGTGACGCCGGCGCCACCGAAGCCGACCAGGACGAGGCGAAGGACAAGGACGGCAAGGGCGACAAGGACGACAAGGACGTCAAGGACACGGCGCGGACCGTCGACCTCACCGCCGAGGACGACACCCTGACCATCCCCCGGCTGGACTCCCTGGAGGAGAAGCTCGCGGAGATCGAGCGGCAGTTCGGCTGAACCCCACCCCAGGGCAGATGGCCGGTGGCGCTCAGCCGCCGTCCGCGTCCAGCTCGAACCAGACCGCCTTGCCCACGCCGTGGGCCCGTACGCCCCACGCGTCCGCGAGCGTGTGCACCAGCAGCAGGCCCCTCCCGGAGGCGCTGTCCTCCGGGGGGTGTCCGCGCAGCTTCGGGTGACGGGACACGAAGTCCCGCACCTCGACCCGTAATCGGCCCGCCACCGGCCCGTCGGCCCCGCCGCTCAGCGTGGCCCTGACGTACGCACCCCGGTCGGTGTGCACCAGCGCGTTCGTCACCAGCTCGCTCGTCAGCAGCTCCGCGAGATCGGCCCGGCCGGGCTCGCCCCAGTGCCGCAGCATCTCGCGCAGCTCGGCGCGGACGTCCGCCACGGCCGCGTAGTCGTCATGCCTCAGTCGCTTGCCGAGGGCCCGGCCCCGCTCCCCTTCGATGGCCACCGCCCCAGAGTCCGGCCGGTTGGTCATCCGGCCCCGCCGTACAGGCCGACGCTTCATCCTCCCCCGCCCCGGCCGCTCCGGCGCGGCCGCGTCGCATACGGTCGAACATGCTCACGGAATGCATTCCCGCCTGTTGCCGTGCCACACACCGGGGGAAAGCATCAGGGGTGATCCGCTGAGCGCCGAGCCCCGAGGAGCCGTTGATGCACGACGACCGACTGTTGGTGGAGGGGCGCCTGGAGCGGGCGCTGCACCAGTTCATCCGGCCCGCCCAGTACCCGGCGCGCGTCCCGCTCTCCCTCTACGCCTGGCGCGCCCCTGGCGAGCCGGTCCCGGTCGCCGACGCGCTCGCCGGGACGTACGAGCCGTTCACGGCCGGTACGGAGTGGGGCGAGCCGTGGTCGACCTGGTGGTTCCGGCTGGAGGGCGCGGTGCCGGCGGAGTGGGCGGGGCGGCGGGTCGAGGTGGTCGTCGACCCCGGCTTCACCGACGACGGTCCGGGCTTCCAGGCCGAGGGGCTGGTGTACGACGCGCACGGCGTACCGCTGAAGGGCATCCACCCCCGTAACCGCCACATCCCCCTCGCCTCCCCCGCCGCCGGCGGCGAGCCCGTACGGCTGCTGCTGGAGGCGGCCGCCAATCCGTCCGTGCTGCGCGACGGCTTCGCCCCCACCCCGCTCGGCGACGTCCTCACCGCCGGGGACCGGCCGCTCTACCGCTTCGCCTCCGCCGATGTGGCCGTCCTCGACGAGGACGTGTGGCATCTGGTCCTGGACATCGAGGTGCTGTCCGAGCTGATGCGCGAGCTGCCCGCGGACCGGCCGCGCCGCCACGAGATCCTGCGCGCCCTGGAGAACGCGCTCGACGCGCTCGACCTGCACGACGTGCCCGCCACCGCGGCCGCCGCGCGCGCCGAGCTGACCGAGGTCCTGGGGAGCCCCGCGCACGCCAGCGCGCACCGCGTCTCGGCGGCCGGGCACGCCCACATCGACTCGGCGTGGCTGTGGCCGCTGCGCGAGACCGTGCGCAAGGCGTCCCGTACGTTCGCCAACGTCACCGCGCTCGCGGACGACTACCCGGAGCTGGTGTTCGCGTGCTCCCAGGCGCAGCAGTACGCGTGGGTCAAGGAGCACCAGCCGCACATCTGGGAGCGCATCAAGAAGGCGGTCGCGGACGGCACCTGGGCGCCGGTCGGCTCGATGTGGGTCGAGTCGGACGCCAACATGCCCGGCGGCGAGGCCCTGGCCCGCCAGATCGTGCACGGCAAGCGGTTCTTCCTGGAGGAGCTGGGGGTGGATACGGAGGAGATCTGGCTGCCGGACTCCTTCGGCTACACCGCGGCGTTCCCGCAGCTGGCCAAGCTGGCGGGGGTGAGGTGGTTCCTCACCCAGAAGCTGTCGTGGAACCAGTCCAACAAGATGCCGCACCACACCTTCTGGTGGGAGGGCATCGACGGCACCCGCGTCTTCACCCACTTCCCGCCGGTGGACACCTACAACGCCCAGTTCAGCGCGGCCGAACTCGCCCACGCCGAGAAGAATTTCGCCGACAAGGGCCTCGCCACCCGCTCCCTCGTCCCCTTCGGCTGGGGCGACGGCGGGGGCGGCCCCACCCGCGAGATGCTGGAGAAGGCGCGCCGGCTGGGCTCCCTGGAGGGCTCGCCGCGGGTCGAGATCCACAAGCCGTCGGTGTTCTTCGCCGAGGCGGAGCGGGAGTACGGGGCGAAGGCGCCGGTGTGGTCGGGCGAGCTGTACCTGGAGCTGCACCGGGCCACGTACACCACCCAGGCGGCGACCAAGCAGGGCAACCGGCGCAGCGAACACCTGCTGCGGGAGGCGGAGTTGTGGGCCACGGCCGCCGCGCTCCACGCGCCCGGGTATGCCTATCCGTACGACGACCTGGACCGGATCTGGAAGACGGTGCTGCTGCACCAGTTCCACGACATCCTCCCCGGCTCCTCGATCGCCTGGGTGCACCGCGAGGCGCGCGAGACGTACGCGCGGGTGCGCACCGAGCTGGAGGGGATCGTCGCGGACGCGGTGGGCGCCCTGAGCACCGCGGGTCCCGGCGGGCCCGACTCCCCCGTGGTGCTCAACGCCGCGCCGTACGAGCGCGAGGAGGTCGCCGTCCTGGACGCCGCGACGGCGGCGGCCCTGCCCACCGACGCCCCGGTGCAGCCGCTGGGCGACGGGCGCGCGGCCGCCGGGGTGCGGGTGGGCGCGCTGGGCACGGCGGCCCTCGCCGGTACGACGTGGGGCGCGCCGCCGGTGACCTCGCTGAGCGACGGCCACGCCATCGTCCTGGACAACGATCTGCTGCGGGTCACCATCGACGGCGACGGGCTGCTCACCTCCGTCCTCGACCTGACGGCGGGCCGCGAGGTGCTGGCCCCCGGCGCGCGCGGCAACCTCCTCCAGCTCCACCCCGACCACCCCAACCACTGGGACGCCTGGGACATCGACCGCCACTACCGCCGCAGCCACACCGACCTCACCGCCGCCGAGTCCGTCGAACTGACCGAGTCCGGTCCGCTGCGCGCGACCGTCCGCGTCGTCCGTGTCTTCGGCGCCTCGCGCGTCGTCGAGGAACTGACCCTGGCTGCGGGCAGCGGACGCCTCGACATCGCGGCCGAGGTGGACTGGCACGAGTCGGAGAAGGTCCTCAAGGCGGCGTTCCCGCTGGACATCCACGCCCGGGAGTCCACGGCGGAGATCCAGTTCGGGCATGTGGAGCGCCCCACGCACACCAACACCGGCTGGGACGCGGCCCGTTTCGAGATCTGCGCCCACCGCTGGCTGCGGGTCGCCGAGCCGGGGTACGGGGCGGCGCTGCTCAACGACTCGACGTACGGCCACGACGTGACCCGTACGGCGCACGAGAGCGACGACGGCGAGGTGCTGGGCACGACGGTCCGGCTGACGCTGCTGCGCGCCCCGCACAGCCCCGACCCCGAGACGGACCTCGGCACCCACCGCTTCCGCTACGCGCTGCTGCCGGGCGCGAGCGTCGGCGACGCGGTCGAAGGCGGCCTCGCCCTGAACCTGCCGCTGCGCACCCTGCCCACGGGCCCGGCCGGGCCCGCGCCGCTGCTCTCCGTGGACAACCCGGCGATCACGGTGGAGTCGGTCAAGCTCGCCGAGGACCGCAGCGGGGATGTGGTGGTGCGGCTGTACGAGTCGCACGGCGGCCGGGCGGCGGGCACGCTCATCGCCGGGTTCCCGGTGCTCTCGGCGGACGTCACCGATCTGCTGGAGCGCCCGCTGCACCCGGCCGCCACCGGCCCGGCCGGGCTGAGCCTGGCCCTGCGGCCGCACCAGATCGTCACCCTGCGGCTGCGGCCGGTGCCCGCGTAGGCGGGAGAGCGCCCGGGCGCCCGGCACCGACGGCTAGCCTGTATACAGGTAGGGGTGCGGGGCGACGGCGAGGAGAACCATGGCTCGGGCGACGGGCAAGAGCGAAGCGGTCTACGAGCGGCTGAAGGGGGACATCGAGACCCTGCGGCTGCGGCCCGGGGCGAAGCTGAGCGAGGTCCGGCTCGGCGAGGAGCTGGGCGCCTCCCGTACGCCCGTGCGGGAGGCCATCCGCCGGCTCGCGGGTGAGGGGCTGGTCGACTTCGTGCCGGGCGAGGTGGCGCGGGTGGCCGCCATCTCGCTGGGCGGCGTGCGCGCGCTGTTCGAGATCCGGATGTTGCTGGAGCCCCGGGCGGCCGCCCTGGCCGCGGCCTCGGGGGCGGCCGACGAGCGTGTACTGACGCCGTTCCGTCAACTGCTGGAGCGCCTGGAGGAGTTCGAGGAGTTCTTCCGCGCGCTGGACGCCGCCGGGCAGGTGCGCGGCTATCGCGACTTCTACGCGATCGCCGAGGACTTCGACCAGGCGGTCATCGCCGCGTGCCGCAATCCGTATCTCGCCCGCACCATCCGCGACCTGCGCAGTCAGACGGTGCGCCTGCGGCATGTCTCGCACAGCGGCCCACGGCGCATGCTGACGTCGCTGGAGGAGCACCGCGCGCTGCTGAAGGCGGTCACGCACGGGGACACCGAGGCCGCCGAGGCGGCCTGCCGCCATCACCTCACCCAGACCCTCCAGGCCCTCATCGAGAGCCTGACCGGCGAGGGCCTTCCCACGGGCGTGGAGGTCCGGCTGGACGCCGCCCGCTGACGTTCCGTGCCCTCGGGGGCATGGTTTTCCCCTGCGCAGTGCTGTATACAGGTCTGGATACAGTCTGGGGGTGAGGACGAACGCATGTCGCACATCGTCGGCGCCGCCGAACTGCACCGGTTCGCCGCCGCGGCGACCGAAGCCCTCGGAGTGCCGCCCGGAGACGCCCGGCTGCTCGCGGACACGCTGGTGACCGCGGAGCTGTGGGGTCATCCCTCCCACGGGATGCTGCGCCTGCCCTGGTACCTGAAGCGCCTCGACAGCGGAGCGACTGCCGCGGTCGCGCGGCCGGAGACCGTCGTCGACAACGGCGCGGTACTGGTGATCGACGGCCATCACGGCCTGGGGCAGGTGCTCACCCACCGGGCCACCGCCCTGGGTGTCGAGCGCGCCCGGCGGCTCGGAGTCAGCGCCGTGGCCGTGCGGAACTCGGGCCACTTCGGCACCGCCGCGTACTTCACCCGCCAGGCGGCCGCACAGGGCTGCGTGGCGCTGCTCGCCACCAACGCGAGCCCCGCCATGGCCCCCTGGGGCGGCCGCGAGAAACGGGTCGGCACCAACCCCTGGTCGATCGCCGCGCCCGGCGGCCGCTACGGGACCGTGGTGATGGACATCGCCAACACCGCCGTCGCGCGCGGCAAGATCTACCACGCCAAGGAGCGCGGCGAACCCATACCCGAGGGCTGGGCGGCCGACGCCGACGGCGTGCCGACCACCGATCCCCGGCAGGCGGTCGAGGGGCTGATCCTGCCGATGGCAGGGCACAAGGGCTATGCGATCTCGTTCATGTTCGACGTCCTGGCCGGGGTGCTGACCGGCAGCGCGTCGGGAAGCGCGGTGGTGGGCCCGTACGACCCGCAGGGCCGCAGCGGCGCCGGCCACCTGCTGGTCTGCATCGACATCCGGTCGATGACCGCGCCGGAGGAGTTCGAGCGGCACATCGAACGGCTGATCGAGGAGACCAAGGCGACCCCCACCGCCCCGGGCACGGAGGAGATCTTCGTGCCCGGGGAGCCGGAGGCCCGTACCGCCGAGCGCCTGAGGACCGAGGGCATCACGGTCGCCGACGACACCTGGCAGTCCCTCGTCCGCATTGCCGACCGGACCGGCGTACCGCACCCGCACGCCAACTGTGAGGAGCTTTCCGCATGATCGCCCTGACCGTCTCCCTCCACGTCCGGCCCGGCTGCCGCGACGACTTCCTCGCCGCGATCGAAGCGCAGGCCGAGCGGTCCTTCACCGACGAACCCGGCTGCCTGTCCTTCGACGTCGTCTGCGACCTCTCCGACGACCACCACTTCATCTTCCACGAGCTGTACGAGGACGAGGCCGCCGTCGAGGCCCACCGCGCCGCCCCGCACTTCGCGGTCTGGCGCGAGGCCGCGGCGGCGTACGTGGTCCCGGGCAGCCAGGTCAACACCCTCTCCCGCCGCCTGATCCACCACTCCTGAACCCCGGGAACCCCCAGAACGGAGCCAACTGCCCGTGTGCAACCACCCCACCGCGCCCTCCCTCCTGATCCACTCCGGCGAGGTCGAGCGCTTCGACCGCGGCGGAGGCGTCGCCACCCTCCCCTACGTGGGGAAGTGGAATTCGCAGACCGCCTCCATCACCACCGGCCAGACCGTCTTCCAGCCCGGAAACGGACTGCCACTGCACAGCCATGACGTCGAGGAGTCGGTGCTCGTCCTGGAGGGGGAGGCCACCGCCGAGATCGACGGCGAGACCTTCGACCTGGCGGCCGGGGACGCCACCTGGGTCCCGGCCGGCGTCCCGCACCGCTTCCTCAACCGCGGCGACGGCGTCATGCGCATCTACTGGGTCTACGGCGGCCGTGACGTGACCCGGACCATCACCGCCACCGGAGAGACCTTCGAGCACCTCTCCGTTCACGACAAGGGAGGCGCGCCCGTCTCCTGACGTACGGCGTGAGGAGTCTTTTCGATCAGGAAAGGGTAAGCGGGCGATCATCCAACCGCATACGACCAGGAGAAACACGTGCCCAGACCGCTCGTCACCGGTATCGCCGCCACCGCCGCCGCGGCCCTCCTGCTCACCGGCTCCGGGGCCGTGAGTGGCAGCGCCGCCGCCACGTCGCCGCGTGAGCCCCGCGCCACGGACGTTCATCGGGTCCGCATTCAGGACGAGTTCGACTCGCTCGGGCCCGAGGTGCGGGCGATGAAGCTGGGTTCGGGGCGCACCGCGCACTACATCGACGAGGGGCCTCGGGACGGGAAGCCGGTGCTCTCCATCGGGGGCACGGGGACCAGCGCGCGGGCGGCGCACATGACGGACTTTCTGCGCAGCACGCGGGAGTCCCTGGGACTGCGGCTGATATCGGTCGAGCGCAACGGCTTCGGGGACACGGAGTTCGACAAGGGCCTGGGCAAGGCCGACTTCGTGAAGGACGCGCTGCAGGTGCTGGACCGCATCGGAGTACGCAAGGTCGGCGTGATCGCCATTTCGGGTGGCGGGCCCTACGCCGCCGAGCTGGCTTCCCTGGCGCCGGACCGCGTTCAGTCGTTGCATCTGGCCGCCGCGTTGCCACCGTACGGGGCCACGCCGTCGTACTGCTCGATGTCCGACGAGGAGCTGGGCAGGTCGCTGGAGAAGCAGATCGCCGATCCGCGTATCTGGTGGGCGTTTCCGGAGGACAGTCCGACCAAGCGGGTGCCCGGGTTCGCCGACACCGCGTACGAGGACGGCGCCCGCACCTACAACCAGCGCGGGCAGAAGGCCGACCCCGGGCCACAGGTGCACGAGCAGAAGCTGTACTGCGAGCGGCCCGGACCGGATCTGTCGAAGCTGAAGGCGCCCGTCATCGTCTACAGCGGGAAGAAGGACACGACCGTGCCGCCCAGCACGGTCGGGACCTGGAAGGAGCATCTTCCCGGCGATCCGGCCGTGCGCAGCTATGCCGATTCGGGGCATGACGTGCAGTACCGGCACTGGGACCAGATCATGGTCGACCTGGCCGGGTACCCGGACCGCACCGTCGTCTGCTACCGGGGCCACAGCGCGATGCCGCCGGCCGAGGTCGCCGATCCGCTGGTGGAGAAGGGTCGCGCCACGCTCGGTAGCTGCGCCTGGCAGAAGTCCGGCTGATTCGGTCAAGGGCGAGGCACGTTGCGGAGGTTGGAGCGGGCCATCTGGACCATCCGGCCCACGCCCCCGTCCAGCACCATCTTGCTCGCCGACAGCGCGAAGCCCGTCACCATCTCGGCCCTGATCCTCGGCGGGATGGACAGGGCGTTGGGGTCGGTCACGATGTCGACCAGCGCGGGGCCCTTGTGGTGCAGGGCGCCGCGCAGCGCGGCCCGCAGGTGCTTGGGCTTCTCGACGCGTTCGCCGTAGGCCCCGGCGGCGCGGGCGAGTTGGGCGAAGTTCGGGTTGTGGTTGCCGGTGCCGTAGGCGGGCAGGCCCGAGACCAGCATCTCCAGCTCGACCATGCCCAGGGAGGAGTTGTTGAAGAGGATGATCTTCACCGGCAGGTCGTACTGGACGAGGGTGAGGAAGTCGCCCATCAGCATCGTGAACCCGCCGTCGCCGGACATCGAGACGACCTGGCGGCGGCGGTCGAGGAACTGGGCACCGATCGCCTGCGGCAGGGCGTTGGCCATCGAGCCGTGGGTGAACGAACCGATCACCCGGCGGCGGCCGTTGGGGGTCAGATAGCGGGCCGCCCATACGTTGCACATGCCGGTGTCGACGGTGAACACGGCGTCGTCGGCGGCCTCCTCGTCCAGGACCGAGGCCACGTACTCCGGGTGGATCGGAACGTGCTTCTCCACCTTGCGGGTGTACGCCTTGACCACGCCCTCCAGCGCCTCCGCGTGCTTCTTCAGCATCCGGTCCAGGAACCGGCGGTCGGTCTTGGGGCGCACCTTCGGGGTCAGACAGCGCAGCGTCTCGCGTACGTCGCCCCACACGGCCAGGTCGAGCTTGGAGCGGCGGCCCAGGTGCTCGGGGCGGACGTCGACCTGAACGGTGCGGACGTCGTCGGGGAGGAAGGCGTTGTACGGGAAGTCGGTGCCCAGCAGGATCAGCAGATCGCATTCGTTGGTGGCCTCGTACGCCGCGCCGTAGCCGAGCAGGCCGCTCATGCCGACGTCGTAGGGGTTGTTGTACTGGATGTGCTCCTTGCCGCGCAGCGCGTGCCCCACCGGTGCCTTCACCCGTTCGGCGAAGGCCATCACCTCCTCATGGGCCCCGGCGGTGCCGCTGCCGCAGAAGAGCGTCACCCGGTCCGCCTCGTCCACCATGCGCGCGAGCGCGTCGATCTCCGCGTCGCCGGGGCGCACGGTGGGGCGTGAGGTCACCAGCGCGTGCTCCTCGGCGCGCTCGGGCGCCGGGCGGGCCGCGATGTCGCCGGGCAGCGAGACGACGCTGACGCCGCGGCGGCCGACCGCGTGCTGGATCGCGGTCTGCAGGACGCGCGGCATCTGCTGGGGGCTGGAGATCAGCTCGCTGTAGTGGCTGCACTCGCGGAACAGCTGGTCGGGGTGGGTCTCCTGGAAGTAGCCGGTGCCGATCTCGCTGCTGGGGATGTGCGAGGCGAGGGCGAGGACGGGGGCCATGGAGCGGTGGGCGTCGTACAGCCCGTTGATCAGGTGCAGATTGCCGGGGCCGCAGGAGCCGGCGCAGCCCGCGAGCTTGCCGGTGAGCTGGGCCTCGGCGCCCGCGGCGAACGCGGCGCTCTCCTCGTGCCGCACCTGGATCCAGTCGATGGCGGAGTTGCGGCGGATCGCGTCCACGACGGGGTTGAGGCTGTCGCCGACCACCCCGTACAGCCGCCGTACCCCGGCGCGCGTCAGGATGTCCACGAATTGCTCGGCCACGGTCTGCTTGCCCATCGCGGCGCCTCGTCCCTGTCGTCCCCGTCGTCCCGGGTTGCTGTGGTCCTTTACGGTCCATCAACCCACGGACGGGACGCTCACGCCTCCCAGACGGCCGCCGCCGTACGGTCATCGGCGTAGCCCTTCACCCCCACCTGGGCGTCGGCGAGGAACCCGGCGAGGCCCGGCGGCTCGGTCGCCGCCCAGCGTTCCGCCAAGTGGGCGGCGAGCGGCGCCTCGGTGCGCAGCGGCTCGGCGAGGCCCGTTCCGCACAGCAGCAGGGTGTCACCCGGCCGGGCGACGGAGGCGCGGAAGCGGAACGGTCCGGCGGGGGGTGGGCCGCCGTCGTGCGGGGCGGCCTCCCACTCGGCGGGCAACTCGGGCGCGGGCGGCGGGTCCGGGGCGGGCGGGCGCCCGCCGCCGAAGGCGAGCACGGGCCCGCCGACGGTGTCGTGCCCCTGCGCATCCGGTTCCAGGTCCTGCCAGACGCCGTCACGCAGCCGGAACAGCCCGCCGTCGCCGACCCCGAAGAACACCCGGACCCGGCAGTCCGGATGGGTGGGCAGCAGCAGACAGCGCACCGGGGCGGTGTACGCGGCCGGGTCGACGCCGAGTTCGGCCCAGCGGGTGCGCAACCGGCCGTAGCCCCGGTCGGTGAGCCGGTGCAGGCCGGATTTGAGCGCGCCGCGCCGGGCGGCGCGGATGTCCTCCGCGAGCCGTGCGTGGCTGCGGCCGACGGCCGTTCCGATCCAGTCGCACAGCTCCCGCGCGGCGTCGGGCGATGCCCCGGCCGCCCCGCTCGCCACGGCCACCAGGACCAGGGCGCCGTCCCCGGTCCCGAACCGGGCCGTGAGCAGCGTGTCCCGCCGGGGCTCGCCGCGGGAGCGCGCCGCGTCGCCGCGCAGCGATACGGCCCGCAGGGTGAACGTCCCGTAGCGCGCGCCGTCGAGCACGGTGTCGGGCACCGGCCCGCCCGGCTCTTCGGGGTCGGCGACGGGCAGGGTGGTCGGCTCCGCCTCGTACGCGGGCGGCTCGTCCCCGACGAACCCGGACGCGGCGGCACGCCAGGGCCGATGCGGCGGGACGGGGTCGGTCGGGGGCGGTGCCGCGCCGGGTCCGTCGCGGCCCTCGGGAGGTCGCCACCCCTGCGGGCCACCTCCCGCGGCGCCGTCCGGCCCCGGCGCGGCACCGCCCGGCTCACCCTCCGGCGGGCCCCAAGGCGCCCCCGTGGCGGGCCTCTGCTCCCCGCCGGCCGGCCTGTCGCGGCCGAGTGTGCGGGACGCGGAGTCGAAGCGCTCGTCCACCGAATCGGCCGCGGCGGCGGGCCCGGCGTCGGCCCGCGCGGGGTCGTACAACTCGCCCCACCAGTCGTTTTCGTGACGGCGTCGGTCGTCCCCCTGCTGGCTCATCCCCACATTGTCCACAGGCGGGCTCCACGGGAACACCACGCGATGGTCTCCGCCGCCCCGCACGCGGTCGCCCGCCGCGGCGCGCGGACGAGGGTGACGCTCCCCCAGCCACCGCCGTTCGGCGCGCCCTTGCCGCCGCGGGCAGACCCGCCGCGCGCCGTGTCGTCGGACCGCCCGAGTGCGCCCCGGTCGGCGGCCCCGCCACACGGGACGCCCCGGCTCCCGACCGGAGGGCCCCTCGTTGCGTCGTCGGGCTCGGCCGAACAGGGCCGTCCCGGACACCGTCCGGAACGGTCACCCCACGAGGACGGCCCTCCACCTCGCAACCGCAAGCTCCCCAGCTACCGCTGGGCGGTGCAACCCTGACGCCGCGATCGGCGGCCGTCCGCCGTACGAGGTCCCCGCCTGTGCCGAGGGCGCATCGCCAGCCCGGGCAGCGGCTCGGCCACGGGGCCGTGCCCCGGCCGACCGGCCTACCCCCGGTACGCCTCCAGCAGCCGCAGCCACACCTCGCTCACCGTGGGGAACGACGGCACCGCATGCCACAAACGCTCGATCGGCACCTCACCGGCCACCGCCACGGTCGCCGAGTGCAGCAGCTCCCCCACCCCGGGCCCCACGAACGTCACGCCGACCAGATGGCCCCGATCCAGGTCGACGACCATGCGGGCGCGTCCTCGGTAGCCGTCCGCGTACAGGGCGGCGCCGGAGATTTGGCCGAGGTCGTAGTCGACGACCCGGATGCTGCGGCCCTCGGCCCCGGCCTGTTCGGCGGTCAGCCCGACCGCGCCCACCTCCGGGTCGGTGAAGACGACCTGCGGCACCGCGCCGTGGTCCGCGGTCGCCGCGTGGGCGCCCCAGCGGTCCGTCTCCAGCAGCGGTACGCCCTGGGCGCGGGCGCCGATGGCCGCGCCCGCGATCCGCGCCTGATATTTGCCCTGGTGGGTGAGGAGCGCGCGATGGTTGACATCGCCCGCGGCGTACAGCCAGCCGCCCGGCACGTTCCGCACCCGGCAGGTGTCGTCCACGTCCAGCCAGCCGCCGGGCGTGAGCCCGACCGTCTCCAGGCCGAGGTCGTCGGTGCGCGGGGCGCGGCCGGTGGCGAACAGCACCTCGTCGGCCTCGACGGACTCCCCGCCGTCCAGCGTGAGCGTCACCGGCCCGCCCGTGCCGTCGTCGCCGCCGTCGCGCCGTACGGCCGTCACTGATGTCCCCGTACGGATCTTCACCCCCGCCTCGGCGAGCGACTCCGCCACCAGCTCGCCCGCGAACGCCTCCATGCGTTCCAGCAGCCCCGAGCCGCGGATCAGCATGGTCACCTCGGCGCCGAGGGCGCTCCACGCGGTGGCCATCTCGACGGCGACCACCCCGCCGCCCACCACGGCCAGCCGCCGCGGCACCGTGGACGAACTGGTCGCCTCCCGGCTGGTCCACGGGCGGGCCTCCGCGAGGCCGGGCAGATCCGGCAGCGCGGCCCGGCTTCCGGTGCAGACGGCCACGGCGTGCCGGGCGGCCAGGAAACGCTCCTCCCCGTCCGGCTGCGTCACCGCGATACGGGACGGCTCGACGAGCCGCCCATGGCCGCGGACCAGGTCGATGCCCGCCGAGTCGAGCCAGCCGATTTGGCCGTCGTCCTTCCAGTTCGACACGAACGCGTCCCGGTGGGCGAAGACGGCGGCCGCGTCCAGCGGCGCATCGGCCGCCTGCCGCGCCCCGGGCGTACGACGCGCCTCGACGCGCGCGATGACCGGGCGCAGCAGCGCCTTGCTGGGGATGCAGGCCCAGTACGCGCACTCGCCGCCGACCAGTTCGCTCTCCACGATCGCCGTGGAGAGCCCGGCCGCGCGGGCCCGGTCGGCCAGGTTCTCCCCGACCGGGCCCGCGCCCAGGACGACGACGTCGTACTCCTCCGTACCGGAATTCATCGCGACCCGCTCTCTGCCGAATGCCGACGCTGTGCCCGACCGTGGGATGACGCTTCCCCCATCCTCGCGTCGAGTCCCCGCAGGCGGCCACCCGAACCGGACACCCGGCCGGTCCCACGCCCCGCGGCCCGTACGCGCGCCCACCGCGCGGCCGGGACGCTGCCGCCGACCGCGCCGGGGCCGCCGGTACGGCACCGCCGCGCCCCGCAGACGCCCGCCGACAACCGCACACCGACCCGGCGGCGACGGGCCCCGGCACGGGGCAGCGCCATCGCACGCGGCACGGCTGCCACGACCGCCCGAGGCACCACGCCCGGCAGGTGCCCGCGCGCACCGCACGCCGCACACCGCCCCGGCAACGGTCCAGCGGCGAACCGCGGCGGCCTCCCAGCAGCGAAGCCACGGGACGAACCACGTCGCCACCCACCGGCCCGGCGACGGGCGCGCCGGCGGCCAAGCGGCGGGGGCAACGGGGCGGGCCCCGCCCCGCGCCCGCGCACGCCCTCCGCGGGCAGGGCCCGCCGGGCGGCCGCGCCGGTCCGGCCCGGCCGCCCGGCGGGCGCATCCACCCCACCGCGCGGCGCTACAACTCGCGCCGCGGCCCGCGCTTGCGCTCGACCATGTGCCGGCCGAGCGCCTGCCGCTGCTTCCACTCCCGCCGCATCTCGGACCGCAGCCGGGCATCGGTGCGGGCCGCGAGGTAGGCGTTCTCGCGCAGCAGCTTGCGGTAGCTGTCCAGCCGCCGGGGCGGCAGCGAGCCGTCCTCGACCGCGGCGAGCACCGCGCACCCCGGCTCGGTCTCGTGCGCGCAGTCGTGGAAGCGGCAGTCCCCGGCGTACGCCTCGATCTCGGCGAACGCCTGCGACACCCCGCCCTCCGCGTCCCACAGCCCGACGCCACGCAGCCCGGGGGTGTCGATGAGCGCACCGCCCGAGGGGAGCGGCAGCAGGTTGCGGGTGGTCGTGGTGTGCCGCCCCTTGCCGTCGCTGTCCCGGATCGCGCGGACGTCCTGGACGTCCGCGCCCACCAGGGCGTTGGCCAGCGTCGACTTGCCCGCGCCCGACTGGCCCAGGAGGACGGAGGTCCCGGCCGCGAGCACCGCGCCCAGCACCTCCACCCCCTGCCCGGTCGTGGCGCTCACCGCCAGCACCCGCACCCCGGGGGCGGAGGTCTCGACGTCGGCGACGAGATGCGCGAGCGCCGCCGGGTCGTCCACCAGGTCCGCCTTGGTGAGGACCACCACCGGCTGCGCCCCGCTCTCCCAGGCGAGCGCGACGAACCGCTCGACCCGCCCGAGGTCCAGCTCGGCGGCGAGCGACACGGCGATCACGGCGTGGTCGACGTTCGCGGCCAGCACCTGGCCGTCGGAGCGCTTGGAGGAGGTCGACCGCGCCACCTCCGTGCGCCGCGGCAGGAGCGTCCGTACGTAGCGCGGCTCGCCCGCGGCGTCGACGGCGGCCCAGTCGCCGGTGCACACGACCTTCATCGGGTCACGCGGAACGACGAACTCCGTGTCCGCGCGGACGGTGCCCTCGGGCGTCACCACGTCGCACCGGCCACGGTCCACCCGCACCACGCGCCCGGGGACCAGCCCCTGCCGCGCGTACGGACCGAACTCGGCCGCCCAGCGGTCGTCCCAGCCGTAGGGAACGAGGGCGGCGTCGGAAAAAGCATTGCTCAAGCTCAAGGGGAAAACCCTTCGAAGGGCGGTCCCCGGCGCGATACGGAAACTTGAGGAAACGTCAGCCGGAGACCACGGGGATGGGATTGATGCACTCCTGAACACGGGCGACCCAGCCCGGAACCATGACCGTCATCAACGTCCTCACCTCCCGTTTTCCTCGCTCTCGACGCGAACGACGACACCGTATCCCCACCCCCGGCCACGGCTCCACCGGTTTTTCGCGGGCGCCGTACGCATAGGCTGAGCCCCCATGCATGACGACGACCTGCTCGCGGAGCTGCTCCCCCGGCTGACCCAGCTCAGCAACGTGCTGAACCGCGGCCGCATGTACGAGCAGGCCGCCGCGGCCGCCGGAATCTCGCTGGAGCGACCGGCGATGACGGTGCTCGGCGTCCTCAAGACGGCCGGCAAGCCGCTGCGCATCGGCGAGATCGCCGACCGCATGCAGGTCGCTGGCCCCCACGCCACCCGCCAGGTCCAGGGCCTCGAACAGCGCGGCCTGGTCCACCGCATCGCCGACCCCGACGACCAGCGCGCCCGGCTGATCGACCTCACCCCGGAGGGCGAGTCGACCGCCGACCGCTATATGCGCACGGTCCTGGGCTGGTTCACCGGTGCCCTCGCCCACTGGCCCGCCGAGGACCGCCAGGACCTCGGCCGCCTGCTCGGCCGCATGGTCGACGACCTCTCGGCCCACCTGAAGTCCCTCGACGGCCCCGGCCTGCCCTGACCCGAACGGCACCGGCCGGCCGTTTTCGTCCCTGGCGGCAGCCGACGTACCTTGCCCTCGCCGGGGTAGGCGCATCGTCTTCAGGGCATCGACGATGTCCTCGCCCTCCTGCCGGAAGACGTTCCCGGCGAACCGGATGATGGTGTTGGCGACGCCCCAGATCGCACTGGGGACGCACTCACTCGTCCGTTCCTCCAATACGGCCGGCAGGACGCCCCCGACCTCGTCCAGGGCGAAGAAGTCCGACGAACGGATCAGCATCGGCAGCCAGGTCCGTGACGGGGAGGATGATGTCCTCAGCCTGCCGCAACAAAAGGACGACCGGCGCCGCAACAGTCTTCGTCCGGTCGAAGACGGCGGCAACGGCGTGCTCGCTGCTCCTCGTGCGCGCACAGTGCGGGCACCGGATGCGACTCACTGACTTCGGCAAGGAGATCCTCGCCACCGCCCGGCGTACACGCACCAGCTCTGATCGCCAGCGTCGGATCTGCGGCGGGGAGCGCGTCCGGGGTGGCCGGGAATGGGGTGCCACGACAGTTGGTCAGCCGACTGATTGTTGCCTTGTCGGGGCAGTCCGGCGATCGTGACTACGAGCGGGGCGGCGCTGTGCTGCCGCGGATGACGAGCTGGGTCGGTACGACGACGCCGTGGTCGGCCTCTTCGCCGCGAAGGATCTTCAGGAGCATCCGCCCGGCCAGCTCTCCCTGTTCCCGCACCGGTTGCCGCACGGTCGTCAGGTCGGTCAGCTCGGCGACGGGGTGGTCGTCGATGCCGATGACGGAGATGTTCTCGGGGATGCGCAGGCCGGCGCGGCGCAGGGTGCGGAGGGCGCCGAGGGCGACTTCGTCGGAGTGGGCGTAGACGGCGGTGGGCGGCTCGGGCTGGCTGAGCAGCTCGGCCATGGCGTCGGCTCCTGCGGTGCCGCCCCAGTCGACGGTGACGACAAGGCGTTCGTCGGTGGGGATGCCGGCCTCGCGCAGAGCGGCGTAGTACGCGTTGGAGCGGCCGGACGGTTGTACCTCGTCGGGCTGGTCGGGGTCGACGGCGGCGATCATGGCGATGCGGCGGTGGCCCAGGAAGATCAGATGGTCCATGGCCTGTCGGCCGGCGGTCTCGTCGTCGATGGACACGTTGGGGTAGGGCGCGTGCTGGCCGCCTGCGGCGATGATGGTGACGCCCATGAGTTCGAGCCTTCGCTGTTCCTCTTCTCCGACGGGGAAGGCGAGGACGACGACGGCGTCGACTTTTCGCCGGGCGGGCAGGCGGTGAAAGAAGTCGTGCCGGTCCTCGATGCCGTCGACGTGATAGAGCAGTACGTCGAGCTCGGCGCCGCGCAGGACCGACTCCAGCCCTTCGAGGAGGGTGGCGAAGAACCAGCGGGAGATGTGCGGCACGACCACCGCGACCCGGCCCGTGGCACCACCCGCCAGGCGGGATGCCTCGGGGGAGACCACGTAGGAGAGCTCCTCGGCGACGGCGAGGACCCGTCGGCGGGTGGCTTCGGCAACACCATTCTCGTTATTGAGTGCGCGCGAGGCGGTGGCCATCGAGACGCCGGCCTTGCGGGCCACGTTCGCCATGTTGATCTTCCGGGAGCTCTGCGGCATGTCGGAAGGTTAACCCACGATCGGAAACGCTTCCATAGATCACTTGGAAAGATTTCCGAGGTTCCATCGCGACCGACAGCCGACCTCCACGAAGCTTCATCATTCCGGCACGTAAATGCGCTGTTGCGGTTCCGTTACTTGACAGTCCGGGCGTGGGTGCTCAGTCTTTCGGGCAACGGAAACGCTTCCGAAACGAGTCCGCCAGCTCCCTGCGGCCCCTCTGGGAAGCACGCCGAGACTCCGTCTGCCGACCGTGAGCGGCAGCCGCACGGATGCGAGGAGGCATCATGCTTGCGTACTCCACAACCTCCCCGGCCAGATCAGCCACCGATGCCGTCGGCAAGCGCAGGCGCGCCTCGCTGGTGGCCGTCGCTGCCGGGTCGGCGCTCGTCACGCTGGCGGCCTGTAGCGCTCCTGGGGCGGGCTCCGGTTCGTCGGCCGATGTCACTCCGACTGCCGTGAACACCGCGGTCGCCAACACGCCTTCGACGCTGACCCTGTTCTCCGCGGCTGGGCTCGAGGCGTACGAGCAGGACCTGGCCGACGCTTTCCAACGCAAGTACCCGAAGATCAAGGTGAAACTGCGGGTGGAGTCGGACAACAACTTCAATACCGTGCTGCCGAGGGTGCTCGCCTCCGACTCTGCGCCCGACATCGTCCAGCCCTACGACCTCCGCGGCGGCGTCAAGGACGGCCTGCTGACCAATCTCGATGCCTACGACAAGGCCTACGGTTGGAGCGACAAGGTTCCGGCGTCGGCACTGACGCCGGGGCGGGTGTCGAACGGCGTGGTCGGTTCGGGTCCGCTGTATCAGGCAGGCGGTTCGGCCGGGCCGCTGACCGGTGTCTTCTACAACAAGAAGCTGGCTGACAAGGTCGGCATGACGACCCCGCCCCAAAGCATCGGCGAGCTCGAAGCGGTCATGGCCAAGGCGAAGAAGTCCGGGATCACCCCGATCGTGGCCTCCAACCAGGACGGACTGATCGGCCACCTCTACAACCTGCTGCTCGGCGACTACATGAGTGCCCAAAAGCTCAGCGACATCGTGTACCGCAAGCCGGGCGCGACCCTGGAGACCCCGGCGGCGGTGCAGGCCACCAAGACCTTGCACACATGGATCAAGGCGGGGTACTTCGCCTCCGACGTCAACTCCCTCAACCAGGAAGCGTCGTACGGCAAGTTCACCGGAGGCAAGGGGCTGTTCTTCTTCCAGGGCAGCTGGATCACGCAGACCCTGGACAAGAACTTCAAGGGCAAGTACGGGGTGTTCCCGATGCCGCCCGCGATGAAGGGCGGCAAGTACGCCGGGATGACCAACAACACCCTCGCCTTCTCAATTGCCGCACGCTCCAAGAAGAAGGACGCCGCAGCGCTGTTCCTTGACTTCCTCACCACCCCCGAAGCCGCGAAGATCGCGGTCGAAAACGGCTACGCCGCGCTGACACCCGGCGCCGACAGCAAGGCCCAGCCGTCGTTGTCCGACACGCTGACCAAGCAGATCCAGACCGGTTACGCGGCGATCGCCGCCGACAACGGCTTCGACAGCTGGCTGCAGAACTCCGCACCCGAGGTCAACACCAAGCTCACCCAGCAGCTCCAACTGCTCGTCTCCGGCAAGGTCACCCCGAACGCGATGGTCAAGACCCTGCAGACCACATACGCCGACGCCCTCAAGAGCAAGTGACACCATGGAATTGACCAAGTCGCCCGGCCTCAGCCGGAAGCAGGGTGCTTCCGCCTCCCGGAGCCGCCACCGCCGCAGGCTCCGAGCCCGGCGGTGGGCCGGCTGGCTGTTCGCCCTGCCCGCACTCGCCTTCTACGCCGTCTTCAACGCCCGCCCCGTGCTGCTGTCGATCCAGTACTCCTTCTACGACTGGGACGGCGTCGGCGCCTCCACTTGGGTGGGCCTGAAGAACTACAGCGAAGTCTTCACTGACTCCGAGCAGCTCAACTCGCTGCTCCACGCCTTCTACCTGATCCTGTTCTTCACCGTCCTGCCGGTGGTCCTGGCCCTGATCACCGCCTCGGTTCTGCGGCAGCTCCAGGGCCGCTTCACCGGCGCACTGGCCCGCACCCTGCTGTTCCTGCCCCAGATCATCCCCGGGGCCGCCGCCGGCGTGGCCTGGATGTGGATGTACTCGGACAACGGCGTGGTCAACCAACTGCTCCGCGCCATCGGTCTTGACAGCCTCGCCCGCCCCTGGTTGGGCGACTTCACCTGGGCACTGACTGCGGTCGGCTTCATCGGAACCTGGCTGTCCACCGGACTGTGCACGATGCTCCTGCTGGCCGGTATCGGAAAAATTGACGGCAGCCTGTACGAGGCCGCCCGTATCGACGGGGCAGGGCCCCTCCGGCAGTTCTGGGCCGTCACTCTGCCCGGACTGCGCAACGAGATCGGCGTCTGCGTCACCATCACGATCATTGCCGCGCTGGCCAGCTTCGACGTGGTCTACCTCGCCACCCAGGGCGGCCCCGGCACCCAGACGATGGTCCCCGGCGTCGCCGTCTACAACCTGGCGTTCAACGACAACCGTCTCGGCGCGGCCTCCGCGCTCGCCGTGGTCCTCACCTTGATCGTGATCGCCGTCATCGCCCCGCTCCAGCGGCTGTTCCGGGAGAAGTAGAGCGTCATGCCCACACGGACACTTCGCCGACGCGCTCCCGGTCTGGTGCTGATCGCGGCAGCCGCGCTGTACTCGCTGGTGCCGCTGCTGAGCATGGTCAGCGCGGCCCTGGCACCCCAGGGCTCCCTCCCCAGCGGACTGAGCTGGCCGAGCGACCCGCACTGGCACAACTTCGTCGACGCCTGGAACGTCGCCAACGTCACGACCCTGCTGAAATCCAGCACCGTAATCGTGCTCGGTGTGGTCCCGGTCGCGATCGTCATCTCCACGATGGCCGCCTACGCGATCGCCGTGCTGGACATCCCGCTCGGCCGCATCTTCTACACCGTTCTCGTCCTCACACTCACCCTGCCGTACGAGATCGTGATCGTTCCGCTGTACGAACAGGTCAGGTCCATGGGCCTGCTCGGCACCCAGTGGGCGCTGATCCTTCCGCTGATCGGGATGAACATGCCGTTCGCGGTCTTCTGGATGCGGGCACACTTCGTCAACGTGCCCCGCGAACTCTCCGAAGCCGCCAGCGTCGACGGCGCCGGTCCCTGGCGGGCCCTGCGCCACGTCCATCTCCCGCTGGCCCGACCCGCGATCGCTTCCCTGGCGCTGTTGATGTTCCTGTCCACCTGGAACCAGTTCCTGCTCGCCCTGG
Organism: Streptomyces sp. NPDC021212; assembly: GCF_044332925.1. Taxonomy (NCBI): domain Bacteria; kingdom Bacillati; phylum Actinomycetota; class Actinomycetes; order Kitasatosporales; family Streptomycetaceae; genus Streptomyces; species Streptomyces sp. NPDC021212. Next base: position 121,104 of record NZ_JBIRPZ010000007.1, read on the forward strand.
TGCTCATCGACGACCCCAACAAGCGCACCATGGCCGGCGCCCTGCAGGCATTCACCACGAAATACAGCACCGACCAGGTGCTCCTGAACGCCGGCGCCCTGCTGATCATGGCCCCCACGATCATCGTGTTCCTGTTCCTGCAACGCCACTTCGCCAAGGCGCTGCTCCAGGGCTCGGTCAAGGGCTGAGACCACGTGCCACGCCGCCGATCGCGGCGTATCTCCATCCCCACATGTCACCTCGACACGTCACACCGACATGTCCCATCGCACAGTCAGGAACCGAGCACCGTGAGCAACTCACGTGACGCCTGGTGGCGCTCCGCCGTGATCTACCAGGTCTACATACGCAGCTTCGCCGACGGCAACGGCGACGGAATCGGCGACATCGCCGGCCTCCGCTCCCGCCTGCCCTACCTGGCCGATCTCGGTGTCGACGCGATCTGGATCAACCCCTGGTACCCCTCCCCGCTGGCCGACGGCGGCTACGACGTCGCCGACTACCGCGACATACACCCTGCTTACGGCACCCTCGACGAAGCCCGCCAGCTGATCACCGAGGCCCACGAGCTCGGCCTGCGCGTGATCCTCGACATCGTTCCCAACCACACCTCCGACCAACACGCCTGGTTCCAGCAGGCGCTGGCCGCAGGCCCCGGATCCCCGGAACGGAGCCGCTACATCTTCCGCGACGGCAGGGGCGAGGACGGCTCCCTGCCGCCGAACGACTGGCACGCCGCCTTCGGCGGCGCCACCTGGACCCGCACCGACGACGGCCAGTGGTACCTGCACCTGTTCGCCCCCGAACAACCGGACCTGAACTGGGACAACCCGGAGGTCCGCGCCGAGTTCGAAGCGATCCTCCGCTTCTGGTTCGACCTCGCCGTGGACGGCTTCCGCATCGACGTCGCCCACGGCATGGTCAAGGACCCCGCGCTGCCCGACCTGGGTCTTTCGGAATTCTCCGTCCTGGCCCTGGAAGGCCAAGAAGACCACCCGCACTGGGACCGCGAAGACATCCACGCCATCTTCCGCAGCTGGCGCGCCATCGCCGACAGCTACCCCGACCCCCGAGTCTTCGTCGCCGAGGCCCACGTCCGCCCCGGCCGCCTGGCCGACTACTTGCGCGACGACGAACTGCACACCGCCTTCAACTTCGACTTCCTCAAGTGCCCGTTGGAGGCACATCGGTTGCGGGAGGTCATCGACCGCAGCATTACCTATCTGGCCGCCGTCGGCGCCCCCGCCACGTGGGTCCTTTCCAACCATGACGAAACCCGCCACGTCACCCGCTACGGCCGCCCCTACACCGGCGTCACCGCCCCGATGCGCGACGAGGGCCACCCCTCCGACCGCGCCCTCGGCACCCGCCGCGCCCGCGCAGCGACCCTGCTCATGCTGGCACTGCCCGGCGGCGCGTACATCTACCAGGGCGAAGAACTCGGCCTCTACGAGGTAGAAGACCTCCCGGAAGAACTCCTCCAGGACCCCACCTGGAAACGCTCCGACCACACCATCCGAGGCCGCGACGGCTGCCGCGTCCCCCTCCCCTGGACCGGCGACACCCCACCCTTCGGCTTCAGCGCCTCCAGCGCCGCCCCCTGGCTCCCCCAGCCCGATGACTGGAAGTCCTACACAGCCGAAGCCAACCAGGCCGACTCCGCCTCCATGCTCCAGCTCTACCGCTCAGCCCTGCGCCTGCGCTGCACCGAGCCGGGCCTGCGGGGCGAGGAGTTCCGCTGGCTCGACAGCCCGGACGGCACGCTCCTCTTCGAACGCGGAAACGGCCTGCTGTGCCAAGCCAACCTCTCCGAGCAGCCGATCCCGCTCCCCGACGCCTGCGACCCCCTCCTCGCCTCAGGACCACTCAGCGAGGATGGGCTGCTGCCACCGGACACCACGGTCCTACTGCACCGCAACTGACGACGCACACCACGGCCGACCTCACCTCGGCCCATTCGCGCCCGAATCTGCCAGGGCCTGTCCGGTGTTCCTCCCCGCCGACCGGACATGCCCTGGTTCATTCTTGGGACGGGTCTCTGGTGGTGGCTGGCCTAACCGGTGGCTGAGCCGCTGTTCCCACGGCCTCCGGGCCCGGTCCTCCTTCCCGGAGGACCGGGCCCGTGATTGTGCCGGCTCATTCGACCAACCACCGGTATCAGGGGCCGGTGAGGATCGCGTGCGTGCCGACCCGGCGCCCCCCTGTGTTGGGCGCCCCGAATGTTTTCCCGGCCGTACGACCACGTCGCGCGTCCGTCCGGTGCCTAGGTCAGCTCGTAGACCCCGGGGCGACGCGCAGGCCCTTGATGCGCAGGCCGGGCGGAACAGGCCGGTGCGCAGGCGTTTCGAAGGTGGGCACGAAGGTCTCCTCCAGGCAGCTGCCGCCCGGCAGCGCCAGGACACCGGCCGCAAATGGGCCAAGCGCGTCGTGACCGACCACGACGCCAACGCTGTCGAGGACTTCAAGCCGGAGTTCCTGGCCAAGACCTCGATGGCGCGCAAGGCGGCCGACGCCGCGATCGGCGCCACGAAGAAGGCTCTGATCGAGATGGGCCGCAAGCACGGGCGGGACATCCGCCTCGTGCATCCCGCGCACACCACCATGGACTGCGCATCGTGCGGAGCGAGAACCAAGCACGCTTCCCCAAGCTCTCGGCTTCGCTCGAGCAGGGGAGACCCATCCGCTGTCCGAGCGCACCTACACCTGCAGAAGACCTCCGGGAGCGCTGCTCCCGGAGGCAGCCTGAGCCAGGAAGCCCCTCCCTTCAGGGAGGGGAGCAGTCAAAACGAGTTGAGCGGGACGGGCGGGCACGGCGGGGCCGTGCAGGCGAGGACAGTGCACGGGAGAATCCACCTCCGGACCGAGGCCACCAGCGAGGAGCGGCGGGCCCAAGTTCCCTGGCAGCTCCCGCCGCCCGGCAGATCACCGACCAGACGGCGGAACTGGAGGCGCTGGAGGGCCATCGGGCGCGGGCGGCCAGGGAGGGGCGCGGGATGCCAGCCACGGTCAGTGGGCTGGGCGGGGTCGTCAGATCCCCTTCCGCCACACCAGCGCACACGACACCGGGTGGTGCCGGAAGCGCTCCCACTTCGGCTTCACCGCCAGCCACCGCTCGTCCACGACACCCTCCCGCATCTCGGCGAGTGTCCAGCCCGCGCCCAGGCCCGCCGTGATGTGGTCGCTGAGCAGATGGACATGGGTGCTGATGGCCACCGACTCGCCCGTGCCGCTGGTGAAGTGGGTCGGCATGCCGGTGGTCATGATGAAGTGCGGGTGGAAGGCCACCACCACACAGGCCGCGCCGGGTTCGGCGAGCCGCCATGCCTCGTCGTAGAACGGGCGCAGCTCGGGCAGGTGTTCATCGATGAGCGAGGCGATGACCAGGTCGTACGCGCCCGTGTCGAGGCCGGTGGCGCGGACGTCGCCCTCGATCAGGCGGTCGTGGACGCCGCGGGCGCGGGCTCGGGCGAGCATTTCGGGGGTGAGGTCGACGCCGTCGATCGTGGCCGCCACGCCGTTCTTCCGCAGCCAGGTGGCGGTGCGGCCGGTGCCGCAGCCGAGGTCGGCGGCGCGGCGGACGGAGGACCAGGCGGGTTGGGTGAGTTCGTCGAGGAGGGCGATGTCCATCACGTCCTCGACGGTCTGCTCGTACGTCTCGACCCACTGTCCGTAGCCGGTGGCGACGTCCACCGTGCGGTATCCGCGCGTGTCGAAGTCGGAGAAGGAAGCCATGCGCCGAAGTATCGGCGAGCGCCGGGACGGGGCGCGACGGGTTTTACGCCGGGGGTGCCCCGTCCCGCGTGGCGCCGTCCTCCGCGGCCCGCACCTCGGGGCGCCGCGCCTCGGGCCGCTCGGGCTCGGAGTGTTGCGGCTCGGGCCGCTCGGGCTCGGGGTGTTGCGGCTCGGGCCGTTTCGGCTCGTGCTCCGCGCCCGGCTCACGGTCGCGCTTGCCGTGGTGGTGCAGTCGGGACCGTATGTCCGCGTGGGGCAGGAACTGGGCCCAGCGCTCGGGGAACTCCGACGGCGGGGCGCTCTCGGCCGACCCGTCGTCGGACGTGCGCTGCTCCCTGGCGCGCTCCAGGGCGGCCTGTTCCCGGGTCCAGGCCGCCCGCTGGGCGCGGCCGGCGGCGGTGGCCACCGAGGGCCACACCCGGTCGATGGCGGCGTTGACGGCCGCGCCGACGAGCACCGCGAAGGCGGACACGCCGATCCACAGCAGGACGGCCACGGGCGCCGCCAATGATCCGTAGATCGTGGGGCCTTCCACGGTGTGGATGAGGTAGATCCGCAGCAGGAAGCTGCCGAGGACCCACATGGTGAGCGCCACGAGCGCCCCCGGGATGTCCTCCCGCCACGCGGAGCGCGCCGGCACCGACACGTGGTAGAGCGTGGTGAGGAAGGCGACGGACAGAAGGATCACGGTGGGCCAGTACAGGACCCGTACGAGGGTGGCGCTGGACGGCACGAAGTCCACCAGGGTCTCCGGGCCGATGACCATCAGCGGCAGCGCCACCGCCCCGATGACGAGGGCCACCAGGTAGAGGTTGAAGGCGAGCAGCCGGGTGCGGACGATGCCGCGCCGCCCCTCCAGCCCGTACATGATGGTGATGGTGTCCACGAACACGTTCACCGCGCGGGAGCCGGACCACAGCGCGATGCCGAAGCCGAGCGAGATGACGTCGGGGCGGCCGCCCTCTATGACGTCGTCCAGGAGCGGCCGGGCGATCTCCTTGACGCCCTTGTCGGAGAGCACGGTGCCCGACGCGTCGAGGATGTTCTGCCGGATGGTGGCCACGGTGTCGGTGGAGGTCCACGCGTCGAAGTAGCCGAGCAGCCCGATCAGGCCGAGCAGCAGCGGGGGCAGCGACAGCAGGGTGAAGAAGGCGGCCTCGGCGGCGAGGCCGGTGACCCGGTACTCCATGCACGAGTTGACGGTGTCCTTGAGCAGAAGCCAGGCCATCCTGCGCTTGGAAACGTTGCGGTACATGGCGCGGGCCTTGTTCAGCCGCCCGGAGGGTTTGGGGGTGTCTTCTGCTGGCTGCACGCCCCAACCGTATCGTCGCTGTTCGGCGTGGCCGACACGTCACCGGTGCCCACGGCCGGAACGCGTCGGGAACGCGTCGGCGGAGGGGACGCCGCGCCGACTCGGCACCGCCCTCCGCCCGCTGCGGACACTGTCGTGCCCGGGGCGCCGGGCGGCAAAGGTTGCGTCGCGTTGCACGTCCTACCCGCCGCATACCTGCCACGGCGGAATCCATGGTTGGCTTTGCCCATGGCCATCGACGTGACCACCTGGTCCCTGGAGCAGACCTCGGCCGCGGACCTCAGCCCGGCGCGGGAGCCCGCGGCCGGGGCGGGGGTGCGGATCGTCCGCGCCGAGGTGCCGAGCCCCGCGTTCAGCCGCTTCCTCTACACGGCCGTCGGCTCGGACAACGACTGGACCGACCGGCTGGAGTGGTCGCACGAGCGGTGGCTGGCGTTCCTGGACCGGCCCGGGATGGAGACGTGGGTCGCGTACGAGCGCGGCACCCCGGCCGGGTACATCGAGCTGGACCCGCAGGACGCGGGTGTCGTGGAGATCACGTACTTCGGGCTGCTGCCCGCCTTCCGGGGCCGCCGCATCGGCGGGCACCTGCTGAGCTGGGGCACCGCGCGAGCCTGGGACCTGGGCGAACGCCGGCCCGGCCGGCCGCCGACCAAGCGGGTGTGGGTGCACACGTGCAGCAAGGACGGGCCGTACGCGCTCGACAACTACCGCCGCCGGGGCTTCCGGGTCTTCGACGTCAAGACCGAGACAGAAGGGTGATCAACCCCACATCGTCCCACAGAACGAGACAGAGACGTCCGGATACTGGACAAAGGTGGACTCGCCGAAGAGGGGCGTGCCACGCTTCCCTCATGTCTCGCGCTGGAATTGCCTTGGTGAGTCGACGCCACGTCGACCTCGGCCGCATGTCCAGCGCGATCTGTCCGCCGAGCTGACGCACTCAGCAGGGCCCGCACCGGCCCCCGGACAGCCTCACCGCACTTCCCGCCGCCCCCGATGACGTGGGCGAGCACGCACGCCTCGACACCTTCCGTCGTAACCCGCCCGCACCGGTATCCGCCGCAGCGCCGTGCCCGCCTGCGTTCCTCCGCAGGTCAGAGCGTGCGCGCGAGATCGATCCGCCGCACCGAGCCGCTCAGAAGGACACAACACCGCCATGCCCGCCACACCGGAACGCGCAGCAGCCACGCCCCGCCGCAAGGCCGGACGCCATCGCGGCGAAGGCCAGTGGGCCGCGGGTCACTTCACCCCGCTCAACGGCAACGAGCAGACCAAGAAGGACGACGACGGTCTCAATGTGCGGACACGCATTGAGACGATCTACGCCCACCGTGGTTTCGACGCGATCGACGGTGCCGACTTGCGCGGCCGGATGCGCTGGTGGGGCCTCTACACCCAGCGAAAGCCCGGGATCGACGGCGGCAAGACCGCCATCCTGGAGCCGGAGGAGCTGGACGACGAGTACTTCATGATGCGGGTCCGGATCGACGGCGGCCGGCTCACCACCGAGCAGCTGCGGGTCGTCGGCGAGATCTCGGAGGAGTTCGCGCGCGGCACCGCCGACATCACCGACCGGCAGAACGTCCAGTACCACTGGATCCGGATCGAGGACGTGCCCGAGATCTGGAAGCGGCTGGAGGCCGTCGGCCTGTCGACCACCGAGGCGTGCGGCGACACCCCCCGCGTGATCATCGGCTCCCCGGTCGCCGGGATCGCCGAGGACGAGATCATCGACGGCACCCCCGCCATCGACGAGATCCACCGGCGCTACATCGGCAGCAAGGAGTTCTCCAACCTGCCGCGCAAGTTCAAGACCGCGGTCTCCGGCTCCCCGGCGCTCGACGTCGTGCACGAGATCAACGACGTCGCCTTCGTCGGCGTGCGCCACCCGGAGCACGGCCCCGGCTTCGACCTGTGGGTCGGCGGCGGTCTTTCCACCAACCCCAAGATCGGCGTCCGGCTCGGCGCCTGGGTGCCGCTGGAGGACGTCCCGGAGGTGTGGGCCGGGGTCGTCGGGATCTTCCGCGACTACGGCTACCGGCGGCTGCGCACCCGCGCCCGGCTGAAGTTCCTGGTCGCCGACTGGGGCCCGGAGAAGTTCCGCCAGGTGCTGGAGGAGGAGTACCTCAAGCGCCCGCTGAGTGACGGCCCGGCGCCCGAGCAGCCCGTCGGGCAGTGGCGCGACCACATGGGCGTCCACCGCCAGCAGGACGGCCGCTTCTACGTCGGCTTCGCCCCGCGCGTCGGCCGGGTGGACGGCACGACCCTCACCAAGATCGCCGACCTGGCCGACGCCCATGGCTCCGGGCGGCTGACCACCACCGTCGAGCAGAAGATGATCGTGCTCGACGTGGCCGAGGACCAGGTCGAGTCGCTGGTCTCCGGTCTTGAGGCGCTGGACCTCCAGGTCAAGCCGTCCCCGTTCCGGCGCGGCACGATGGCCTGCACCGGCATCGAGTTCTGCAAGCTCGCGATCGTCGAGACCAAGGCGCGCGGCTCCTGGCTCATCGACGAGCTGGAGCGGCGGCTGCCCGAGTTCGACGAGCCGCTCACGATCAACCTCAACGGCTGCCCGAACGCCTGCGCCCGTATCCAGGTCGCGGACATCGGCCTCAAGGGCCAGCTGGTCATGGACGCAGGCGGCGAGCAGGTCGAGGGCTACCAGGTGCACCTGGGCGGCGCGCTCGGCCTGGAGCCGGGCTTCGGCCGCAAGGTGCGCGGCCTGAAGGTCACCGCCGACGAACTCCCGGACTACATCGAGCGCGTGCTGCGCCGCTTCGAGGAGGAGCGCGAGGACGGCGAGCGCTTCGCCACCTGGGCGGGGCGGGCCAGTGAGGATGCCCTTAAATGAGCGTGCCTCGGCGCGCGGCGCCGGCTGGACCGAGGAGCCGCGCAGCGACGAAGGAGCGAGCAGTGACGAGGGAAGCCGGCGCGTCGGAGGAGCGAGCAGTGACGAGGGAAGCCGGCGCGTCGGAGCGCGCCGAGGCTGAGCGGGAGGCACGGTGAGTGAGCGTGCCGCGCCGTTCTACTGCCCGTACTGCGGTGACGAGGACCTGCGGCCCTCCGAGGAGGGCCACGGCTCCTGGGAATGCGCGTCGTGCAATCGGGCGTTCCGTCTGGCGTTCCTCGGGCTGCTGGCCAAGGGCCTGCGGCGCGACCGAGCCGGAGAAGGGGACACGGCGATATGACCCAGCTTCAGCAGCACACCGATCTCGAAGCGCTCGCCACGCAGGCGGGCCGCGACCTCGAGGACGCCTCGGCGCTCAACATCCTGCGCTGGGCGGCCGACACGTTCGGGCCGCGCTTCTGCGTCACCTCCTCGATGGAGGACGCGGTGGTGGCGCATCTCGCCTCCCGGGTGTTCCCCGGCGTGGACGTGGTGTTCCTGGACACCGGATATCACTTCCCGGAGACCATCGGCACCCGTGACGCGGTGGCGGCCGTGATGGACGTCAATGTCATCACCCTCACCCCGCGCCAGACGGTGGCCGAGCAGGACGCCGAGTACGGGCCGAAGCTGCACGACCGCAACCCCGACCTGTGCTGCGCCCTGCGGAAGGTACAGCCGCTCGAGGAAGGGTTGAAGGCGTACGACGCGTGGGCCACCGGGCTGCGCCGCGACGAGTCCCCGACCCGGGCGAACACCCCGGTCGTCAGCTGGGACGAGAAGCGGCAGAAGGTGAAGATATCGCCGATAGCGCGCTGGACGCAGGCCGACGTGGACGCATACGTCGCTGAGCAGGGAGTACTGACCAACCCTCTCCTCATGGACGGATACCCCTCCGTGGGCTGCGCGCCCTGCACCCGTCGGGTGCTGGAGGGCGAGGACGCACGGTCGGGCCGCTGGGCGGGGAGCAACAAGACGGAATGCGGACTGCACGGCTGATGGCTGTCGACCAGGAGAACGAGATGAGCGCGCCGATACACACCGGGGCCACCGTGTGGCTGACCGGGCTGCCGAGCGCCGGGAAGACGACGATCGCGTACGCGCTGGCGGAGCGGCTGCGCAGCGAGGGCCACCGGGCGGAGGTGCTGGACGGCGACGAGATTCGCGAGTTCCTCTCCGCCGGGCTCGGCTTCTCCCGCGAGGACCGGCACACCAATGTGCAGCGGATCGGCTTCGTCGCCGAGCTGCTGGCCTCCAACGGGGTCAAGGTGCTGGTGCCGGTCATCGCGCCGTTCGCGGACAGCCGGGAGGCGGTGCGCAAGCGCCACCAGGCCGAGGGCACCGCATATCTGGAGGTGCACGTCGCGACGCCGGTCGAGGTGTGCTCCGAGCGCGACGTCAAGGGGCTGTACGCGAAGCAGGCCGCGGGCGAGATCAAGGGGCTGACCGGGGTCGACGATCCGTACGAGGCCCCGGCCGACCCGGATCTGCGGATCGCGGCGCACGAGCAGGGTATGCAGGAGTCGGCGGCTGCACTGAGGGCGCTTCTGAGCGAGAGGGGACTCCTGTGAGCGACGCACGCGCGGCCGCCGGGCTGCGGACGATCACGATGCCGACACCTCTGCGCCGCGCGGGCGGCAGTGCCCGCGGCGGAGCCGCTGATGTAACGAGCAGCCGCTACCGCGGCGGGGCGAACGAAAGGGGCGCAGCATGACGACCGTGGCTCCGATCAATGGGACCGGGTCCGGTGCGAACGGGGGCGACCTCTACGCGCTCTCGCACCTGGACGCACTGGAGTCCGAGGCGGTGCACATCTTCCGCGAGGTGGCGGGCGAGTTCGAGCGGCCGGTGATCCTGTTCTCCGGCGGCAAGGACTCCATCGTCATGCTGCACCTGGCGCTGAAGGCTTTTCAGCCGGCGCCGGTGCCGTTCTCGCTGCTGCACGTGGACACCGGGCACAACTTCCCCGAGGTCATCGAGTACCGCGACCGCACCGTCGCCCAGCACTCCTTGCGGCTGCACGTGGCGTCCGTGCAGGAGTTCATCGACGACGGGCGGCTGCGGGAGCGCCCGGACGGCACCCGCAACCCGCTGCAGACCGTGCCGCTGCTGGACGCCATCGACAAGAACCGCTTCGACGCGGTGTTCGGTGGCGGCCGCCGGGACGAGGAGAAGGCGCGCGCCAAGGAGCGGGTGTTCTCGCTGCGGGACGAGTTCGGCGGCTGGGACCCGCGCCGCCAGCGCCCCGAGCTGTGGCAGCTCTACAACGGCCGCCACTCCCCCGGTGAGCATGTCCGCGTCTTCCCGCTGTCCAACTGGACCGAGCTGGATGTGTGGCAGTACATCGAGCGCGAGAAGATCGAGCTTCCGCAGATCTACTACGCGCACGAGCGCGAGGTGTTCCGGCGCAGCGGCATGTGGCTGGCCCCCGGTGAGTGGGGCGGTCCCAAGGGCGACGAGACGGTGGAGCGGCGCCAGGTGCGCTACCGCACGGTGGGTGACATGTCCTGCACCGGCGCCGTCGAGTCGGACGCGGTCACGATCGAGCAGGTCATCGACGAGATCGCCGCGTCCCGCCTGACCGAGCGGGGTGCGACGCGCGCCGACGACAAGCTGTCGGAGGCCGCGATGGAGGACCGGAAGCGCGAGGGGTACTTCTAGCCATGACGAGCAATCTCAGTGCCGAGGAGCAGGCCGTGGTGACCGCGGTGGAGCAGTCCGCGGCCTCCTCCCAGCTGCGCTTCGCGACCGCCGGTTCGGTGGACGACGGCAAGTCGACCCTGGTCGGGCGGCTGCTGCACGACTCCAAGTCGGTGCTGGCCGACCAGTTGGAGGCGGTCGAGCACGCGTCGCGCAGCCGTGGCCAGGAGACGCCGGACCTGGCGCTGCTGACCGACGGGCTGCGGGCGGAGCGCGAGCAGGGCATCACCATCGATGTCGCGTACCGCTACTTCGCCACCCCGCGGCGGCGGTTCATCCTCGCCGACACCCCGGGCCATGTGCAGTACACCCGCAACATGGTCACCGGCGCCTCCACGGCGGAGCTGGCGGTGGTCCTGGTGGACGCGCGCAACGGCGTGGTGGAGCAGACCCGGCGCCATGCCGCGGTCGCCGCCCTGCTGCGGGTCCCGCACGTCGTCCTCGCCGTGAACAAGATGGACCTGGTGGACTACGCGGAGCCGGTGTTCGCCGCGATAGCCGAGGAGTTCACCACGTACGCGGCCTCGCTGGGCGTCCCCGAGATCACCGCGATCCCGATCTCGGCGCTGGCCGGGGACAACGTGGTGACCGCGTCCGCGAACATGAGCTGGTACGGCGGGCCGACCGTGCTGGAGCACCTGGAGACGGTGCCGGTGGGCATCGACCCGTCGCAGGACCCGGCGCGCTTCCCGGTGCAGGTCGTGATCCGTCCGCAGAGCGCCGAGCACCCCGACTACCGCGGCTACGCGGGCCAGGTGGCCTCCGGTGTGCTGCGGGTCGGCGACGAGGTGACGGTGCTGCCGTCCGGCCGTACGAGCACCATCACCGGGATCGACGTGCTGGGCCAGCCCGCCGACCAGGCCTGGGCCCCGCAGTCGGTGACCATCGAGCTCGCCGACGATCTCGACATCTCGCGCGGCGATGTGCTCGCCCCGAGCGCGTACGCGCCCACTCCCACCCAGGACGTCGAGGCGACCGTGTGCCATCTGCACGACCGGCCGCTGCGGGTCGGGGACCGGGTGCTGCTCAAGCACACCACCCGGACGGTGAAGGCGATCGTCAAGGACATCCCGGACCGGCTCACGCTCGCCGACCTGTCCCACCACCCGGCGCCGGGCGAGCTGGCCGCCAACGACATCGGCCGGGTCGTCCTGCGGACGTCGGAGCCGCTGGCGCTGGACGCGTACGCCGCCTCCCGCCGCACCGGGTCCTTCCTGCTGATCGACCCGGCGGACGGCACGACGCTGACCGCGGGCATGGCGGGCGACTCGTTCGCCGAGCAGGCATCGGCCGACGGCGCGGACGGCGCCGCCGCGGACGACGACGGGTGGGACTTCTGACATGGCCGGTGAGGTGTTCTCGACGTTCGCCAAGGAGGGCGGCCGCGTGGGCAGCGGCGCCCTGGGCAGTGGTCAGGGCGGAGTCGGGCGATGTGTGCGCTGAACCGCGCCTTCCCCGCTCTGCCGTCCCCCTCCGCACGAAGATCGTCTGAACTGCCGGGCGCCCCCTGACATCGGGCCGCCCGGCCCTCCGAGAGGAACACCTCCCGTGTCGTCTGCAACTCCGCGTGCCATAGCGCCCTCGCGCCGCCGCCACACCACCCGCCTGCTGGCGGCCTCCGCCGTCCTCCCGCTGCTGATCGGCTCGCTCGGCGCCTGCGGCTACGGCTCGAAGAAGACCGACGACAAGCCGAAGGTCGCGGCGAAGGGCAAGAAGCTCGACGGCCTCGACCAGGTGAAGGTCGGCTACTTCGCCAACGTCACCCACGCCACCCCGATGGTCGACCGCCAGGAAGGTCTGATCCAGAAGGAGCTGGGCGGCACGAAGGTCAAGCCGTTCATCTTCAACGCGGGCCCCTCCGAGATCGAGGCGCTCAACGCGAAGTCCATCGACATCGGCTGGATCGGCCCCTCCCCCGCCATCAACGGCTACACCAAGTCCGGCGGCCAGAACCTCAAGATCATCTCGGGTTCGACGTCCGGCGGCGTGTCGCTCGTGGTCAACCCGGACAAGATCAAGTCCGTCGATGACCTCAAGGGCAAGACCATCGCGACGCCGCAGAAGGGCAACACGCAGGACGTGGCCCTCCTCAACTACCTCGCCGAAAAGGGCTACAAGGTCGACCCGCAGACCGGCAAGGGCGATGTGAACGTCCTCCGGCAGGACAACAAGGAAATCCCGACGACCCTCAAGACGGGCGGTGTCGACGGCGCGTGGGTGCCCGAGCCGACCGCTTCCAAGATCATCTCCCAGGGCGGCAAGGAGCTGCTGGACGAGAAGAAGCTGTGGAAGGACGGCAAGTTCGTCATCACGAACATGATCGTCTCCAAGCAGTTCCTCAAGGAGCACCCGAAGGTCGTCGAGGCGGTGCTGCGCGGCTCGGTGAAGACCAACGCCTGGATCAAGTCCCACCCGGACAAGGCCGCCCAGGACATCAACGCCTCGCTGAAGCAGATCACCGGCAGCGATCTGCCCCCGAACGTGCTCGACCCGGCGTTCAAGAACATCGACGTCACCAATGACCCGCTGGCCTCCACGCTCCACGAGGAGGCGCAGCACGCGGTCAAGGCAGGTCTGCTGGAGAACCCCCGGCTCAAGGACATCTACGACCTCACGCTGCTCAACAAGGTCCTCAAGGCCCAGGGCGAGCCGGAGGTCGACTCCGCCGGACTCGGCAGCAAGTAGGGCCTCGCCGCCTTGGATCCCGTCAGCAAACGCAGTCCTCAGGAGGTGACGGCCATGACCGCTACGCTCACCCAAAAGCCCGTCGACAAGAATGGCGCGGGTACCTATGCCGCGCGTTTCGACCACGTGTCGAAGTCGTTCGGCCGCCCCGGCGCGCAGCAGCTGGTGCTGGACGACATCACGCTCGACGTCGCACCAGGCGAGTTCGTCTGCCTCCTGGGGGCTTCGGGGTGTGGCAAGTCCACACTCCTCAACCTCGTCGCCGGTCTTGACAAGCCGACCGGCGGCAGCATCGACGTCCCGGGCGGGCGCCCCGCCCTGATGTTCCAGGAGCACGCGCTCTTCCCGTGGCTCACGGCCGGCAAGAACATCGAACTCGCCCTGCGCATGCGTGGGGTGCCGCGCGCCGATCGGCGCGACGAGGCCGAGCGGCTGCTGGAGCTGGTGCGCCTGAAGGGCGCGCACGGCAAGCGGGTGCACGAGCTGTCCGGCGGTATGCGGCAGCGGGTCGCGATGGCCCGCGCGCTGGCGCAGGACAGCCGGCTGCTGCTGATGGACGAGCCGTTCGCCGCGCTCGACGCCATCACCCGCGACGTGCTGCACGACGAGCTGACCCGCATCTGGAGGGAGACCAACCTGTCGGTCCTCTTCGTCACGCACAACGTGCGTGAGGCGGTCCGGCTCGCCCAGCGCGTGGTCCTGATGTCCTCCCGTCCCGGGCGCATCGCCCGGGAGTGGGACGTCGAGATGCCGCAGCCGCGCCGGATCGAGGACGCGGCCGTCGCCGACCTGTCCGTCGAAATCACCGAACAGCTCCGTGGGGAGATTCGCCGACATGGCCAGCACTGAGGCCCAGCAGGACGCCTCCGTAAAGACCCAGGCCGACGCCGAGTCGACCCCTGACCAGTTGGCGGGGCTCGAAGCGGGCCTGGACGCCCTGGAGACCCGGGTCAAGGACCGGGTGCCGGTCAGCCGGGTCCTGCTCGACAAGGTGCTGCCGCCGGTCGTCGCCATCGTGATCGTGCTGGCGCTCTGGCAGCTCGCCTACGCCCTGGAGCTGAAGCCGCACTACCAGCTGCCCAGCCCGGTCGACGTCGGCCACTCGCTCCAGGAGAAGTGGCTGGACGGCACGCTGCTGGGCTACGTGTGGCACAGCGTCTCGCGTGGCGCGCTCGGCTTCGCCGCCTCGCTGGTCATCGGCACGCCGCTGGGCCTGCTGGTGGCGCGCGTGCGGTTCGTACGGGCGGCCATCGGCCCGATCCTGTCCGGCCTCCAGTCGCTGCCGTCGGTCGCCTGGGTGCCGGCCGCGATCATCTGGTTCGGGCTGACCGACTCCACCATCTACGCGGTGGTGCTGCTCGGCGCGGTCCCCTCCATCGCCAACGGCCTGGTCTCCGGCGTCGACCAGATCTCGCCGCTGTATCTGCGCGCGGGCCGTACGATCGGCGCGACCGGCGTCGCGGGGATCCGGCACATCCTGCTCCCGGCCGCGCTGCCCGGCTACATCGCGGGGCTCAAGCAGGGCTGGGCGTTCTCCTGGCGCTCCCTGATGGCCGCCGAGCTGATCGCCACCTCCCCCGACCTGGGCACCGGCCTCGGCCAGCTGCTCGACCAGGCCCGCGTGGACCAGGACATGTCGCTGGTGCTCGCCGCCATCCTGCTCATCCTCGTCGTCGGCATCGGCATCGAGCTGCTGATCTTCGCCCCGATCGAGCGGCGGGTGCTGCGCAGCCGCGGCCTGCTGCCGAACGCCCGCTGAACGGAAACCTACGGAACCGACGGAAACCATCATGTCTGCCCCGACCTTCCTCCTCGTTGCCCACGGCAGCCGCGACCCCCGCCACGCGGCGACCGTCGACGCGCTGTGCGCGCGCGTGCGGTCGCTGCGGCCGGGGCTGCGCGTCGAACCGTCCTTCCTGGAGTTCAACCCACCACGGGTGGGCCAGGTCCTGGACCGGCTCGCCGAGGAGGGGGCGGACGAGGTGATCGCCCTCCCCCTCCTGCTGACCCGCGCCTTCCACGCGAAGGCCGACATCCCGGCAGTGCTGCGTGAGGCCACGGCCCACCACCCCCGCCTGACCGTCCGCCAAGCCGATGTCCTGGGGCCCTCCCCGCTGCTCGTGGAGGCCCTGGAACACCGCCTGTACGAGGCCGGGCTGCGCCCCGCGGACCGGCACCGGACCGGCATCGTCCTGGCCTCGGCGGGCTCCACCGACCCGGAGGCGATCGCGGTGATCGCTGAAATCGCGCGGGAGTGGCGGCACACCGGATGGTGCGCCGTGCGACCCGCGTTCGCCTCCGCCTCCCTCCCCCGCACCGAGGACGCGGTCCGCGCCCTGCGCGCCGAGGGCGTCGACCGGGTGGCCGTGGCCCCGTACGTCATCGCCCCCGGCCGCCTCCCCGACCGCATCGCGCGCGGCGCCCAGGAGGCGGGCGCGGACGTCCTGGCCGATGTGCTGGGCCCGGCCCCCGAGCTGGCCCGCCTGCTGCTGACCCGCTACGACGAAGCCCGGGCGGCGCGGCAGGTCCTGCTGACCGCCTGAGCGCCGCCCGTCGACCTCTTCAGCCTCTTCAGCGGGCCGCCGCCGTGGCCGCGGCGTGCACCGCGGCGACCAGCCGGTCGTTCTCCGGGGCGGCGCCACCGGGGAAGGCGAAGCGGCGGCGGTTGTAGCCGTAGGCGAAGCCGGTGCGCGGGTCGGCGAAGGCCAGGGAGCCGGCGGCGCCACTGTGGCCGAAGGCGCCTTGGCCCAGGATGGGGAAGATATCGCTCAGCGCCTGGAAGCCGAGGCCGAAGGCCTTGTGGACGCGCGACACGAGGTCGTATCCGATCGAGTGGACCTGTGCGAACGCGGCCGCCGTGTCCGGCTTGAGGAGGGGTGCCTTGCCGTCGAGTTCGCTGATGGCCGCCGCGTACATCCCGGCCAGGCCGCGCGCGGAGGCGACACCGCCGACGGAGGCGGGGCCCTTGGCGCGTACGACGCGGTAGTTGGGCAGCTCCTCCAGGTCGGGCATCTGCGGGTGGTTGCGGTTGAACGCGATGCCGGTCAGGCTCCACGGGCCGGTCGCGGCGGCGTCGAGCTGGGCCTGCTGCTCGGGGGTGGGGAGCATGGGCTGCGTGGTGAGGAAGCGCGGCTCGTGCTCCTCGGGCAGGCCGAGGTGGAAGTCGAGGTCGTGGCGGGAACGGACACGCTCCTCGAACAGCTCCTGGATGCTCTGCCCGGTGACCCGGCGTGCCACTTCGCCGGTGAGCGCCCCGATGGCCAGGGCGTGGTAGCCGAAGGCGGTGCCCGGGCGCCAGTACGGGGCCTGGGCGGCGAGGCGTTCGGCGATGACCCGGTCGTCGGCCAGCTCCTCCACGGTGAAGCCGGTGTCGGCGCCGACCACTCCGGCGCGGTGGGCCAGCAGATCGCGCAGGGTGATGTCCTGTTTGCCCTCGGCGCCGAACTCCGGCCAGTAGTGGCTGACCCGCTGGTCCAGGTCGAGGACACCGTCCTGGACCAGCAGTGCCACCACCAGGTGGGCGGCGCCCTTGGTCGAGGAGAACACGCCGGTCAGGGAGTCGCCCGTGATCTCCGGCCCGGTCCACAGGTCCACGACCCGCTCGCCGCCCACGTACGCCACTAACTGGGCGGCGTAGTCCCCGCCTTCCTCCACCGCCACGGCGCCGAATTCCCGCCGTACGGATTCAAAGCCCTCGGCAACTGTTCCCTGCGGTGTGTTCGCCTCGTCCGGCACAGGTGCTCCTCCATCGCCATCGGTTGTCGACGTCGCTTCGCAACTCCGGTCCCACACCGGGTATTCCCGCACACCATGCAGCCGTATCACTCCATAGAGTGATTTCATGCCTTCTGGCATCGAACTCGCGGCTCGGACTGGAAGCCTCGGCGATTGTCCGAGCTGCGTGCCACGCCGGAACCAAGGAACACGAGGAGGCGGTGGTGGCGGTCATGAGCGCCCCTGAGACGCGCGTCGACGATCACGAGGGCCCCTGGACGGTCGAGGACGTCCTTGCGTTTCCGGAACACCCGGCACGCGCCCGCTTTGAACTTGTGGACGGTGTCCTCATGATCTCCCCCGCTCCCAGCTGGGACCACCAGATCGCTTCCCTCAGGCTGAGCAACCAGATCACCGCAGCCTTGGACCGGTCCGGCGCTCCGTTCGTCGCAGCCGAAGCGGTGAATGTAACGGGCGATTCCCGGTTGTTCATCCCCGACATCGCCGTCGCCGATCGCGCCGCCGTTTCCCGTGGCACGCTGGCCGTGCCGCTGGAGGCGGTGCTGCTGCTGGTGGAGATCGTGTCTCCGTGGAATCAGTCCACCGACCGCATCCTCAAGCCGGCGCTCTACGCCCAGGCCAAGGTGCCCGCCTTCTGGCGGGTGGAGCTGGAGCCCGAGGTGCGTGTGGTCGTGCATGAGCTGGAGGCCGACACGTACCGCGAGGTCGCCACGGTCACCGGCGAGGAGTCCGTCCAGGTCGCCGGGGAGTTCACCGTCGACCTGGACGTTGCCGCGCTGCTGGGCGACCTGGAGGGCTGAGTCGGCAACAGGGCCCCTCAGCCCTCGGGATAGAACACGAAGAGGGCGCAGCCGGTGGTGGTCTGCGGGATGTGCGAGGAGCCGGCCGGGGCGTGGAGGAAGGTGCCCGCGGGGTAGTCGCGGTGGCCGTCGTTGAAGGTGCCGGAGACGACGAAGACCTCCTCGGGGCCGGGCTCGTGGACGTCCAGACCCTCCCAGGCGCTGCCCGGGTCCATTTCCAGGACGTGGGCCTTCGCGCCGTTCTCGCCGCTCCAGAGGGGGCGCAGCCGGATGCCCGGGAACATTTCCTTCACCGGCGCGTCCTCGACCGCCGCCCATGTGTATCCGTCGGTGATGTTCATGCCGTTCACACTGCCACGGCGGAACAACGGGCCCAAGGCGTCAGCCGGTTGCCGCCACCACCCCGCTGAGCGGCCGCCGCGCCCAGTGGGGTGGACGCGGCGGCCGGGTGTCGGGACGTGTGTCCTACTTGACGACCTTCAGCAGCTTGTTCGGGGTGCCTTCGCTCGGGTTGGAGATCTTGTCGGCGGTGGCGCCGTCCGTGAGCGCCTTCGACACGTCGGCCGGCTTGGCGTCCTGATGGCCGCCGAGGTAGACGGCGGCGGCGCCCACGACGTGCGGGGTGGCCATCGACGTACCGGAGATGGTGTTGGTGGCGTCGTCGTCGGTGTTCCAGTCGGAGGTGATGTCCGAGCCGGGGGCGTAGAGGTCGACGCCCTTGCCGAAGTTGGAGAAGTCGGACTGCTCGTCCGTGTCGGTGCTGGAGGCGACGGTGATCGCGTCCTTGACCCGGGCGGGCGAGCTTCCGCTCGCGTCGGCGGACTCGTTGCCGGCCGCGACACCGAAGGTGACACCGGCGTCGATGGCCTTCTGCACGGCCGCGTCCAGGGCCTCGTCGGGGGTGCCGCCGAGGCTCATGTTGGCGACGGACGGGCCCTTGTGGTTCTTGGTGACCCAGTCGATGCCGGACACGACCTGCTCGGTGGTGCCCGAGCCCTGGTCGTCCAGGACTCTCACGGCGACGACCTTGGCCTTCTTGGCCACGCCGTGTTCGGTACCGGCGATGGTGCCCGCCACATGGGTGCCGTGGCCGTTGCCGTCGTCGGCGTTCTCGTCGTTGTCGATGGCGTCGAAGCCGGAGGTGACGCGGCCGTCGAAGTCCTTGTGCGAGGCGCGGACCCCGGTGTCGATGACGTACGCGGTGACGCCCTCACCCGCGCCGTCCGGGTAGGTGTACTTCTTGTCGCCCTTGGTGTCTTCCTGGTCGAGCCGGTCCAGGCCCCAGGACGGCGGGTTCTCCTGGGTGGTCTTGATGGAGTAGCGGTGGTTCTGGACGACCTTGGCCACCGACGGGTCGGCGGCCAGCCGCTTGGCCTCGGTCTCGCTGAGGCCGTCCGCGGAGAAGCCGTTGATGGCGGAGTCGTAGCTGCGGCGCAGCTTGCCACCGTAGTTCTGGGCCAGGTCCTTGCCCTCGGCGGCGGCCTTGACGGTCTTTCCGCCCTTGAGCATGACGATGTAGCTGCCGTCGACGGCGTTCTTCGCCTGGGTGCCGTGGACAACGCCCTCGGCGGGCTTCGCGGTCGCGGCGCCGGCCGGTACGGCCACGAAGGCACCGGCGGTGACGGCACCCGCCGCGGCTATCGCCAGGGTGAGTTTACGCGCGTTGCGCTGCTTGTGTACTGCCATGACGAGGGATCCTCCTCGTGCGGTTGTGGGGGGAATTCGCGCACGGTGATTTCTCACGCGCGGCACGATGGCGCCGGAGCGTGTTCGGATCACTCCGGGCTGAGACGAAACCCTGGCGGATCGAACCGGGCAATTCAAGATCCTGGCCGATGTGTGACATATGCAACGTCATCCGAGCGCGATCATGACAAGTCCCTTTACGCGTACGAGACTTGGAACCGGGCGGCGCGGCTTGTCCAGGTGACTCCCCCGGCAATGAGTCACGCTCGCACGGGAGTTGACCCTCGACCGCCTAACGCTGGTACCGGGCGAGCACCAGCCCCCCGTCCTTGATCAGCCTCTTTCTCAGCCGTTCCCCTCCGATGGCTCCGCTGTAGTACTCCTGCAGCGCGGGCGTGGCCACCTTGTCCTTCCACTCCGGATAGCCGCGCACCGACAGGGCGGGGGCCGGGCGCAGCCGGTCGGCCAGGGCCGTGCCGGTCGCCCAGCCGTGCTCGGCAGTGTGCAGCGCCGGGTCGCGCAGCGCACCGGTGCCGGTCGGCAGCATCCAGTCGCCCAGCGCGAGCCGCGCCATGTTGCGCGGGCGCAGGAAGAAGTCGAGGAAACGGGCCGCCTCCCGCTGGTACGGGCTGTCCTCGGCGATGGACAGGGTCTGCGGGCTGACCCCCTGCCGCTGGTCGCCACCGGGCCCGGCGGGCGCGGGCAGCACGGTCCAGGCGAAGCCCTCGGGCGCCTGCTGGACGATCTGCTGGCGGTACGAGAACCCGAGCGGGACCATGGCGTACTTGCCGCCGAAGAAGCCGGGCAGGGTGTCCGAACCGCCCATGCCGAGCGTGGACGTGGCCGCCGTACGGGCGATGGCGCGCGGGACGCGCTGCTCAGCGGCGCCGAAGCGGACGGTGACCTTGCCGTCGGCGCCCCGGTGGAAGACCCGGCCGCCGGTGGTCAGGGCCAGACCCAGGGTCGCGGCGACGGGGTCCTTGAGCGGCCAGGCGACCCCGTGCGTCCCGTCCCGGGTGAGCGCCCGCGCCACGTCCTCGAACTCCGCCCAGCTCCAGGGGTGTCGCACGGTCGGGATCCGCACCCGCGCCCGCTCCAGCAGCGTCCGGTTGGCGATGATCACGCGCGGTTCCTGGAGGAACGGCACGCCGTGGACGCCGTCGCCGAAGGTGGTGGTCGCCCAGCTGTGGGCCGGGATGTCGGCCATCAGGCGGTCCGGCAGCAGGCCGCGCAGATCGGCGAGATAGCCGCCGTACGCGAAGTCGGCGAGATCGTCGGCGGCGTCGTGGATGATGTCGGGCGCCTCGCCGCCCTCGAAGGAGGTGAGGAGCTGGTCGTGGACGCCGTCCCAGCTGCCCTGGATGTACTCCACCCTGATGCCGGGGTGGGCCGCGTTCCACTCCGCCACCAGTTTCCTGTTGGCCTGGACGGACTCCTTCTGCCAGGCCAGCGACTGGAAGCGGAGGACCACCTCTCCCCCGCAGGCCCGGCGGCGCCCGGGCGCGCATCCGGGCAGCAGGGCGGCGGGGGTGGCCAGCGCACCGGTCAGCAGCGTACGGCGGCCCATCAGCGTGCGGCGGCGCATCAGGACTTCACCGCCCCGGCCAGGGTCCCGCTGGTGATCCGCCGCTGGATGACGGCGAACAGGACGAGCGAGGGCAGGGTGGCGAGCAGCGAGGCGGCGGCCAGCGGGCCGAGGTCGGCGACGCCCTCCGCGCCGATGAAGTGGGTGAGGACGACCGGCATGGTCTGCTTCTGCGGGGTCTTGAGCAGCACCAGCGCGAAGAAGAACTCGTTCCACGCGGTGATGAAGGCGAAGAGGGCGGTGGCGACGAGGCCGGGCGCCAGCAGCGGCATGGTGACCGAGGCGAGGATGCGCGCCCGCCCCGCCCCGTCCACGGCCGCGGCCTCCTCCAACTCCCCCGGCACGGCCCGGACGTACCCCGCGAGCATCCACAGGGCGAACGGCAGGGACCACACCACGTACACCATGATCAGGCCCGTCAGGGAGTTGATCAGGTACAGGTTCTTGAGCACGAGGAACAGCGGGATGATCACCAGGACGAAGGGGAACGTCTGGCTGACCACGACCCAGCCGGTGGCCGCCCGGGACAGCGGGGAACGGTGGTGCCGGGCCATGACGTACGCCATCGGGGTCGCGATGACGACCGTGAGCGCCGCGGCGGCGACGGAGGCGGTCAGGCTGTTCGCGGCCGCCCGCAGCAGCGGCTGCTCGTCGAACGCCTGGCGGAAGTTGTCGAGGGTCGGGTGGCCGAGGATCCAGCCGGGGTCCGGGCTCGCCAGCTCGCGCGGCGGCTTGAACGCGGTGGACAGCAGCCACAGCAGCGGGAACGCGAGGAAGACGAGATAGCCCAGCAGGGCGAGGTACTGCCCGGCGCGGGCGGCCCGGCGGCGGCGCACGGCGGCGGCCCGGTTCATGCGTCGTCCCCCTTCAGCCGGCCGACGAGGAAGAGGGCGAGGAGCACGGAGACGACCGCGACCAGCACGCATCCCATGGCGGCCGCGTACCCGAACTGCCCGTAGCGGAAGGCCTCCTCGTACGCGAAGAGCATCGGCAGCCGGGTGCGCCCGCCGGGTCCGCCGCCGGTCAGGACGTAGACCAGCGCGAAGGAGTTGATGTTCCAAATGAGGCTGAGCGCGCTGATGGCGAGGGCCACGGGCCTGATGGCGGGCCAGGTGACGGTGCGGAAGCGGCGCCAGGCGCCCGCGCCGTCCATCGCCGCGGCCTCGTGCAGCTCCCGCGGTACGCCTGCCAGCGCGGCCAGCAGCGTGACCGTCACCTGCGGCAGCCGCGCCCAGATGCCGACGACGATCACGGCGGGCAGGGCGGTGGAGAGGCTGCCGAGCCAGTCCCGGTCGGTGCCCAGCGCGTCGTTCAGCACCCCCGCGTCGGGGTGGTAGACGAGCCGCCACATGATGCCGACGACGACCTCGGGCATCGCCCACGGCACGATCGCCAGGGCCCGCGCCAGCCAGCGGAAGCGGAGGTTCGCCGCCAGCAGCAGCGCCAGCCCGAGCGCCAGCACGAACTGCGGAACGGTCACCGCGACCGCCCACACCAGGCCGATCCGGAACGACTCCCAGAAGAGCGTGTCGCGGGCCAGGTCCTGGAAGTTGAGCAGGCCGGTCCACTGCGTCGGCTCGGTGCGGCCGGACTGGGCGTCGGTGAAGGCGAGCCCGATCCCGTACAGCAGCGGGCCGACGCTGAGCAGCAGAATCGGCAGCAGCGCGGGCAGCACCAGGAACCACGCGCCGCGAGCCGGAGCCTTGCGCTTGTCGGACCGCGCCCTCGCGATCGTGGCTGTCACGCCCGTCATCGTGCGGACGGCCCGCGGCGCCGTCAAGGAGTCCGGCCGGACGGTCCCAGCAGCGTACGGGCGATGGTCTCGGCCAACGCCGCGGCCTCAGCGGGCTGTTCGAGGTAGAAGTGGCCGCCGGGGAGGCGGGGCGTGATGGAAGTCCGCCCGGTCGAGCTGTGGCGCCAGCTGTCCAGCTGGGCGTCGGTGAAGACGTCCTCGGTGCCGCAGCACACCACCAGATCCGCGCTCACGGTGGTGGCCCTGCGCTTGCGCAGGAACGAGTCCCCGAGCGAGAAGTCGGCGCGCAGCAGGGCCGCGGTGCGCTCCCGCAGCACGGGGTGCTCGCGGATCTGCGGGGAGATGGTGCCGCCGGACTTCTCGGCGATGGCGAAGATCTCCTCGTCGGTGGTGAGCAACGGCGATCCCTCACAGGGCAGTTCGGCGCTCACCGGGCCCGCGTTGGCGGAGACGAAGACGGTGGGGCAGCGCGGCCCGCCGGTCTCCGCGAGCCGGGCCGCCAGGCAGAGGCCGAGGTAGGCGCCCACGCTGTGGCCGAAGATCGCGATCTCGCCCCGCTGTCCGGCGACCGCCCGCAGCAGGTCGTCGACCGCGTCCTCGACGGTGGTGACGGGCGCCTCGCGCCACCGCCTGCCGCGTCCCGGCAGCTCCAGCGGCAACGGCTGGACGCCGTCCGGCAGGGCCTCGGCGAGCCGGTCGAAGACGGCGGCGGAGCCGCCCGCGTGGTGCAGCATGATGAGGGGCCGGGGCGTCATACGTACCTCCTGCGGCCGGACAAGGCCCTGGGGGTGGAAAGGGGCGCGGCGGGGCGGCACGGGGCCGCCCCGCCGTGGTGCCGGATGGGGTCGGACGCCGGTCAGCTGGGGATCTGGCGGGGTACGAACTCGTAGCCGCGCTGGCTCGTGCGGGCCATCCGGTTGTGTCCGTACTCGTCGACGCCGGAGGCGAGGACCGCGCCGTACTTCTCGAGGTTGATGCCGTCGCCGTACTCGGTCAGGTCCTCGGTGCCGGGGTAGACCTGCACCTGGGTGGGCACGTAGCGGGCGGCGAAGCCCATGCGGTAGTCGGTCTTGCTGCCGGTGTGCGGCAGCGAGGCGTGCATGGTGTTCGACCAGAAGATGACGGCCTCGCCCGGCTTGAGGACCATCGGGTAGGCCTGCGACTCGTCCGGCTTCCAGTTGGGGTCCTTCTGGAGGGACCGGTAGTCGTAGCCGAAGAAGCCGCGCTTGATGCCGTCCTTCTCGCGCTGGTTGATGGCGTCCGCGTCGTAGTCCATGCCCTTGGACTCGTCGTAGTTCATCGAGGTGTGGGTGCCCGGCATGAGCTGGAGGCAGCCGTTCTGCTCGGTGGAGTGGGTGAACGCGGTCCACACCGTGATGGTGCCGATGAAGGCGGGGCGGCCCTCGTCCGACGGCCAGATGATCTGCCGCTTGCCCGTCGCGTGGGCGAACGTGGCGGCCTGGTGCCAGTCGGTGCCCTCGTCGCCCTGGTACTTGGGGAAGAACTCGCTACGCCAGCACAGCAGGTTGGGGCCGATGAGGGACGCCACGCGGTCGACGATCTCGGGCCGCATGATGTGCTCGGACAGCAGGTCGATGTCGAGGTGGCGGTCGTAGTTGGAGATGTTGGCCTTGCCGTTGCTGTCCGGGTAGATGGCCAGGGAGCGGTCGAGGAGCTGGCGCCGGATGATGTTCCAGCGGCGGGTCATCTCCTCGGGCTCGAAGATCTTGACCGGGCCGATGTAGCCGTCCCGCTCGAACCGGGCCACCTCTTCGGGGCTGAAGGTGAAGTTGGTCTGCTCACTCATGGTGGTCATGGGATTCTCCTTCTACTTGGTGGTCCGGGCGCGGGTGACGGCGTCGGCGATGGCCTCGCCGATGCTGCGCTCGAAGAGGATCTGCATGTCCAGGTCGACGCCGAGGTCCTTCTTGACGCGCTCGCTCAGCTCCAGGGCCAGGACGGAGTGGCCGCCGAGGTCGAGGAAGTTGTCCTGGGCGGACAGGTCGGACTCCTCCAGCACCTCACCCACCCAGGTGACGGCGAGGGTGTCGGGGTTCGCCGACTGCGTATCGGTGATCGGTTGCGTCATGAGCGTGCCACCTCTTCCTCCCAGGACCGGGCGACGGCCGCCCGGTCGACTTTTCCGTTGACGGTGCGGGCCAGGCCCGGCAGCCGCAGATAGCGCGCCGGGTGCATGTAGGCCGGCAACAGGGTCTTGATGTGGTCCCGCAGCTCCCGTGCGGTGGTCGCGCTGCCCTCGCGGGCCACGTAGGCGCAGACCAGCCGGAGGTCGCCGGGCTTGAACTCGCGCACCGTGACGACCGCGTCGAGGACGTCGTCGTGGCGGCGCACGGCGGTCTCGATGTCGCTCAGCTCGATGCGGTAGCCGCGCAGTTTGATCTGGAGGTCGGCGCGGCCCTCGTAGGCGAAGCGGCCGTCCGGCAGCTCGCTGACCAGGTCTCCGGTGCGGTAGTAGCGGACGGATTCGCCGGTCTTCCCGTCGGTCACCACCGGAAATTTCTCCGCGGTCAGCTCCGGGCGGCGCAGATAGCCCTCGGCCAGCTGGGCGCCGGCCAGCCACAGTTCGCCGGTCTCGCCGAGGGCCACGTCCCGGCCGTCGTCGCCGACCACCCGGGTGCGGAACGAGGGCAGCGCGCGCCCGATGACCGAGGCGTCCTGCGTCAGGTACGCCTCGCCGATCTCCTCGAAGGTCGTGAACACCGTTGTCTCGGTGATCCCGTAGCCGTTGACCAGCCGCGGCCGGTCGAGCCCGAACGCCTTGGCCCAGGGCCGCAGCATGGGTGCGGTGAGCTTCTCGCCGCCGAAGATGACGTAGCGAAGCCCCGAGACGTCCCGGCCGCCGCGCACCGCCGCCTCGGTGAGCGCGAGGAAGGCGGTGGGCGTCTGGTTGATGACGGTGACACCCCGGTCGATGATGACCGTCAGATACTGCTCGGGAGTACGGGCCGCCCAGTGCGGCAGCACCACCAGCTCCGCGCCGGTGGAGAACGCCCCCCAGATCTCCCACACCGAGAAGTCGAACGACAGCGAGTGGAACAGCAGCCAGCGGTCGTCCGCCGAGAAGTCGAACACCGAGGGGGCGCCGGTGAGCAGGGCCAGCACATTGGCGTGGCGTACCGGCACGCCCTTCGGATTCCCGGTGGTCCCGGAGGTGTAGATGACGTACGCCAGGTCCTCGGCGCCCGGGCCCCCGCGCCCCGCCACCGGCTCCGGCCGCGCGTCCCGGCGCTCCGTCACGGCCGCGGTGCCGACCACCCTGGTGACCGCGCATCCCTCGTAGACCTCGCCGATCAGCGCGCTCGCGCCGCTGTCGGCGAGGATGAAGTCGCTCCGGGAGACCGGGTTGCGCAGGTCCACCGGGACGTACGCGGCACCGCACTTGAGAATGGCCAGGATCGCGACGATCGCCTCGGCGCCCGGCGACATCCTCAAGGCCACCCGGTCCCCGGCCCTGACCCCCTCGGCGACCAGGGTGCGGGCCACCGCGTCCGACCAGGCGTCGAGCCGTCGGTAGGAGACGCGGTCGTCCTCGGCGGACAGCGCGGTGCGGTCCGGTGCCGTCGCGGCGACCTCGCGGAAGAGGCTGACAAGATCGGAATTCCGCGCAATCGGGTCCGATGTCATGGATTGCAGCAGCATTTCGGGAAACCCTTCTTGCGGCCGTACGGGAATGACAGAAGACATTGCGCACCGCACCGCGTGGGGCCGTGCCCGCCACGAGTGTTCGCGATGACCCGGCGCCGGCCGGGATGCGATTCACTATCACCGCGGGGGTCCAAGGGCCTCAATTGAACCTTCGTACAGGCGGACTCGAGCGCCCTCGGCGAGGCTGGGGGCACGGGCTCTTCACCGGCCCGTTACGCTGTGGCCCGACCACGCGCACGTGACGGTACGTCACCTGCGCACCCGCCCCGGCGCGCACCTGGGGCGCTCAGCACACCAGCACCAGCGGCACCACCCGCCGCAGCAGTTCCGATGCACCAGTTCCGACGTACAGCTCTTTCGCATCAGCGGGAAAAGGGGGAAGCGCATGCAGCAGAAGCGGCAGAGGGCCGGAGGGAGCCCCAATCCCTATCTCTTACTCACGACCACGATGGTCCTATGGGGCAGCGGCTTCAGCAGTTCCAAGGTGGTCGTCGACCATCTGCCGCACGCCGTGGCGGCGCTGCTGCGATTCGGCGGCGGGGCGGTGCTCCTGCTCATCGCGCTGCGCTTCGTCCCCTCCCAGCAGGCCACGTCCCGGCGGGACGTGGGGCGCGCGGCCGGGGCGGGGGTGCTCGGTGTCTTCCTCTACAACCTGCTGTTCTTCTGGGGGCTTTCGCTGGCCCCGGCGATGGACAGCACCACCATCATCCCAGTCATGAGCCCCGTGCTGACCACCGGATTCCTGCTGGTCACCCGCAAGGAGCGGGCGTCGGCCGGGCGGGTCGCGGGGCTGGCGCTGGGGCTGACCGGTGCCGTGATCTTCCTGATCGGCGCGCGGACGGACGCGGGCGCGGGCGGTGACCGGTTCCTCGGCGATGTGCTGTTCCTGCTGAGCGCGGGCTGCTGGGCGGCGTTCACCCTGCTCGGCCCCCGGGTGCTCGCCGGGATCGAACCGCTCAGGGCCACGGCATACGCGATGAGTTGCGGCGCCATCCTGCTGGGGCTCTACAGCGTGCCCTCCGCGATGGACGCGGACTGGGGCGCGGTGCCCGCCACCACCTGGATCAACGCGGTGTTCGTGGCGATCGGGCCGACGGCCGTGGCGAACCTCTTCTACTACCGGGGCGTCGGCGCGGTGGGCCCGGCCTCCGCCTCGATCATGATGTTCATGGTGCCCGCTGTCGGCACGCTGTGCTCCTACCTCTTCCTGGGCGAGACCTTCGGCGCGGTCCAGGCGATCGGCGCGGTGGTGCTGCTGGCCGGCGCGGTGCTGGCGGTCACCCAGGGCCGGGTGCGGCCGAAGCCCGCGGAGGCGGCCGGGGCGGTGTCCGCCGCGGACGCGGAGGACCGCGAACGGCTCCGCTGAGCAGAGCTAGACCAGCGCGGTCGACCAGAAATCGAGTGAACCTAGCATGATCGCGCGTCCACGCCTTGAGCGAGAATGCGCCATTGCGGCCCGCCGGTGATGTCGTCTCAGAGAGCAAGACGATTCCGCATCGTCCACCACCACAGACCCGCAGGTCGACGGCGGCATCCGGCGGGCCGCACGAGCGGGAAGTGAAGCTCGTCACATGCCTCTGACATCGGCGCCTCCGTATACTGCCGAGGCCCATAAGGCTGACGTGAATTCACCTATTACCCGGACCCCGCGACCCGCGCTTTCGGGAGAGGGAGATACATGGCCACACAGGGAAGCCTGATCGGTTTAGCAAAGAGGAAAGCACCGCTGGCGCCCAGCGCTCGCCGGACCTGGCAGGAAGAGCTGGACCGGGTGCCCTCGCTTTCGAATCGCGAATTCGATGTGTTCCGCTTGCTCGGTGACGGGGAGTCCAATCGATCCATAGCGTCCCGGCTCGCCGTCACCGAACGCACGGTCAAAGCACATGTGGCGCAGATCCTGACCAAGCTGCGCGTGGAGTCCAGGCTGCAAGCGGGCCTGGTCTCGTACGCCTGGATCGAAACCCTGCGCACGACCATGTGACGGGTACGCACCTCCAAGAGCCGACCGGCCTCTGCATACCCCGCGTGAGGCCGGTCCGTCGTGTGTACCAAGGTTCAATTGAGGCCGCTTTCCGCCTCCCGGCAGTCTGGATATGCCTCTGGAGCTTCCACAGCCCGTGGAGGAATCCGGCATCAGCATTCTCGTGCCGCACCAAGCACCACCTTCAACACCATCACCATCAGCACCACTGATGACGTTGACCGTGTTCAGATGCGAGTGGAGGCCGAGGCAACTCATGGGCAAGGCTCGGGCCGGTTCCGGCCACTGGATACATCACTGGGACCCCGAGGACCGGGAGTTCTGGAAACGCGAGGGCAGTCGCGTCGCACGACGCAATCTGGTGCTGTCCGTCGCGACCGAACACCTCGGCTTCTCGGTGTGGAGCCTGTGGTCGGTCCTGGTTCTCTTCATGTCCCCCACGACCGGATTCTCCTTCGACGCCGGGCAGAAGTTCCTGCTGGTCGTCGTCCCCACGCTGGCCGGAGCGGCGCTCCGGCTGCCCTACCGCTACGCCGTGACCCGCTTCGGCGGCCGCGACTGGACGGTGTTCGCCACCGCCTCCCTGCTGATCCCCATCGCGCTGGCGGTCTGGGTGATCCAGCGGCCGAACGCCCCGCTGTGGCTGTTCCTGGTGGCCGGGGCGGCGGCCGGGCTCGGCGGCGGCAACTTCGCCTCGTCGATGACCAACATCAGCGGCATCTTCCCCCGCCGCCACCAGGGCCGGGCACTGGGGATCAACGCGGGCGGCGGCAATCTGGGCGTGGCCGTGGTGCAGCTGCTCGGGCTGCTGGTGGCGGCCACCGCCGGGCTCGGCCACCCCGAGTACCTGGCCGCCGGCTATCTGCCCCTGGCTGCGCTGCTGGCCGTGCTCGCCGCCCGGCGGATGGACAACTTCGCGACCGTACGGGCCCGGCCGGGAGCGCTGCGCGAGGCCCTGGGCAGCCGTCACACCTGGTGGATGTCGCTGCTGTACGTCGGCACCTTCGGCTCGTTCATCGGATACGGCTTCGCGTTCGGCCTGGTCCTCCAGTACGAGTTCGGCGCCTCCGCGCTGGAGGCCGTCTCGTACACCTTCCTCGGCCCGCTGCTCGGCTCGCTGTTCCGGCCGCTCGGCGGGTGGCTTGCCGACCGGTGGGGCGGCGCGCGGGTGACCCTGGTCGACCTCGTCGCCATGGCCGCCGGAACCGGGGTACTGCTGCTGGCCTCCGCGACCCATTCGTTCCCCCTGTTCGTCGCCACCTTCTGCGTGCTCTTCGTGCTGTCGGGGATCGGCAACGGCTCGGCGTACACCATGATTCCGGCGGTTTTCGCGCAGGACGCGGAGAGGGCCGTCACCGCGGGCGAGGACGCGGGCCACGCCTTCGCCCGGGCCCGCGAGCTGTCCGGCGCGGTCATCGGCGTGACGGGGGCGGTCGGCACGCTCGGCGGAGTCGCCGTCAACCTGGCCTTCCGCGCCTGTTACGACGGCCCCGGCGGCACCGCCGACGCCGCCTTCACCGCCTTCCTCGGCTATTACGCGATCTGCGCGGTGGTGACCTGGGCGGTCTATCTGCGCGGCGAACCCGGCGGCGGGCCCGGAACCGGCCGCTCCGCCCGGCGCCCGGAGGTCTCCCATGTCTGAATCTCCGTCCTCCGCGGCCCCTTCCAGGCCCTCGGGACTCTCCGCACCGGGCTCCGCGTCGGCCGTGGCGACCCACTGCCCGTACTGCGCCCTCCAGTGCGGCACCCGGCTGGGCCACGAGGACGGCTCGGTGGTCGTGACCCCCTCCGACTTCCCCGTCAACCGGGGTGGGCTGTGCCAGAAGGGGTGGACCGCCCCCGCCCTCCTCGACACCCCGGTGCGGCTCCACAACCCGCTGCTCCGGGACGCCCGCGGGTCGCTGGAACCGGCGGGCTGGCACCACGCGCTGGACACCGTCGCGGAGCGGCTGCGCCGGATCCGGGACGCGCACGGCCCGGACGCGGTGGCCGTGTTCGGCGGCGGCGGGCTGACCAACGAGAAGGCGTATCTGCTGGGCAAGTTCGCCCGGGTGGCGCTCGGCACCAGCCGCATCGACTACAACGGCCGGTTCTGCATGTCCTCCGCGGCGGCCGCCGGGAACGCCGCCTTCGGAATCGACCGCGGGCTGCCGTTCCCGGTGGGCGACCTCGACGACGCCGAGGTGATCCTGCTGGCCGGGGCGAACCCGGCCGAGACCATGCCGCCGCTGATGCGCCATCTGGCGGGCGCGCGACTGATCGTCATCGATCCGCGCCGGACCCGGACCGCCGAGGCGGCGGCCCTCCACCTCCAGCCGCAGCCCGGTACCGATCTGGCGCTCGCCCTCGGCCTGCTCCATCTCGTCGTCACCGAGGGCGGGATGGACGAGGACTATCTGCACCGGCGCACCGTCGGGTTCGACGCCGCGTGGCAGCGGGCGGTGGCCTGGTGGCCGGAGCGCGTCGAGCAGGTCACCGGGGTGCCGGTGACCGCCCAGCGCGAGGCGGTACGGATGCTCGGCGAGGCCCGGCGCGCTTACGTCCTCACCGGGCGCGGCGCCGAACAGCACAGCAAGGGCACCGACACGGTGGGGGCCTTCATCAACCTGGCGCTCGCCCTGGGCCTGCCCGGCCGGGCGGGCAGCGGCTACGGCTGCCTCACCGGGCAGGGCAACGGACAGGGCGGCCGGGAGATGGGCCAGAAGGCCGACCAGCTGCCCGGCTACCGGTCGATCGCCGACCCGGGGGCGCGCGCCGACGTGGCCGCCGTCTGGGGCGTGGCGCCACGGGAGCTGCCAGGACCCGGGCCGAGCGCGTTCGAGCTGCTGGACTCCCTCGGTCGCCCCGGCGGGCCGCGCGCGCTGCTGGTGTTCGGCTCCAACCCGGTCGTGTCCGCACCGCACGCCGCGCGGATCACCGAGCGGCTGGCCGCGCTGGACCTTCTGGTGGTGGCCGACTTCATGCCCTCCGAGACGGCGCTGCTGGCCGATGTGGTGCTGCCGGTGACGCAATGGGCCGAGGAGGAGGGCACCATGACCAATCTGGAGGGCCGGGTGGTGCGCCGCCGCCGGCTCTCCGGTCCCCCGCCGGGGGTACGAAGCGACCTGGACGTGCTGCGCGGGCTCGCGATCCGGCTCGGTCAGCCGCCGGAACGTTTCCCCGCTGTACCGCGCGAGGTGTTCGAGGAACTGCGCCGCACCACCCGGGGCGGCCGGGCCGACTACTCCGGCGTCAGCTACGAACGCCTCGACGCCGGTGAGGCCCTGCACTGGCCCTGCCCCGCCACCCCGCCCGGGCAGCCGCCGCACCCGGGCACGCCCCGGCTCTTCCTCGACCGCTTCGCCCACCCGGACGGCCGGGCCCGGTTCCGCGCGGTCGACCACCGGGACGCCGCCGAACTCCCCGACGGCCGCTTCCCCCTGTACGCCACGACCGGCCGGGTGCTGGCGCACTACCAGTCCGGCGCCCAGACCCGCGAGGTCCCCGAACTGCTGGCGGCCGAACCGGAGTCATATCTCGAAGTGCACCCGGACACCGCCGAGCGGGCCGGGCTCACCGAGGGCGGCCTGGCGCGGGTCAGCTCGGCCCGCGGCACGACCGTCGCCCGGGTGCGGCTGGTGCCGACCCTGCGCGCCGACACCGTCTTCCTGCCGTTCCACTTCGCCGGGGACGGCCGGGCCAACCTCCTCACCAGTACCGCCCTCGATCCGGAGAGCCTCATGCCCGAGTTCAAGGTCTGCGCGGTCCGCATCGAACCCTGGACGGCCACGGCATGAGCGCCGTCGTCGTCGTGGGCAACGGCATCGCCGCCCACCGCCTCGTGGACCGGCTGCACCACCACGGCCACCGTGGCCCCGTCACCGTCCTGGGGGCGGAGCCGGTGGCCGCGTACAACCGGGTGCTGCTCCCCTCGGTGCTGGACGGCACCCTCCCGGCCCGCGCCCTGGCCCTGCCCGGTCCACCGGAGGGCACCGTGGTGCGGCTGGGCACCCGGGTCACCGGCATCGACCGGGAAAGCCGCCTGGTGCACACGTCGGACGGCACCGGCCTCCCCTACGACCACCTGGTGCTCGCGACCGGCGCCCGGCCCCGGATACCCGCCGTCCCCGGCCTGCTGACGGAAGCCGGCCGGCTCGCCGACGGCGTCACCCCGCTGCGTACCGTCGCCGACTGCCGGCGCGTCACCGGCGGCCGGGTGGCGGTGGTCGGCGCCGGGGTGCTCGGGGTGGAGGCGGCGCTCGCCCTGCGGCGCCGCGGCACCCGCGTCACCCTGGTGCATCCGCGTCCGTACCCGATGAACCGCCAGCTCGACGACCCGGCCGGGGCGATCCTCGCCCGCGGGCTGCGCGACCACGGCATCCGGCTGGAACTGTCCCGGCAGGCGGCCGGGTACGCCCCCGGCACCCTCACCCTCGACCGTGGCCAGGCCATCGGCACCGACGCGGTGGTGGTGTGCGCCGGTGTCCGGCCGGACGTCCGCCTGGCCGGCGCCGCCGGACTCGCCGTCCGCACAGGGGCGGTGGTCGACGACGCGCTGACCACCGACGATCCGCACATCCACGCCATCGGTGACTGCGCCGAGGAGCACGGCGCGGTCCCCGGGCTCGCCGCCACCGCCTGGCACCAGGCGGAACGGCTCGCTGCGGCGCTCTGCGGCGTCCGGCCACCGCCCCGCGCGTGCGTGCCCGTGACCCGGCTGAAGGCGCCCGGGCTGGACGTCGCGGCGTTCGGCCCGCCCGGAGCGTCCGACGCCGTTGAAGAAACGGTGACGCTCCAGGACCCCGCCCGCGGCGGCTACGCCCGGCTGGACCTGCACGGCCACCGGCTGGTCGGCGCCGTCCTGGTCGGCTACCCCCGGGCCATCGCCTCCTTGAGCGCCCTGGGCGACCAGGGGCTGCCGGTGCCCTCGGACCGGCTGGCGTTCCTGCTGGGCACCCCCGCCGAGCGACACGGGCCGGTGGAGCTGCCGGACGACGCGGTCGTCTGCCACTGCAACAACGTCACCAAGCGCACCCTGGCCGACAGCTGGCGCGGCGGCGCCCGGGACGCGGCCGCGCTCGCCGCGGCCACCCGCGCGACCACCGGCTGCGGCAGCTGCGCCGGCGCGGTCCGCGACCTGTGCGCCGTCCTGCACGCCGCCGGGCCGCGGCGGGAACCGGCCGTGGCGGAGGCGGTCCGGTGAGCCGCACCCTCGTCGTCGTCGGCCATGGCATGGTCGGCCACTGGCTGGTGGAGCGGGTCCGGGACCGGGACCCGGACGGCCGGTGGCGCATCGTCGTCCTCGCCGAGGAACCGCGGCCCGCCTACGACCGGACCTCGCTCTCGTCGCATCTGGAGAGCGGGGAGGACGGGGACGCCGGGACGCTCGACCTGACCGGCCCGGACCTCCTCGCCGATCCGCTGGCCGACATACGGCTGAACACCACCGCCGTCTCCATCGACCGCCGCGCCCGCACCGTCACCAGCGCGGACGGCACCGTGACGGGCTACGACGCGCTGGTCCTGGCCACCGGCTCCCGGCCCTTCGTCCCGCCGATCTCGGGACGCGACCTGCCGGGCTGCTTCCGGTACCGGACCGTCGAGGACATCGAGGCCATCCGGGCCGCGGCCGTCCCCGGCCGGGCGGGCGTCGTCATCGGCGGCGGGCTCCTCGGCCTGGAGGCGGCCAACGCGCTGCGGCTGCTGGGCATGCGGCCGCACGTGGTGGAAACGGCCTCGCATCTGCTGCCGCTCCAGATCGACGCCGGAGCCGGACAGGTCCTCGCCGGCCTCGTCGGCAAGCTCGGGGTGCGAGCACACTGCGGAACCATCACCCGGTCCGTCGACCCCGGCCCCGACGGGCGGGTCCGCGGGGTGACCCTGGACGACCGCACCCGGCTGGACGCGGACCTGGTCGTCTTCGCGACCGGCGTACGCCCCCGCGACGACCTGGCCGAACCGTCCGGTCTGCCGCGCGGGCCGCGCGGCGGCATCCTCGTCGACGACCACTGCCGCACGGCCGACCCCCGGATCTGGGCGATCGGCGAATGCGCCGCCGTCGAAGGCCGCTGCTACGGGCTCGTCGCCCCCGGCTACCGCATGGCCGAATCCGTCGCCGCGCAACTCCTCGGCCTGGCGGCCCGGCCCTTCGCCGGAGCCGACACCTCCACCCGGCTCAAACTGCTCGGCGTCGACGTCGCCAGCTTCGGCGACTGCCACGCCGAAACACCCGGCGCCCTCGAATACATCCGCCACCACCACCGGGCGAGCAGCTACGCCAAGCTCGTCCTCGCCGACGACGCCCGCACCCTGCTCGGCGGCGTCCTGGCCGGTGACACCAGCGCCTACCCGCTCCTGCACTCCCTGATGGGCCGCGAGTTGCCCGCCGGCCCCGACCAGTTGC
Source organism: Streptomyces sp. NPDC021212 (assembly GCF_044332925.1). Lineage (NCBI taxonomy): Bacteria > Bacillati > Actinomycetota > Actinomycetes > Kitasatosporales > Streptomycetaceae > Streptomyces > Streptomyces sp. NPDC021212. Next base: position 156,011 of record NZ_JBIRPZ010000007.1, read on the forward strand.
TGCTCGGCACGCCCCACCACGAAAAGGAACCCGCATGGACGTGATGACGGCTGTTCTCACCCGCCGCAGCGAGCAGAAGCTCGCAGGCCCCGCACCCAGCCCCGAGGAGTTCCGCTACCTCCTCAAGGCCGCCTCCTGCGCCCCCGACCACGGCATGCTGCGGCCCTGGCGCTGGCTGCTGATGTCCGGCGACGCACGGGACGCGCTCGCCGCCGCGCTGGCCGAGGACAACGGCAAGAGCGTCGAGGCGATGCGCGCCAAGACCCGGCGGGCGCCCCTGCTGGCCACGCTCGTGTTCTCCCCCGACACCGTGTCCTCGGTGCCGGAATGGGAGCAGATGGCGGCCGTCACCGCGATGACCACCTCCCTGATGCTGCTCCTCCACGCCCGCGGCTTCGGCAGTATCTGGCGGACCGGTGCCCAGCTCGACGCCGAGCCCGTCCGCAAACTGCTCGACCTGGACCAGCCCGAACGCGCCCTGGGCTGGCTCTACATCGGCACCGTGGAGCCGGGCCGCCCGACCCGCCGCCGCCAGGCCCCGGACGTGGGCGACCGCCTCCAGATATTCAGCACGGTGTAACGCCCCCGGCCGCCGCCGAAGGTGCCCCGGCCCGGTGCGAGACTGGCCCGGGCAGGGCATCGGCAGCGGGGCAGTGGAGGGTGAGGGCGTGGCGGACACGGGGTTCACGGAGGAGCGGGCGCTGGCGGTGCTCGCCGCCGCACTGCCGCACGGCCCGGACGACGCCGCCCGGGCCCGGCTGCTGGCGCTCGGCGAGAACGCCGTCTTCGCCCTCGACCACCTCGCCCTCGTGGTCCGCGTCAGCCGCGACCTCGCCGTACGGGAGCGGGCGGCGCGGGAGCTGCGGGTCGCCGACTGGCTGGCCCGCGAGGGGGTGCCCGCGGTGCGCCCGGACCGCCGCTTCGGCGGCGCGGAGCAGCCGCTCGCGTACGACGGCCACCTGGTCACCTACTGGCAGCAGCTCCCGCCGCCCGAGCGCCCCGCAGGGCCGCGCGACCTCGCCGCGCTGCTGCGGCGGGTGCACGCCCTTCCGGAACCGCCGCCGGACCTCGGGCTGCCGCGCCGCGACCTGCTGGGCGGCGTCGAACGCTGGCTGCGGCTGGCCGGGTACGCCATCGATCCGGCGGACGCCGCGTATCTGCGCGCCCGGCGGGACGACTTCGCGGCGGCCGCGGCGGAGCTGACCCCCCATCTGGCCCCCGGCCCGATCCACGGCGACGCGCTGCCGCGCAATGTGCACATCGGGCCGGACGGTCCGGTCCTGGTCGACCTGGAGACGTTCGCCACGGATCTGCGCGAGCACGATCTCGTCGTGATGGCGTTGTTCCGGGACCGCTACGGGCTGGGCGCGGCGGCGTACGACGACTTCACCGCGGCGTACGGCTGGGATGTGCGGGAGTGGCCCGGGTGCGCGGTGCTGCGGGGCGCGCGGGAGACGGCGAGCTGTGCGTGGGTGGCCCAGCACGCGCCGGGGAACCCGGCGGCACTGGCCGAGTTCCGCCGTAGGGTCGCCTCGCTGCGGGAGGGCGATGCGGCGGTGCGCTGGTACTCCTTCTGAGCGCTCCCCGAGAGACGACGTTCACGCCGTCCACGCGGGGTCGCGGCCGCTGAGCGCGACGGCGCGATCCAGCGACGACGCGTCCTGCGGCACGGTGACCGTGGGGCCGAACGCCTTCCCGTCCCGCACCTCGTCCGGGAACGCCGACAGCCACCCGATGATCGCCTCGGTACTGCGCGGATCGCAGTCGAAGGGCTGCCCGGTGGCGCGCGCGAGGTCCCAGCCGTGGACCACCAGCTCGTCCAGCGCGACAACACCCATGACGTCGGCGGGCAGCGTCACACCTCCGGCCCGCGTGCTGCCCTGCCAGGCCGCCGGGTCCCGCCAGGCGGTGACCATCGCCTCCAGCCGCCGGGGCAGCTCATGGCGCCAGTCGGGATCCAGCCGGTCGGCCTGCCCCTGACCGGGCGCGGGGCCCGTCTCGTCCGTGGTCTTCTCCGCGGCCCGGCGCATGCCGATGGTCAGCCCCATGAAGTGGTCGAGCAGATCTCCCACGGAGTACGTCCCGCACGGGGTGGGTGCCCCGAGCTGGTCATCCGAGACGCCGCTGAGCAGCGCCGTCACCCGCTGGGCCGCGGGGCCGAGATCGATACGCGCGGTCTGGTCCGTCCGGTCGGTCATCGGTGGGTCTCCTCTTCTCCGGTCCGCTCCCCCACACCTGTACGACGGGCCGGGCGGCGGAAACTCATCGGTGCTGCCGGACCCCCCGATCGCGGCCCGCGCCTCGCCCAGCGGCCAGGTGCCGTCCACGACCGCGTCCGGGGTGCCCTTGCGGCGCAGCCAGGAGGGGAAGTCGGCGGCCCAGTGCGACCTGCCGGTGCCGCTCGGTGAGCGCGCAGGCGACGCGCACCGCGGCGAGGGCGTCCGCCCCGGCCTCGTGGGCGCGCTCGTGGGCCACCCCGTACTCCCCGCAGACCGCCTCCAGCGTGCGCTTGCCCTTGCGATAGCGGTCGACGGCGCGGTCTATTCACCGGCTTGAGCGCTATCTCGACGGCCTCGCTCATGAGGGACGAGGGGTCCCCGTAGTGGACGAGTTCGGGCGGCAAGCACACCTGGCCGGTTCGCCCGCGAATTCGACGATCACCACTCGGCACCGCCCGGGCTGGGAGTCGGCACGCGGGGAGACCGAGCGAGCACTCGCCTTCGTCGGACTCTCCGACCTGCAGCGTACGGCTCCCCGCCAGCACTTGAGCGACATCGACAAGGTGCTTGAAAGAGTCGAGCACCCCGGCTGTGGCCGAATTCCGCAAGCTCGTCGCCGAGCAAGAGAACACGGCCTCTTCTGCCATGACGCCCAGGCAAGAGGTCCAAACGCTGAGGGCAGCAGAGCGCCAACTTCGTAAGGAACATGCACGCGAGGTACGTGAGCTGCGTGAATCGATCAACGTCCTGGCTCAGCGCGTGCAGTTCCTCACCCTGGAGAATCAACGTCTTGCGGAGGCAACCGACCAGAGCAATCGCGTCGCCCGCATCCAAGGTCGCCGTTGACAATCCGCGGGTGGTCCGGTGCCGCCCATAGTGGGATGCGCTGCATGAGCGGCCCATCGCTGCGTGCCCGTAGCGAGCAGTGCTACGCCACCGTGCCGCTGCTCTTCGGACCTCGTCATGGGGGGCGCCATCAGGGCGGAAGCGTGACGAGACCCGTCTCATAGGCGGTGATCACGAGCTGGACCCGGTCCCGGGCGCCCAGTTTGGTGAGCAGTCGTGACACATGCGACTTTGCGGTGGCCACCGTGATGAAGAGGTCCTCCGCGATCTCGGTATTCGACCGGCCGCGTCCGACCAAGGTCAGTACTTCTCGTTCCCGCTCGGTGATGCCCTCGACCGGCCGTGGGGAGCGCCGCGGGGCATCCCTTGAGCGCCCGGCGAAGTCGGCGATCAGACGGCGCGTCACGCTCGGCGCGATCAGTGCGTCGCCGGCGGCGACCACACGGATCGCCGCGAGGATATCGTCCAGCGCCATATCCTTGACCACGAACCCGCTCGCGCCTGCCCGGAGTGCTCCGTAGACGTGCTCGTCCTCGTCGAAGGTGGTCAGGACGAGGACGCGGGTCGTTGCCGGACCAGCCGTGATCAGGCGGGTGGCCTCGATCCCGTCCATGCCGGGCATCCGGATGTCCATCACCACGACGTCGGGGCTGAGGTCGCTGACGAGCCGGACCGCTTCGGAGCCTGTGGCGGCCTCACCGACGACCACCAGATCGGGGTGGTCGGCCATGAGCACGCGTAGACCGGACCGCACCAGAGGCTGGTCGTCGGCCAGTACCACCCGGATGGTCATCGGTTTTCCACTGGAACTGCGATGGGTGGGGGCAGCGGCAGCCGGGTCGCCACCCGGAAGCCGCCCTCGGGGCGCGGGCCGGCGCTGAGGTGGCCGCCCAGCAGACCGGCCCGCTCCCGCATCCCGATGATGCCGAAGCCGTGCGCCGAGCCGTTGTCGGTGGCACCGCGCCCATCGTCGACGATCTCCACAGACAGTTCCTCGTCTCCGTAGTCGATGGCCACCCGGCAACGCCCGGTGGCCGCGTGGCGGACCACATTGGTCAGCGCCTCCTGCACGATGCGGTAGGCGGACAGATCGATGTCGGCCGGCACAGGACGCTGCTCCCCGGTGCATCGCACGTCGACGCGTACTCCCGCGCCCGCGGTCGCTGCCGCCAGCCGCTGGACGTCCGCCAGCCCAGGCGACGGTGCGAGCGGTGACTGGTCCGAAGTGGTCACGCCCCGGTCGGCCTGACGGAGCGACCCCAGCGTGCGCCGAAGACCCGACAGGACCTCTCTGCTGGTGGCCTCGATGGCGTGAAGGGCCTCGCGCGCCTGTGCCGGCTGAGTCTGGATGACCCGGCTGCCCACACCGGCCTGGATGGCGATGATACCGATGCTGTGCGCGACCATGTCGTGCAACTCCCTTGCGATCCGCAGCCGTTCGGCGGTCACCGCCTCGGCCACCTCCTGTGCCCGCAGCGCCACCACGTGCTCGCGGCGCTCGCGGCTCAGCAGACCGGCCATGCAGGACGCGGTCAACGCCAGGAGGGCGATCAACCCGTTGACGGCCAGACCGTCCCCGTGCGCGAAGCTGCCGATCACCAGGAGTTGCACGGCGAACGACACTGCCACGGCAACAATCGAAGCGCGCCGTACACAGGTGGCGACGATGAAACCCAGCACGAGGTCCACCGCCAGATACGACAGGAACTGGCCCTGGTACGACGCCGCCAGGCCCTCATGGCCGGAGCTCGGAGGGCCCACGACCACAGCAGTGGATCCGAAGAGTGCCATGGCCAGAGCCAGCAGCGGTGTCCGTCGCACCACACCGGCGAGCAGGCTCACAGCCAGCAGCGCCCCGACACCGTGGACCGTGCCCGACGCCCGCGGTGCGGCCCCCACCAGCAGACCCACCACGAGGAGGTAGGAGGCGCCTCCCGCCCAGGCCACGACCTTGGTTCTCGTCATCGGCGGCGTGCCCGCCCGGGAACAAGGCCGCGGTGCGCAACGCACGCAGGAAACGGAATGGTCGCCATGGGGTTCACGCCATGAGACTAACTGGGCCACCACCAGCGCGGCATCAGCCCGGGGACGTACGCCCACGGATCAATCCGGCCGCACGATTGCCGCCCACGGCCGCATGCCCGGACGGTGCTCCTCTCGGCAGTGTGGGTGCCATGATCGAAGTCAGCGGACTCACCAAGCGCTACGGCAGCAAGACGGCCGTCGACAATCTGTCCTTCACTGTCCGGCCGGGCCAGGTCACCGGATTCCTCGGCCCCAACGGAGCCGGCAAGTCCACCACCCTGCGGATGATCCTCGGCCTGGACGCGCCCACCATCGGCGCCGCCACCGTCAGCGGCGTCCCCTTCCACCGCCACCCACGTGGGCTGCGGCACGTCGGTGCCCTCCTCGACGCCGGGCAGGTGCACGGCGGCCGCAGCGCCGCGGCCCACCTGTCCGCTCTGGCCCGCAGCAACGGCATCCCGCGGCACAGGGTGGACGAAGTGCTTCAGGAGGTGGGACTGGCCGAAGTGGCGAACCGCCGCATCGGCGGATTCTCCCTCGGCATGAAGCAGCGGCTGGGTATCGCCACCGCCCTGCTCGGCGACCCGCCCGTGCTCATGTTCGACGAGCCGATCAACGGCATGGACCCGGAGGGCGTCCTCTGGGTACGTCGGCTCTTCCGGCGCCTGGCCGCCGAGGGACGCACGGTCTTCCTCTCCAGCCACCTGATGTCGGAGATGGAGAACACCGCCGACCACCTGGTCGTCATCGGCCGGGGCCGCCTCATCGCCGCCGAGCCGCTACGGGACTTCGCGGCCCGCGGCACCCGTCGCAGCGTCGTGGTGGGGACACCGCAGACCACCGAGCTGGCGGCCTTGCTGACCGCGGCGGGCGCCTCGGTCGAGCCGGAGGGCTCGGCCGGCGCCGAGAAGCTCGCCGTGACCGGGCTCCCGGCGGACCGGATCGGAGCGCTCGCCTTCGAGAACCGCATCCGGCTGGACGAGCTGACCACCCGCACCGCCTCGCTGGAGGCAGCCTTCATGGAACTCACCGCCGACAGCACCGAGTACCTGGCAGGAGGGCCTCGATGACCACACTCGCTTCCGCCTCCGGAACCACCCCCGTCGCCGAGCCGCCCGCCCGCTTCCGCGATCTGCTCGCCTCCGAGTGGATCAAGGTGCGGTCCCTGCGCTCCACCCCGTGGACGATAGGACTCACCGTCCTGTTCGTCGTCGGGTCCGCCGCCCTGGCCACGCTGGCGGACAAGGCCGCGGGCTCCGGTCCCGCTGATTTCCTGCCCTTCGACGCCTACCCGGCGGCCGGCTACTGGACGCTGATGCTCGTCGCCAGCAGCATGGGCGCCCTCACAGTCGTGAGCGAGTACAACAGTGGGCTGATCCGTACCACCACCGTGGCCGTCCCGGCCCGCGGCTCGGTCGTGCTGGCCAAGGCGGCCGTCACCGCCGCGCTGTGGACCGCAGTCGGCACGGCCGCTTCGACCGGTTCCTTCCTGGTCTCCCAGGCCATCCTGGACGGGCACCATGCCGGCGTTCCGATCACCCACCCCGGGGTGTTCAGGGCGCTGGTGGCCTCCGCGTTGCTGGCTCCGGTCTGCGCCCTGGTCGGTCTGGGCCTCGGCGTTCTGCTCCGACATGCCGCCGGCACCATGGTCACCAGCGTCTTCACCCTGCTGATGCTGCCCACCATGTTCTCGGAGAGCAACCGCTGGTCGGCGGACATCAAACACGCGCTGGTGTCGGCCGCCTGGAATCGCCTGGTCCAAAACTGGGGGCCGGACCCCAACTCCCTGGGCTACACCGCCACAGTCTCCGGCTCCTGGATCGTGTACACGCTCTGGCCGCTGATCACGATCGCACTCGCCGCGCTCGTCACGAGGCGCCGCGACGTGTGAGTGTGCCTCCTCCTGGGCGCGCACGTCGTGCCGAAGGCACACTGCAGGGGTAAGGCTCTCGTCGCAGCAGCGTTGATTGATCCGGGCCGTCAGCCGATGTACGGGATGACAGGCCAGGCCGACTCGACGGTCGCCTTCGGGTCAGAGGTACGCCGAAGGTATTTCTGCAGCGACGCGGCCTGCTCGGCTGCCGCCCGTGTCTGAAGATCATGCAGGTCCGTCGGTGCCAACGCTCCTATGCTCGCGTGCTTGACCCCCATGGACCGCGCGGCACCTGCCGCCGCCACCGCGTCCGCGACGGCGTTGTGCGCGTCATCGAGCGTCACGCCGTAGTGCGCGCAAAGGGCCTGGAGATTCCGCGACCCCTTCCGGTACCGATCCACGTGCTTGTCCAGGACCAAGGGGTCGATGACGGGCGATGCCTTTCCGTGCAACCAGTCGCCCAATGGCGCTATCCCATGCCGCCGGCACTCGCGGTCGAGGAGCGAGAGGTCGTACCGCGCGTTCATCACGACAAGCGGAGTCCCCGAGTTCAGCACCTGGGCGACGGCCGAGGTGATCTCTTCGATCGCCGGAGCCGCCTTCATCCCGTGCTCGCGGGCGTGGTCGGTGGAGATGCCGTGGATGGCCGAAGCCTGCTGCGGGATCGACACCCCGGGGTCGAGCAGCCATGTCCGGGGGTCCGGAAGCCGCCCGTCCGGGTCCACGGCCACCACCGCCGCAGTGACGATCCGGTCGGTCTCGATATCCGTTCCCGTGGTCTCCAGATCGAAGGCCACCAACGGTTGACTCGTCCAGCTCATCGCAGGACCCCGCTCGTCGTTGCAGCGTGAGACATCTGAGACGTAAGGGAAGTGAGTGGATAGAACGCCGCGTTGTACGCCACCACCGGGGCGCCCGTGCGCCCGTGCGCCACCAGCACGTCCGCGATCTCGTCGGCCACCTCGCGTATGGTCCGGCCCGCCGCCGCCCGCTCGTTGGTGATCCCGTGCACGGCCACCGCATCGTCCGGAATGGGCACTTCCGGCGCAACCAGCCACTCGTGCCGTCCGATCGGCTCCCCGCCCCGCACCTCGACCACCGCGGCCGTCACGATCCGTGCCGTGCCCGGGTCCGTGCCCGTCGTCTCCAGATCGAAGCCGATCAGCAGCTCCCTGTGCCAGTCCATGGCGGTTGCCCTCCCTTTGTTGTGCTTCCCCCCAGGTGTCGCCACCTTCGCACGCGCCACTGACAACGGACGCGGGGCCCGGCGCCCGCGACCGGCCCGTGACCGGCCCGGGGGCCGTCAACCGCCGGGCAGGGGGCGGGCGGTCGCGTCGCACGCGACCGTGGAGACCGCGAGATGGAACGGGCACTCGGTGGTGCGCGACGGCGGCGCCTCGCGGACCGTGCGCTCCAGCCGGTCGCGCAGCTCGGCGGCGGCCGTCTCGTCGCCCTGGGCCTCGCGCAGCGCGAGGAGGCCGCGCAGCGGCAGGACCTCGGCGTAGCGGCGGCCGGACATGCGGGCGGTGCGCAACGCGTGTTCCCAGCGGACCTGGGCGAGCACCGATTCGCCGCGCTCGGCCGCGACCACGCCGAGCATGGTGAGGTCGTGGGCCGCGCATTCGGGGCGATTGCCGTTCTGGTAGCGCTCGGAGGCGCGGAGGTGCAGCCGCTCGGCCCGGTCGAGGTCGCCGCGGGCGCGGGCGGCCAGCGCCCGTACGGTCTCCACCTTGGCCAGCAGATAGCCCTCGGCGCTCTCGCGGGCGTACTTCTCCAGGGCGTCGGCGAAGGAGGTGGCGTCGTCCCATTCACCGTCGCCCGCGGCCGCGCAGGCGAGCACGCACTTGACGTAGGCGGCCTCGTGCTCGGCGCCGATGAGCCGCAGTTCGTCGTGGGCGGCGCGGAAGGCGCGCACCGACAGGGCGCGCTCGCCCAGCCGCTCGTACGCCATGCCGGTCATGATCTGCGCGGTGGCGGCGGAGTGCGGGTCGAGGGTGGTCAGCAGCTCCCGGGCGGTCATGGCGGAGGTGAGGGCGGCGCGCCGTTCGTCCTCGGCGACCAGCAGCTCGCTGTGGAACAGCTGCCACACCCCGGTCTCCCAGCGGTGGCCGTGCTCGTCGAGTGCGGAGGCGGTGCGCCGGGCCACCTCGCGCGCCTCGGCCAGCCGCTCCTGGCGGACGTGGACGGTGAGGGCGAGCGCTCCGACCAGGGTGACCTGGGCCGGGTCGCCGCGCTTCTCGGCGGCGGGGAGGGCCTGGCGCAGCAGTTCGTCGTCGTCCCCGGCCCGGCGGATGTTGACGCCCAGCCAGCCGCACCAGGCCAGGCTCTCGGCGTACCAGTCGGCGGTGGGCGGGGTGGATTCCAGGGCCCGCAGCAGCCGCCGGTGGCCTTCCTGGCGCCGGCCCGCGGCCATCCAGTAGAGGGAGAGATGGGTGGCGATGCGGGAGCCGAGCAGCCGGTCGCCGGGGTCGTCGCTGTCCTGGAGCCAGTCCAGGCAGCAGGCCACTTCGGGGGTCACGGCGGTCATCTCGGCGAAGGCGGCCGGGCCGCTGCCGGTGCGCAGGGCGGCGTCGGTGCGCTGGGCGAGGGCGGCGACCCAGTCGGCGTGGCGGCGTAAGCAGCCGGTCTCCTCGCCGTGCTCGGCGAGCGCCTGCCGGGCGTACTGGCGTAAGGACACGAGCATGCGGTAGCGGGGGCTGCCGGGGCCGGGGTCGTAGACGAGCAGCGACTTCTCGGCGAGGAGGGCGAGGGTGTCGCCCGCGCCGGGTCCGGCGATCGCCTCGGCGGCGTCGACGGTGAAGGGCGCGGCGAACACCGACACCGCTCGCCACACCTCCCGCTCCTCGTCGGTGACGAGGCGGTAGCTCCAGTCGAGGGCGGCGCGCAGGGTGCCGTGGCGGGCGTCGGCGGAGCGCAGCGGCACCTCCAGCAGACCGCGGCGGGTGCGCAGCTGGCGGACGATGACGGGCAGCGGGGTGGACGCGGCCTTGGGGGCGACGAGTTCGATGCCGAGCGGAAGCCGGTCGACGGCCTCGCACAGGTCCCGGACCTCGTCCCCGTTGGCGGCACGGGCGGCGGGCGGGGAGACCCTGGCGAGCCGGTCGAGGAACAGCCGGACGGCGTCCTGGCCGGTCAGGGGCCGCAGGGCGAGCCGGGATTCGCCGGCCAGGCCGAGTCCTTCCCGGCTGGTGGCCAGCACCCGCAGTCGGGGGCAGTCGTCGAGCAGGCGTGCCGTGAGGTCCGCGGCGGCCTCGGTGAGGTGTTCGCAGTTGTCGAGGAGCAGCAGGCATCGGGGGGCGCGGTCGACGGCGAGCCGCATCCGGTCGGCGAGGGTTTCGGCGGGTCCTGGCGCGATACCCAGGGCCGCGGCGACCGCGCCGGGTACGTCGGCGGGTGAGCAGGGCACCAGGTCCACGCGCCATACGGTGGTACCGGCCTCCTGTTCGCGGGCGGCGGCGGCCAGGGACAGCCGGGTCTTGCCGATGCCCGCGGTGCCGGTCACGGTGACGAGCCGGGCCTCGGCCAGCTGGGCGGCGACCGCGGCGAGTTCGGGGCCGCGCCCGACGAAGTCGGTGCCGGGCGGGAGGCGGAGGCCAGGGCGGACGGTGGGACCGGTTGCGGTCCCGCCCCGCGGCCGGACGGTGCCGGTGCCGTTCCCGATGCCGGTGCCGGTTGCGTCCGCGGCCCCCGCCCCGGCCGCGATACCGGGCGCGGTCCCGGTCGCCGTGCCGCCCCCATGCGCGGTGCCGGGCGCGGTCCCGGCCCCCGCCACAGACGCGGAGGTGCCGCGCAGGACGGCCTGCTGGGCGGCGCGCATCTCGGGGCCCGGCTCGATGCCGAGCCGCTCGCGCAGATCGGCGCGCGCCGCCCGGTACACGCCCAGCGCCTCGGCCTGCCGTCCGCACGCCTGGAGGGTCCGGATGAGCAGGGCGTGCAGGCGCTCGCGGTCCGGGTCGGCCCGGGCGGCGGCCCGTAGCGCCTCGACGAGATCGGCCGGATCCGCTCCCCCGGCCGCTCCCCCGGCAGACCCGCCCGCCGCGGTGTGCGCGGCCAGTTCGGCGTCGGCGCGCTCTTCGAGGACGGTCAGCCGCAGCGCCTCCAGCCGGGCCCGCTCGGCCTGGACGAACGGCAGCGCGGGCAGTCCGGCGAGCGGGGTCCCGGACCACCGGTCGAGCGCGGCGCGCAGCAGTGCCGCCCGGCGGCCGGGGTCCTCGGTGGCGCGGGCCCGGGCCAGCTCCCCGTCCAGCAGCCGGGCGTCGACCGTATGGCCGGTCAGGTCCAGCCGGTAGCCCGCGGGACCCGTGACCACCAGGCCGGGGGCGTGCGGCTGGAGGGCGCGGCGGAGCTTGGCCACCGCCGTGTGGAGGGCCGCCATCGGGTCCTTGGCTCGTGCCCCCGTCCACAGTTCGTCCAGGATCCGGCCGGTGCTGACCGCCGAGGGGGCGTGCAGCAGCAACAGGGCCAGCAGGGCGCGCGGCCGGGCCCCGGCGATGGCGAGGGCCGCGCCGGAGCCGTCACGAACCGTGAGGTCGCCGAGTAATTCGAACTCCATGGGTGATATCGGACCATGGACCGGGTACGGCTGTCCCGCGAACAGGCCCGGACCGGCCGACATGAACGGCCCGGGCGGACAGACGGCGGACAGAATTCGGACAGACCCCCGGAGGATCCTGCCCTAGACACCCCTGGGTCGACACGAATCACGACATGAGGAGCGCCGTGCTGCGGCTCGCCTTCAGTACGCTTCGCGCCCGGCGTTCCCTGTTCGCGGGTTCCCTCGCGGCGGTGACGCTGGCCCTGATGCTGCTCACGTCCGCCGGGATCCTGCTGGAGTCCGCGCTGCGCGGCCACGGCGAGCCGAACCGCTTCCACGGGGCGTCCCTGGTGGTCGCGGGCAACGCCGACGTGGGCCTCGACGGCAAGGAGCACCGGCCCGGGTTCGGCGATGTGGAGGCGCCGCTGGTGCCGCGCCCGCAGGTGCCCGCCCGGCTGGTGGAGCGGGTGCGCGGTGTCGAGGGCGTCCGCTCGGCCGTCCCCGACCTGGCCTTCTACGCGCAGGCGGTGGGCCCCGACGGCAGCCCCGTCACCCCCGAGCAGGGCACCCGGTCCTACGGCCACTCCTGGGCGAGCGCGGGCGTCACCCCGTACACCCTGCGCACGGGCCGGGCCCCGGGTGCGGACGACGAGGTGGTGGTGGACGCGGCCACGGCGCGCCGGGGGGACTTGCGGGTCGGCCGCCCCGTCACCGTGCTGACCGGGGCCGAGGGCCGCCATACGTACCGGCTGAGCGGTATCGCCGCCGGACCGCGCGACGGGCTGACGAAGGATCAGTCGGCGCTGTTCTTCGCGCCGGACACCGCCGCCCGGCTCGCCCCGGCCGGGGACCGGGTGCACGCGATCGCGGTGACCACCGCCGCGGGCGCCGACCCGGAGGCGGTCGCGAGCCGGGTGCGCGCGGCGCTCGGGGCGGGTCCGGCGGTCACGGTGCTGACCGACACCGGCGAGACCGAGGTCTCCTCCAGTGATGTGCTCTTCATCGACACCCTGGTCTTCGTGGTGTCCATGGGCTCGCTGGCCGTGTTCGTCGCCCTGTTCGTGATGGCGGGCGGCTTCGCCTTCGCGATCCTCCAGCGCTACCAGGAGATCGCGCTGCTGCGGGTGATCGGCGCCACGCCCCGTCAGATCAAGCGCATGCTGGGCTGGGAGACGCTGCTGGTCGCGATCGTCGGCGGGGCGATCGCCATCCCGGCGGGCGCCGCGCTGGCCGGGCCGCTGGCCGACGCGCTCGTCTCGCTCGGGATCGCGCCGGAGGAGCTGACGGTCGAGGTCGGGCCGTGGCCACTGGGCGGGGCCGCCGTCGCCGGGCTCGTCATCACCCGGCTCGCCGTCTGGTCGGCCGCGCGCCGCGCCGCCCGGGTGCGACCGGCGGAGGCGCTGCGGGAGGCCGCGGCGCCGGAGCGGCGGATGCCGCGGTCGCGGGTGCTGACCGGGCTGGCCTTCCTCGTCTTCACCGGGCTGTTCCTGGCGTTCGGCATCTCCATGGGCGGGGTGTCGGGGGCGGGGCTGGCGTTCGGCGGCGTCCTGACGCTGCTGATCGCGGCGGCCGCACTCGGCCCCGCGCTGGTCCGCCCGCTCACGCCGTTCGTGGGAGCGCTCCTACGGGGCTCCTCCCGGCGCACCGGGCAGCTGGCGCTGGCCAACACCTCGGCCGCGCCGCGTCAGGTCGCGGCCGCCGCGGTGCCGATCGTGCTGATGGTCGGCTTCGCCGTATCGGCCCTGTTCATGCAGACCACCCAGCAGCACGTGGCGGCCGACTGGGCCGGGCAGCGGCTGACGGCCGGTCATGTGCTGCTGCCGCACGACGCGGAGGGGCTGCCGCCGGGAGTCGCCGAGGACGCGGCGCGGCTGCCGGGCGTCACCGCGGTCTCCTCGACCAGCACCGCGTGGGTGCGTACGTCCGTGCACACCGACGAGGCCGAGAGCGTCACCGCGCGGGCGCTGGGCGCCGACGCCAACGTGGCCCGCGCCCTGGACATCCACGTCAAGGACGGAGATCTGCGCGGGCTGACCGCCGGGCGGGCGGTCGCGGTCAGCGAGGAGCAGGCCAAGGAGTACGGCTGGAAGACCGGCGAACGGATCCGGCTGCGGCTGCCCGACGGCACCCGGCGGGACCTGACGATCGGCGCCCGCTTCGACCGCTCCCTCGGCTTCGCCGACCTCGTCGTGCCCGCCGCCGTACTGCGCCCGCACACTCCCGACCCCCTGCTCGACGCCGTCTACCTGATCACCGGCCCGGACAGCCGGCCCTCCCTGGACCGGGACCTGGCGCGGCTGACGCAAGCCTGGCCCTCGGCCCAGGCCGCCGACCGCGCGCAGATGCAGGAGGCCGGGGCGGCGGGCGCGGTGGACGAGACCTGGCCGGTCTATCTCTTCAGCGCGCTCATCGCCGCCTTCACCGCCCTCGCGCTGGCCAACACGGTGATCATGGCGACGCTCGTCAGGACCGGGGAGTTCGCGATGCTCCGGCTGATCGGGGCGACCCGGCGCAACGTCCTGGCCCTGGTGGCCTGGGAGAGCCTGGTCGTCGCCGGCTGCGGGGTGCTGCTCGGCGGGGCGGTCGCCGCGATCGTGCTGTCCGCCACCAGCCTGGCGCTGACCGGCGGCGTCCACATCAGCGGCCCGCCCGGATTCCTCCTCGCCGCGGCCGCGGGCGCGGTGGCCCTCGCGCTCGCCTCGGCCCTGGTACCGGCCTGGCGGATGTTGCGCGAGCGGCCCGCGTGCTGAGTGAAGGGGGCGGGTGGTGGATCTCCGCGGGAGAAGGAGCGGGGCCTGGCGCCTGCGATCGCAAGGCGGAGGAGGGAGGCGACGCGGAGCGTCGTCGACCGACCACAACGCCGCGAGGGCTGGTGCCAGGGCTCGCGACGCCGCGGAGATCCACCACCCGCCCCCACCACCCCTGACGACGCGATGCACCACCACGGAGAGGACGACATCTGATGACGCTGCCGGATCAGACGGCGCGCATGACCACGCGGGGCGCGCTCCCCGCCATGCGGCTGGAGAACGTGACCAGGCGCTACGGCCGGGGGGACGGCACGGTCCACGCGCTGCGCGGCGTCACCGTCGCCCTGCCACCCGGGTCGTTCACCTCCATCATGGGCCCGTCCGGCTCGGGCAAGTCCACCTTCCTGCGCTGCGCCGCCGGTCTTGACCGCCCCACCTCCGGCGGGGTGTTCCTGGGCGACACCGAGATCAGCAGGCTGCGCGAGCACAAGCTGACGCTGCTGCGGCGGGAGCGGATCGGCTTTGTCTTCCAGTCGTTCAACCTGGTGCCGTCGCTGACCGCGAAGGACAACATCCTGCTGCCGTTCCGGCTCGCCGGGAAGCGGCCGGACCGCGACTGGATGCGGGACGTGGTGCACCGCACCGGGCTCACCGAGCGGCTGGGTCACCGGCCCGCCGAGCTGTCCGGCGGCCAGCAGCAGCGGGTGGCCGTCGCCCGCGCCCTGGTCACCCGGCCCGAGGTGGTCTTCGCGGACGAGCCGACCGGCGCCCTGGACCTGTCGTCGGGCCAGGACGTGCTGCGGCTGCTGCGCGACGTGGTCGACGGCACCGGTCAGACGCTCATCATGGTCACCCACGATCCGGGCGCCGCCGCGTACGCGGACCGGGTGCTGTTCCTCGCCGACGGCACCCTGGTCGACGCGATGGAGAACCCGACGCCGCAGCGGGTCGCCGACCGCATGGCGCGGATGGGGGCCTGACGGTGCTGCGCCTCGCCCTCGGCGGAATCCGGCACCACCGCTACGGATTCATCGGCGCGCTGTGCGCCTCGGCCCTGGCCGCGATGCTGCTCGCCGCGTGCGGAGTGCTGATCGAGTCGGGGCTGCGGGCCGTCCCGGAAACGGACCGCTTCGGCGCCACGGCGGCCGTCGTCCGCATGGATCCCGATCTGGTCGTACGCACCGGATCCGGGCAGAACGTCGACCATGAGCGCTACCCACTGGACCAGCCCCCGCGGATGGGCCGTCAGGCCGTCGACGCGGTGCGGGCGGTCGACGGGGTGGGCCGCGTGGTCGCCGACACCCCGTTCTACGCCCAGGCCGTCGGCCCGGACGGGGTCCCGCTGGCCGGAGGGGAGGACGGGCCCGCCCAGGGCCACGCCTGGGAGGCCGCCGCGCTGACCCCGTTCACCCTGCGCTCCGGGCGGGCGCCGGGCGCGGACGACGAGGTCGCGGTGGACGCCTCGGTGGCGGCCCGCGCGCGTCTGAAGGCGGGCGACACCGTCATGGTGGTCACGGACTCGGGCACGCAGCGGTTCCGGATCTCCGGAGTCGCCGCTCCGAAGGGCCGGGACGCGCTGCCCGACCAGTCGGCGCTGTTCTTCTCGGCCGCCACCGCCGAGCGGCTGTCCCGCTCCGGCGGCGAGGCCGCGGCCGTCGGCGTCTTCCCCGCGCGGGGAGTGGACGCGGACGAGCTGGCCGGGAAGCTGAAGAAGGCGCTCGACAAGCCGGGCATCGATGTGCTGACCGGGGACGCCCGGGCCGAGGCGGGGGCGCCGGACACCGCGCGGCGACTGGACGACGCGACGCTGCTGTTCGGGCCGATGGCCGGGTTCGGCGGCTTCCTCGCCGTCTTCGTCCTCGGCGGCACCATCGCCCTCGGCGTCCTCCAGCGCACCCATGAGATCGCGCTGCTGCGGGCGGTCGGGGCGACGCCCTGGCAGGTCCGGCGCGTCGTCACCTGGGAGACCGTGCTGGCAGCGGTGATCGGGCTGGTGCCCGGGTTCGCCCTCGCGGTGCCGCTGGCGCGGGTGGTCCTGAGCGCGCTGCGGGACCGCGGGTCGGTGCCGCCCGCCTACGAACTGGTGGTGGGGCCGCTGCCGTTCCTGATCGCGACGGGCGCGACCCTGTTGCTCGCGCTGCTCGCCGGATTCTTCGCCGCCGGACGCGTCGCCCGCATCCGGGCCGCGGACGCGCTCCAGGAGGCGGCCGCGCCGCGCCGGATCATGCCGGTCTCCCGGCTGCTGTCGGCCCTGGTGGCGCTCGGCGGCGGGATCGCGCTGTTCTTCGCCACCCAGCACATCGGCGGCGAGGTCGGGGTGGCCTTCCAGTACCTGGTCGTGATGCTGCTGATGGGAGCCGCGGTGCTGCTGGGGCCGCTGCTCACCCGGGTGCTGGAGCCGCCGCTGGGCGCCCTGGTGTCCTGGATCGGCGCCGGCGGGCGGCTCGCGCACGCCAACTCCCGTACCTCGGTGCGCCGGGTCGCCTCCGTGGCGTCGGCGCTGATGCTCACCACGACGATGGCGTGCACGGTGCTGCTGGTCACCGGGTCGCTCAACCGGATCACCGCCGAGCAGACCGACCGCCGCACCCGCGCCGATGTGGTGCTGCTGCCCCGGGACGCGCCCGGGCTGCCGCCCGATGTGGTGGCGGCGGCGCGCCGGCTGCCGGGCGCGGAGGCGGTGGCGGCGACCCGTTCGACCACCTTCGTGTCGTACGTGCTGGGCACCCCGGACGTGCTGGGGGCGCAGGCGCTGGACCCGGCGGCCGCGGCCAAGGTGCTCGACCTGGGGCTGCGGGAGGGTTCGCTGACGAGCCTGGAGAAGGACGGCACGGTGGCGGTCAGCCGCACCCATGCGAAGGAGCACTCGCTGCATGTCGGCGACCGGCTGCGCGGCTGGCTCGGTGACGGTACGAAGGTGTCGCTGACCGTCGGCGCGGTATTCGACCGGCCGCTGGGCCTTGGGGACATTCTGCTCTCCGAGCGCTATCTCGCCCCCCATATGCACCAGAAACTGGACGACTTGGTGCTGGTGCGGGCGAAATCCGGTGAGGAGAAGCGGCTGCGGGAAGCCGCCGACACGCTGGTGCGCGCCCATCCGACGGCGAAAGTGACGGACGTCGGGGAATACGCCGCCGCCACCCGCACCGCCCTCGCCCAGAACACCACGGGCACGTATCTCGTGCTGTCCGTGCTGGTGATGTTCACGGCGGTCTCGGTGGTCAACGGACTTCTCATGGGAACGGCCGAGCGGGCGCGGGAGTTCGCTCTGCTGCGGCTGCTGGGCGCGAGCCGGGGACAGATCAGCCGCATGCTCTATCTGGAGACCTTCATCGCGGTCCTGATCGGTGCCGCGGTCGGCACGGCCATCGCCTGCGCGGGCCTCGCGGGGGCCAACGGGGCGCTCACCGGATCGATGGAATTCAGCATTCCTCCCGGGGGCTACGCGCTGGTGCTCACGGGCGTCACCGCACTGGCCCTGGTGTCCACGGCACTTCCGGCCGCACTCGCCCTGCGCAATCGGGCGGACGGCGCCCTTCCGGCGGCCTGAGACTATTTCAACCCGCACTGGAAAACCAGTTCGCAACCGGCACCAAAGTTCGATTCAAGGCCGGCGCCGCACCATAGAAAGCGCAACACCCAATGAGCCGTCACAGGAGGGGGATTCCTGGTGCACCTCATGGAGATCTTGCGTTACCGACCGGTGCCGGCCTCCGCCGTCTTTTTCGGTATCACCCGAAGGTGCCCGCTGCACTGCAAGCACTGTTCCACCAGCTCCATGCTGGACAGTGAGGAATATCCGGAAGAGATGTTCCGGAAATTCGCGGAATCCTTCACACCGGAAAACCGTCCGGAGTTCGTGCTCATGTCGGGGGGCGAGGCGCTGCTGCGGCCGCGTCTGGTACGGGAGATCGCCGAACTGGCGCGTACCGCCGGGTCCCGCTCCCACGTCGTGTCCGGCCTCTACTTCGCGGACCGCGGCCGCATCCCACGGCCGCTCAAGCGGGCCATCGACGCGGTCGACCACTTCTCGGCCAGCCTCGACCGCTTCCACGAGGAGGAGGTGCCCCGGGCCTCGGTCTTCCGGGTCCTGCGGGAGCTGCTGGACGAGGGCAAGGACGTCAGCCTCCAGCTGACCGGCCTCGGCCCGGACGATCCGTACCTCGCCGACGTCACCGCCGAGGTGCGGCGGGTGTTCGACGACCGGGTGCCGATGCTGGTGGCGCCGATCAGCCCGCACGGGCGCGCCGACGCCTGGCTGCTCAAGCGCGTGCCGCTGCCCAAGTCCGCCGTCGCCCCCTCTCCCTGCGCGGTCTCCGCGTGGCCGGTGATCGGCTTCAACGGGCAGGTGACGGCGTGCGGCAACCAGGACGTGATGGACGGCAAGGTACCGCTGCCGCCCCATCTGTACCTGGGCCACATCGCCCGCGACAGCTGGCCCGTCATCAAGGAACGCGCGCTGGAGAACCCGATGGTGCGGGCCATCCGCGCCACCGGACCCGAATACCTGATGGGCCGCCACGGCAGCACCGGCGGCGAAGCCAGCAGCGGCGGCAATGGCGGCAGCATCGGCGACGGCTGCGGCAGCCCCGGGTACTGCGAGACCTGCTGGGTGCTCTCCAAGAACCCCGCGGTGCCCCGGGCCGTCCGGGAGCTGGCCGACCGGCCCGCCACCCGGCTGATCGAGCAGCAGACCGAATCGCTGCTGGTGGAGGCCGGACCGCTGGCCTTCGCCCGGAGTTACGGCATCGCCAAGTACGCCGACCTGGTGTCCCTGGGCCACGATCCGTCGCGCAGAACGCCCGCGGGGAGCCTGGTATGAACCGGCTCGGCCACCGGGAGGTGCTGAGCATCCGGCGCACCCGGGGCGCCTCGGTGCTGCTGTTCATCACCGACCGCTGCCCGGTGGGCTGCGCCCACTGCTCGGTGGACTCCCGCCCGGACAGCCCGCGCATCACCGACCACGCGCTCTTCGCCTCCATCGTCGATCGGCTCGCCGCCCTGCCGGAGGTGCGGATGGTGGGCATCTCCGGGGGCGAACCCTTCGTCGAGCGACGTGCCCTGACCCTCGCGGTCACCGAGCTGGCCGCCGCGGGCAAGCATGTGGCGCTCTACACCAGCGGCTTCTGGGCCCGCAGCGACCACGCCCCGCAGTGGATCCACCGGGTCCTGGCGCAGTCGGCGGTCGTCTACCTGAGCACCGACGCCCATCATGTGGCGAGCCAGGGGCCCGAGCGGTTCCGGAACGCGGCGCGGGTCATCGCCCGGCACGGGCTGCCCATCGTGGTCCAGGCCATCGACGAGGGCGACACCCTGGACCGCACCCGCGAGTCATTGGCCGCGGCCCTGGGCCCGAGCTGGGCCGACCACGCCGAACTGGTGCCCACCCATGGCATTCCGCACGGCAGGGGCGCCGGGCTCTACGACCGGCCGGCGCGGCGCGCGGGGCGCTCCTTCGGGCCCTGTGACGTCGTGGACGCCGCGGTGGTGCGCTACGACGGCCGGGTCACGGTCTGCTGCAACGAGTCCGTGATCATGGGCGCGGGCCCGGCGGCGCTGCGCCGGGACTGCGCGGACGGCGCCGAAGTGGCGACCGCGGTGAGCGACTTCACGAGCGACTCCTTCTTCACCGCGCTGGGGTCCGTCGGCCCCGGCCCGCTCACCGGCCTCCCGGGCTTCAGCGACCTGGCCGACCGGCAGTTCTCCTCCATCTGCGGACTGTGCTGGTCGATGACGAAGCGCAGGGCCGCGGGAGAAAGCGACCGGTTGCTGGCGGCGATCGCCACCCTGAATTCCTGATCCTCGGGTTCATCCACGGGAACATCACGGAAAAGGCGTTCTGATATGACACGGCACAGCCAGGCCCTGCGCGCCAAAACCGGCCTACTGCTCCCCCAGCTCATGGCGACGACCCGCAGGTTTTGGAATTCTCCGCGACTGAGCGAGCTGTATCCCGAATACCTCTGCATGCTGCACAGTTCCATTCGTTCGACGGTGCCGCTGATGGAATGCGCACTGGCCCGCTGCGGGGAGCTGGCCGACGACGATCCGGTCGCGGCCGCGCTCGTACCGTACTTCACCAAGCACATCCGCGAGGAACAGGGCCACGACGAATGGCTCCGGCAGGACCTCGCGGCGATCGGATGCGATCCCGACGAGCCACTGCGCCGTCTTCCGACCGCCTCCGTGGCCAATCTGGTCGGCGCCCAGTACTACTGGATCCAGCATTACCACCCGGCCTGCCTGCTCGGCCACATCGCGGTCCTGGAGGGAAATCCGCCGTCCACGGAGATGGTGCCGGAACTGATGCGCCGCACCGGATTCCCGCGGACCGGATTCCGCACCCTGGAGCGCCACGCCGCGCTCGACGTCAAGCACCGCGACGAACTGATGCGCACCCTCGACGAGGCGCCGCTCACGCCGGAACTGGTCACGGCCATCGGGCTCAGCGCACTCCATTCCATCGACGCCGCCAACAACGCCCTCGCGACGGTGCTCGATTCCCACACGCTCACGACAACCGCCAACGCCTAAGCCCGAGGAGGGACATGGGGGACGGGGGCGGAAGATCGCCGCCCGAACAAAGAGGCAACGCGCAACAGATGAGTTTCCCGCACCACACACCCTACGAAGGAGATTCACCATGTCGTTCGACGCGCTCAAGGAACTGGTCGCCGCCGGGCACAACTTCAAGGGCGCCAACCCGCAGCAGCTGGAGGCCATCTCCTCCCTCAGCCAGGAGGAAGTGACCCTGCTCAACTCCATCAAGCAGCGCCTGGACTCCGCCGAGGACGTCGTCCCGCACAGCGTGGACTCCCCGCTGAGCGGCAACTTCGTCTGGTAATCAGCCGGACACCGTGAGGAAAAGGGCCCAGGCGGTGTACCGCCTGGGCCCTGCGGCCATTGCTCCATGCCCTCCATCGCCTACGTAACGGGCACCAAAAAGACGGGGAAGGAAACGCGGGGATATGCAGTTCAGTGTGCTCGGCCCGCTCATCGCCACGACCGCGACGGGATCCGTACCACTGGGTCCGCACAAACAGCAGCTTCTGCTCGGCGCGCTCCTGTGCCGGCCCGACCAGGTCGTCTCCATGGACCACCTGGTCGACGCCCTGTGGAACGAGGACCCGCCGAAGAGCGCGGCGAAGAATATTCAGGTGTACGTGCACCATCTGCGCCGTACGCTCGCGGCGGCCGACGAGACGGCCCGGGTCGTCCATCAGCGCCCCGGCTACCGGCTGGCCATCGATCCCGAGAAGATCGACACGGTGCGGTTCGAGCACACCCTCGACCTCGCGCGCCGCGCGGCCTCCGCGGGCGATCCGGCCCGCGTCGACCGGCTCACGGGCGACGCCATGACGCTGTGGCGGGGCCGTCCCTTCACCGGTCTCGAGGGGCCCACGCTGCTGGAGGACGAGGCCGCCCGGCTGGAGGAGCGCCGGCTGTCCGCGCTGGAGGTGCTGTTCACGGCGCGGCTGGGCCTCGGGCTGTACCACGAGGTGCTGGAGGAGGTCGAGCCGCTGATCGTGGCCCACCCGTACCGGGAGCAGCTGCGCGCCCAGTACATGCAGGCGCTGCACGGGGTGGGACGGCAGAGCGACGCGCTCATCGCCTTCGACGACGCGCGCCGGCTCTTCTCCCTCGAACTCGGCCTGGAGCCGGGCACCGTCCTGCGCCGCCTCCAGCAGGACATCCTCGCGGGCACCTCCCCCACTCCCGCTCCGCGCGACACCCTGTACGCGATGCCCCCGCGAGCGGCCGCCCCCGCAGGGCGGGACACCGCCGCCGTCCAGCTGCCGCCCGGCCTCGCGGACTTCACCGGCCGGCGGCGCGAGCTGGACGATCTGTTCCCGGATGTCGGCGCCCATTCGGCGGAGGCGCCCGCCCCCTGGCAGGTCACGCTGGTCACCGGCCGTCCGGGGGTGGGCAAGTCCTCGCTGGCGGTGGCCGCCGCGCACGCCGCCGAGGGGGCGTTCCCCGGGGGCCGGTACTACGTGGACCTGATGGACTCGCAGGGCCGCCCCAAGGACGCCTCCCAGGCCCTGGCCGAGCTCCTCCAGGAACTCGACCACACGGCCCCTCCTCTGTGCGAGCTGAGCGAACTCCTGTGGCGGTACCGCGCCCACGCCGACGACGCCGAACCGGCCCTGGTGGTGCTCGACAACGCCACCAGCGCCTCCCAGGTACGTCCGCTGCTGCCCAACTCGCCCGTCTTCACCACCCTCGTCACCAGCTGCACCCCGCTGGCCGGGCTGGACGGCGCCCGGGTCGTGGAGCTGGACCCGCTGCCCCCGGACGACTCCCTGACCCTGCTGCGGCACATCGTCGGCGCCCAGCGGGTCGCGGCCGAGCCCGGGGCCGCCCGGCGCATCGTGGAGGCGTGCGAGGGGCTTCCCCTGGCGCTGCGCATCGCGGGCGGACGGCTGGCCGGGCACCGCCGCTGGCCCATGGAGGGGCTGGCGGACGCGCTGGAGTCGCCGGACCGGCTGGACGAGTTCGCGGTCGGGGACGTCGATCTGCGCAAGCGCCTGATGCGCGGCTACGCGGCCGCCGGGGAGGCCGACTGGTCGGCCGTGCGGCTGCTCGCCCACGAGGGGGAGTTCTCCTTCCGGGAGGCGCTGCACCGGCTCGGGGCGGGCCCCGCCGAGGCCCGGCGGGTGCTGGGCAGACTGCTGGACGCCCAGCTGATCGACTTCGCCCCCGACCCCGGCCCGGACGGCCACTGCCGGTTCCGGCTGCCCCGCCTGGTGCTCGACCTGGCCCGCGACCAGATGCGGGCCGATGTGGAGCTGCTGGGGTTGTAGGTTCCGGCGGCGGCTGGTCACTCCCGCAGCAGCTCCCCCAGCGCCCCGGCCAGCCGCCGCCCCGCCTCGCGCCGTTCGCCGCGCAGCGCGGCCAGGGCCCGTACGAGCCCGTCCACGCCCGCGTCGTACGCACCGCCGGGCCCGCCCTCCGTCGGGTGGGTCCGGCGGCCGTGGCGTACGAGCCGCAGCGCCACCGACGCCTGGGCGCTGAAGAGCGCCAGCAGGTCCATGGCCGCCAGGGTGGTCCGTACCTCCCGGCTGCGGTCGAGGACTTCGAGGACGCCCAGCACCTCGTCCCCGTGCAGCAGCGGCGCGGCCATCAGCGCCCGCGGAACGTAGTCGGTGGACTCGGCGAGGTCGCGGGCGAAGCGCTCGTCCTCGTCCACGTCGTCGACCTCGATCGGCTGGCGGGACTGGAGCACCCAGCCCGCCACCCCGCGCCCCGCGGGGAAGCGGCGGCCGACGAGATCGCCCTCCCCCTTGCCGGAGACGGCCTCGAAGACCAGCGCGCCGTCCGCCTCGTCCAGCAGGAAGATGGAGCTGGCCTGGGCCTCGAAGATCGCCCGCGCGGTCTCCACCACGGACTGCAGCAGCAGCCGGTGTTCGGCCTCGGGCTCGTACGCGGTCATCTAGGCCCTCCTGACGTTGGCCGAGGCGAGGAAGAGCGCCTGCTTGACCTGGAACGGCGTCATGTCCGGGTGCTTGCCGAGGATCCGGGCGCACATCCCGGCCACATGCGGGGTCGCGAAGCTGTTGCCGGTGCAGCGACGGATGGTGCCGCCCGGCCAGGCGGAGGGGACGCGGACGCCGCGGGCGAAGAACTCCACCGGCGGCGCCGGGTTGTAGAGCAACAGGTCGGAGCGGTCCTCCTCGTGGCTGCCCACCGAGATCACCGAGGAGAACCGCCACGGGTAGCTCTCCACCGGCATGTTGTGCGCGGAGGCGACGAGCAGGCTACGGCCGAAGTAGGCGCGGTCCGCGATCTCGTGCAGGGCCTGGGCGAACTCCCGGCGGGTCGTGGACAGGCTCATGTTGATCACGTCGTAGCCCTGGTCGACCGCCCAGCGCACGCCCTCGATCAGCGCGTCCCCGCTGCCCCGGTAGCCGGAGCGCAGCACCTGCACGCTGTGCAGTTCGCACTCCGGGGCCATCATCCGGATGATCGACGCGCAGGCGGTGCCGTGTCCGCAGGAGTCGCCTCCGCTGTCCGCCACCACCTCGACCCCGCCGCCGACCGCCGCGCGGACCGTGTGCGAGGACGCGACGGGGCCCACCGCGGGGTGGCCGACGTCCACCCCGCTGTCCAGGACGCAGACGCGCACGCCCCGGCCGTCCGCGCCGGCCCAGGCCGACGCGGCATCGCCCGCGCCCGCCCAGTCGGTGCGGACCTCGATCTCGGCGCGGTCGCGGCCGAGGAGGCTCCAGGTGAGCCGCGCTCCGGCGGTCGTCATCCGGTGTCACCTCCCAGCGCGGCGGCGAACGCCGAGGCCCGTTGCGCCCCGACCAGATGGCCCTTGGCGGTGAAGTGGCGCCGCGCCTCAGCGGCCGCCGCCATCGCCTCGCCCTCCCGGCCGAGCGCGGCGGCGGCCTGGGCCCGGTCGAACTCCGCACCCGCCAGGCACACCGGCGAATCGGTCCTGCGGGCCGCGTCGAGGGCCTGGTCGAGGTGGTGGGCAGCGGTGGCCGCGTCGCCGTCGGCCGCGGCCAGCCGGGCGCGGATCCCGTGGACATCGGCGGCGGCCGCGGGCAGGGCGTCGAGGCCGGTGTCGAGCAGCCCGCCGACCAGCCGCGCCACCTCGTCCTCGGCGCCGCCCCGGGAGAGCAGCACCCGGGCCAGATCGCGGGTCGCGGTGGCGTGCAACTGCCCGTCGCCCAGCCGCTCCAGCTCGGCGCGGGCGGCACGCAGCAGCCGTATCGCGTCGTCCCAGCATCCCGCCGACTCCTCCACCGTGGCCTGGAAGAGGTGCACGGCCGGTACGGCGAAGAGGTGGCCGAGGTCGCTGAGGGTGCGTACGGCGTCGGCGAGCAGCCGCCGAGCCTCGGCGTGGTCGCCGCACATCGCCAGCAGGGCGGCCATCGGGCAGGACACCGTGGCGCGCGCCATCCGGCGCCCGGCGAGCAGATCGTCCAGGTACGCGCCGCAGCGGCGCAGCGCCACGGGTGCCGGTTCCGGGCCGAGCCACAGGGAGACGGCGAGCGCGCCCAGGCTTCCGGCGCGCTCCAGACCGGCCCCGGCGCGGACCGATTCGTGCAGGGCGCGGGTGAGATAGCGGGCGGCCTCGCCGTGCCGGCTGCGGCTCTGCCGCTCCTGGCCGATGGCCAGCCAGGCGCGGGCCAGGCCGAGCGCGTCGTCGGAGCCGGTGAAGACGGCGACCGCGTCGCGGGCCGCGTCGAGGACGGCGCCGAAGCCGTCCGCGCCGGGCCCCAGATGGGCGGGGGCGAGGTAGGCGAGCTGGAGCCGGACCCGGGCCTCGACCCCGCGCTCGCCCGCGGCGCGCGCGTCGGCGAGCAGCTGCCGCAGCGCGCCGACCGCCTCGGCCGCGTCCCCGGCGGCCAGCCGCGCCTCTGCGAGGGCGGTCCGTACGGCGAGACCGGCGTGGAGCCGGGGGTCCGGGAGCGCGTCGGTGAGGGCGAGCGCCCGGCGCAGCAGGTCGACGGCCCAGCCGACGTCGCCGCGGCCGAGTGCCGCGGTGCCCGCCGCCGCGAGGTGGTCGGCGGCGCGGGCGCCGGTGCCGCGGGCGGTGGCGTCGGCGGGGCCCAGGTCCAGCCGGAGCCGGAACGCCTCCTCCAGGTGGGTGCCGATGGTGTGGTGGTCCTCGGGGGCGAGTTCGGCGCGGTAGTCCGCGAACCGTTCGTGCTGCCTGGCGCGCACCAGCTTGGACATGCCGCTGTAGACCTCATCGCGGATCAGCTGGCTGACGAAGCGCCAGCGGGTGGCGCCCGGGTCCTGCCCGGCGGCCTCCAGGAGGCGGCGGCGCACCAGGGTGCGGACCGCGTGCTCGACCGGACCTGCCCCGGCGGGCAGCAGCGCCGTGAGGTCCGCGGCCGTGAACTCGGCGCCGGTGACGGCCGCGCACTCCAGGACCGCGCGTTCGGCGGGCTCCAGCCGGTCCAGCCGGGCGGCGACGACGGCCCGCACCGAGGGGGGTACGAAGCGGGGGTCGTCGCTTTCGCTGACCATCCCCACGATCTGCTCGACGAACAGCGGGTTTCCCTCGGAGCGGTGCACCAGCCGCTCCACGGTCCGCTCGTGCTCGGCGACGGCGGCCGCGTGCGGGACCACCTCGGGGTCGCCGGCGCCGTCCGGTTCGTACAGCCGCCGCACCAGTTCGCGGCAGTCGTCGGCGGCGAGCGGCGGCACCACCAGCGCGGTGGCATTGAGCTTGCCGCTGCCCCACCGGGGGTGCCGCTCCAGCAGATCGGGCCGGGCCACGCACAGCAGCAGCACGGGGACGCCCTGGACCCAGTCGGCAAGGTGGTCGAGCGCGCCCAGCAGGTCCTCGTGCGCCCAGTGCAGATCGTCCACGACGGCGACCAGCGGGCGGGTCCCCGCCAGCGCGGTGCACAGCAGTTGCAGCGCCCAGCGGGTCTCGTCGAAGGAGGTGCCGGAGACGCCGGTGCGGGCGAGCCGCGCCAGGGCGGTGGCGGCGTCCCGTTCGGCGTCGCCGCCGCCCAGCACCTCGGCCAGCCGCGCCCGCGGGTTCGGGCCCAGCGCGTGCGTCACCAGCGGTGCGAGCGGGGCCAGCGGCCCGGCGCTGCCGTACGGCGGGCAGTGGGCGCCCGCGACCAGCGCGCCGTCCCGTCGCACCTCGGCCGCGAACGCGCGGGCCAGCCTGCTCTTGCCGACGCCCGGATCGCCGAACAGCGTCACCAGATGGCACGAGCGGTCGCGCACCACCCGGGCGAACGCCATGCGCAGCTGGGCCAGTTCGTCGCCCCGGTCGACCATGGGGACGCCCGGCGGCCCGGCCAGCGCCCGCGCCTCGTCCCGGATGCCGGTCAGCCGCCAGGCGGGCACCGGCTCGGACTTGCCCCGTACGGTCAGCGGCTCCACTTCGGTGGTCTCGGCGCGCGCCGCGATGAGCCCGTGGGTGTCGGCGCCGATGAGGATCTGCCCGGCGGGGGCGTGCTGTTCGAGCCGGGCGGCGACGTTGACCGCCTCCCCGGAGACCAGGGCGTGGCCCGCGTCGGCGGCGCCCGAGGTGACCACCTCGCCGGTGTGGATGCCGATGCGCACCGCGATCCGCGCCCCGGTCTCGCGTTCCAGCTCCTCCCCCGACTCCTCGACGGCGGCCAGCATGTCGAGCGCGGCACGGGCGGCGCGCAGCGCGTCGTCCTCGTGCACGACGGGGATGCCGAAGACGGCCATGACGGCGTCCCCGATGAACTTCTCGACGGTGCCACCGTGTCGCTCCAAGCAGGTGCGCAGCAGGTCGTAGTAGCGCAGCATCACATGGCGCAGCGCCTCCGCGTCGAGCCGCTCGCTGAGCGCCGTGGAGCCGACCATGTCGCAGAAGACGACGGTGATGGTCTTGCGACTCATGTCGTGCACGGCGCCCCCTTCGGCCGGGTCGAAGCTCAGAAGGTCGAACTCAGAACAGAACCCCGCCGATGATGGGCTCCCCGCTGTGCGCCTCCACCTCGTCGGCGGTGGCCTGGAGCCGCAGCTGTACGGAGATCAGCAGGTCGGCCTCCTCGTCGCTGAGCCCGTGGAGCGCGTCCAGCTGCCCCGGGGTGAGTCCGTCGACGGGGAACCCGGCGGCCCGCAGGGCGTCCAGGCGCTGTGTGTCCGGCATGGTGTCCGCCCTCTCGGTGGGTGGTGGGGGTTGGGCGTCGTCGCTGTGCTCGCCTCGGAGCCGTACGCGCATCCCGTAGAGCCAGACCACCGCGCCCAGCGCCGCGAGGGCCGGTCCGGCGGTCAGGAACACGAAGCCGACGCCCGACCAGCCGGCGAGCGCCGCGCCCAGCGGCGGGGCGGCCAGTTGCAGCAGCACCGGGAAGGCGTTGGCGATCGCGGTGACCCGGCCGGTCAGCTCCGGGGGCGTCTCGCGGTGCAGTACGTACGGGAAGACGACCATGATCCCGGCGGCCGCGAAGCCGAGCACCCCGGCGATCGGCATCCACAGCCACACCATCCCGTGGACGCCGAGGCCCAGTCCGGTGCCGATGCCGCTGACCGCCGCGCCGACCACGATCTGCGCCGCGCCCAGCACCACGAACGGCCCGGCCCGCATGACGCGCCCGCTGATCGCCAGGGTGCCGAGCGCCGCGCCGAGGCCCACCGCGGCCACCACATAGCCCAGGGACGTTTCGCCGACGCCCAGTTCGCGCATGGCCAGCGGGGAAAGCGTGTCGAAGGTGAGGACGAGGAAGAGGGTCGCCGCGACGCTGCCGATCAGCGCGATCAGCGCGGGGGTGCGGGCGATGAACCGTATCCCCTCCACGATGTCGGCGCGCAGCCCCGCGGGCCGCTCCGCACCGTCCGGCGCCGCCTTCGGTTCCGGCCGGAGTGGCAGGCGTACGGCGGACAGCAGCGCGGCCGAGACGACGAAGGTCGCGGCGTCCACGACGAAGGCCGCCCGCACCCCGAAGCCCGCGATGAGCAGCCCGCTCAGCGCGGGCCCCACGACCTTGGCCGCCTGGTTGGTGAAGACGGTGAGGGACATCGCGGAGAGCAGATCCGACTCCGGGACGACGGAGCGCAGCGTGGACTGGTGGACGGGGTTGAACAGCGCCCCGAACGACACCTTGCACACTACGAGCACCAACAGCACCGGCAGATTGGGCGCGGCGAGATAGCCGAGCGCCAGCGCCGCGCGCATCAGATCGCAGCCGACCAGCACCCGTATCCGGTCGCTCATCCGGTCGGCGAGCGCCCCGGCCACCGGGGCGAGCGCCACCATCGGGACGGCCACCGCCACGCTGAGCGCGGCGAGCGCGCCCGCGCCGTGGCCCCAGGTGTAGGTGAGGAGGACGACGAGGGCGAGATAGTCCAGCCAGTCCCCGACGCTGGAGATCGCCTGGCCGCCGTAGAGCAGGCGGAAGCGGCGGTGGCGCAGGGCGGCGGCGAGCGAGAGCCGTTCCATCACGCGCTCCTGTCGCGCTGTGCCGGAGCGAACCGGTCGGCCAGCTCCCCGAAGGCGGCCACCAGCAGCTGAACGGTGTTGAGGGCGGACACGCTCACCGCGCGCCGCAGCCGGGCATCGAGCGGCAGGGTGTCGAGGAGCCCGCGCAGCGCGTCCCGGTGGCCGGGGTCCTCCTCGGCGTGCCGGGCGAGGGTGCGGAACGCGGCGCGCGGATGGCCCGTGCGCGCGCTCAGCCGCTCGGCCGCCCGGGGGTGCGGAGGGTCGCCCTCCAGTACGGCGATGTAGCCGAGCAGACAGACCGGGTGGAGGCGGTGGATCCAGAAGTACTGGGCGCCCGCCAGCGCGGCCACCGGGGCGGGCGGGATCCGCCGCCAGGGCTCGCCGGGGTCGTGGCCGAGGGCGGCCAAGTCCTCGCACACCCACGTGTCATGGCCGCGCTCCTCGGGGATGTGGCGCGCCCAGTACGGGACGAGCGCGGCGGCCACCGAGTCGGCCGCCCGCTCGGCCAGCTCCCGGCTACGGGCGGCGGCGGCCTCCATCACGGGGACGGTGGCGCGGATGATCTGGTGCGTCAGATGCAGGTATTCGGGATAGACGGCGGCCGGGTCCGGCACTGCCCACACCCGTGCGAGGGTCGCCCGCAGACCGGGCCGCAGCAGCCCGATCCTGGCGTCGAGCGCGGCGCCGGCGGTGGTCACGACGCACCTGCTTCATGCCCGAGAGCGGCCAACTCCCGGTACCCCTCGGTCCCGTAGCGCCGCAGGAACATCTCCGCCCCACCCGCGCGGACCAGTGCGCCGAGCTGCCGTTCCACCGCGCGCACCCCCGGCCGCTCCAGCACGGCCCCGGCCCGCGTGGCCGTCCCCGGCTCGCCCAGCGCGGTCACGCACGCCGCGCAGTAGCCGTCGCAGCCGGCGCCCGCGAGCGAGGCCAGATGACGCGGCCCGAAGGCCCGGATCCCGCGCAGCAGTTCACGTTCCAGAAGCCGTTCACGAATCGCCACCCACCCGTCGTGGGCGATGTGCCCGAGGCGCAGATGGGCCGGAAGGCGGCCGAGGGCCGCGGCGTCGACCACGTCCTGGTTGCAGCAGGCCGCCACGGTCCCGTCGAAGCAGACGACGGGCCACGCGGCCAGCGCGCAGGGAGCGGGCACGGTCGGATGCACGGCGGCCCCGGCCCCGACCGGCGGGAGCCAGGGGCGGGCGCGGCCTGCGGGGCGTACGACGGTGACCAGGATCGGCACCCGGTCGTCCAGCTCGCGGCGGATGTCCTCGGTGGCCCGCCGCAGATACGGGTCGTCGGGCGTAAGGCCGGTGAGCTGGACGCTGAGGTCCTTGCCCTCGTCCAGGAGCTGCCGCAGGACGCGCAGCACGGCGGCGCGCGGCACCTGGCGTTCGTGGAAGGCGTCGATGCTGGCCGCGAAGTGGTCCACCGCGTCGATGGCGCGCCGCACCGGTGCGGGCGTCCGGCCGCCGGCCGCGAAGAACATGCCGGACAGCAGATGCGTACGGGCCCCCACCTCCCGGACCCGCTCCGCGATCTCGCGGACCAGCCCGGGCCGCAGCAGCGGTTCACCGCCCGTCAGCAGGACGTACTCGGGGCGGTCAGCTACGGTGAACGTCGCGACGAAACGCTTCAGCACTGCGGCGTCGATCTGCTCGCTCTCCATCGAGGAGGCGGTCGAGCAGTGCGCGCAGGCGAGCGGGCAGCGCCGGGTGACGGTCAGCAGGGCCGCGGCCGCCGGTTCGGCACGGGCCGCGAGCAGGTCGAGCAGATGCACTGGACCCCCTCCCCCCGGTTCGGCCTGGCATGTGATCCAAGGGCAGCTTGGGCCCGGCCGCTTGGGGGCCGGTTTGCGGGCGGTTGCGCACCTCTTGCGCTGCCCGAACACACCCGACTCCTCAGACGTCTGAGGACTTCTGCTACAGTCCGCGGTGCCATCGGACGTGATCAACAGCCCGTCGGGAGAGACGAGATGGCGAAAGCCTCACAGTTGCGGCACGGGCGCGTGGTGCCGCAGGTCGAGAGCGCGCTGCGCGCGATGCTCGCCGAGGGGCGCTGGCGCCCCGGCGAGCGCCTCCCCAGCGAGGTGACCCTCGCCGCCGAACTGGGCGTCGGCCGCTCCTCGGTGCGCGAGGCCGTCCGGCTGCTGGCCCACGACGGCCTGCTGGACGTACGCCACGGCTCGGGCACGTACGCCGCCGAGGAGGCGCCCGAGACGCGCGAGGCACGCGACGTACGGCAGCTGCTGCGCCGCGCCCGGCTGCTGGAGGTCTACGAGGTCCGCCGGGCCCTCGAAGTGGAGGCCGCCCGGCTGGCCGCGCGGCGGGTGCGCCCGGAGGACATCACCCGGCTCACGGACGACCTGAAGCGCCGCCAGAAGGCCGCCGGAGCCGGGCCCGCCGCCTTCGTGGACGCCGATCTGGCCTTCCACCGCACGGTCGTGGAGCTGTCCGGCAACGCCGTGCTGCTCGGCCTGTTCACCTCCGTCCTGCCGGTGCTGCGCGAGGAGCTGGTCGAGATGGTCGTCCACGAGACCGGGCTGCCCGATCTGACCTGCGCCCATACGGCGCTGTTGGACGCCCTGGCGGACCGCGACCCCGACGCCGCGATCGCCGCCACCGTGAAGAACCTGGAGTCCGTCATGACGCTCGTCGCCGAAGAGGAGGCACGATGACCCCCGTATTGAAGGCCGACGACGTCGACGTGGTCCGCGACGGCGCCCATCTGCTGCGCTCGATCTCGCTGACCGTCCGCCAGGGCGAGCACTGGGCCCTGCTCGGCCCCAACGGCGCGGGCAAGTCGACCCTGCTCGGCCTGCTGGGCGCGCACTCCCACCCCACCCGCGGCGCGGTCGAGGTGCTGGGCCGCACGCTGGGCCGGGTCGATCTGCGGGAGCTGCGCGCGTACGTGGGCCATGTGGACCCCCGGCATCCGCTGCGCTCCCCGCTGCGGGCGCGGGACGTCGTCCTGACCGGGCTGACCAACACCGTCGAGCCGGTCCCCCGCCGCCGCCCCGACCCCACGCAGCGCGAGCGGGCCGAGCGGCTGCTGACCACCCTGGGCATGGCCGGCAAGCTCGACGCGCGCTGGCCGACGCTCTCCCAGGGGCAGCGCGGCCGGGTGCTGATCGCCCGCGCGCTGATGCCGCGGCCCCGGCTGCTGCTGCTCGACGAACCGGCCACCGGCCTCGACCTGGCCGCCCGCGAACAGCTGCTGGACAGCCTGGACGCGCTGCGGCTCGCCCATCCCGCCTTGGCCACGGTCCTGGTGACCCACCACCTGGAGGAGCTGCCCGCGTCCACCACCCACGCGATGCTGCTGCGCGACGGGGAGTGCCTGGCGTCGACGGGGAGTGCCTGGCGTCGGGCGCCGTGGACGAGGTGGTGACCACCGACGCCATCACGAAGTGCTTCGACCACCCGGTCCGCATCACCCGCACCGACGGCCGCTGGACGGCCCGTACCGTACGACTGTCCCCACCAGCTCAGGACACCGGGCGGGAGTCCGTCCAGACGCTCTCGAACTCCTCCCGGTAGGTGCCGAAGAGCCCGCCGTCGCCCTCCCCCGGGTCGCGCCCCTCGCGCACCACCTCGCGCCCCCGGCCGCCGCCGCGCAGCACCAGGACCGGGGCCTCCATACCACGGGCCTTGCGCAGATACGACTGGACGACCCCGAGCCCGTCGGAGCCGTCGCCGTTGACCAGGTACGCGGTGAAGCGGGGCGTCTCGTCGAAGACATGGATCTCGAACGCGCCCGGATCGCGCAGGGCGGCGCGCACCCGGCGCATGTGGAGGATGTTCATCTCCACCGAGCGGCTCAGCTCGCCCTTCTTCAGCCCCAGCTCGCGCTCGCGCCGCCGTACCGCGCTGCTGGCGGGGTTGAGGAAGAGCAGCCTGGCGCGGCAGCCGGCCTCGGCCAGCCGGACCAGGCGGCGGCCGGAGTAGTTCTGGACCAGGAGGTTGAGCCCGATGCCGACGGCGTCCAGCCGGCGGGCGCCCGCGAACAGGTCCTCGACGGGCAGCTGCCGCTGGAGCCGCACCCGGTCGGGATGGACGCCGACCACGTCCGCGTACCGGTCGCCGACCAGGTCCTCGACCGCGTCGATGGGCAGCCGGTCGGTGGAGGGGCTTCCGGTGCCGCTGCCGAGGATCTCCAGCAGCCGGGCGGAGGCGCGCTCGGCCTGGGCGAGCACGGTCCCGGACAGGGCGCGGTTGCGGGAGACGACGTTACGGGCGACCTCCAGCTCGTCCAGGGCCAGCTCCACCTCGCGCCGGTCGTCCAGGTAGGGCTCGAAGCACGGCCAGTGCTGGACGAGGAGTTCGCGCAGCTGGGGCAGGGTGAGGAAGCTGAGCACATTGTCGTCGGCAGGGTCGAGCAGATAGCCCTTGCGGCGGCTCACCTCCCGTACCGCCACGGCCCGCTGCACCCACTCCTGGCCGGCCGGTCCGGCGGCGGCGATGACCCAGTCGTCGCCGTGGACCGGCTCGTAGATCGGCCGGAGCACCGCGCCGACCACCGCGCGCAGCCGCTGTTCGACCAGATTCAGCCAGATGTAGGCCCGCCCGGCCCGGCGTGCGCGCGTCCGCACCTCGTCCCAGGCGTCCGCGCCCCAGTCCAGTTCCGCCCCGATCTCCATCGGACGCACCAGGGACACCGCACCCGGGGGTGCCTCGGTGGAGCCGTCACCCCCGGGACCTCCGTCACCAGGGGGCAGCTGCAGCCCGCCCGAGCTCACCTGTGCACCGCCTTCCGCCCCCGCTCCAACGATCACCGCAGACTACTGCTCGGGCGGGGGCGGTGCGACACTCCGGTCGGCCCGAAGGCCAACCTTAGTCTTCTGTATGGCCGTTGTGACGGGAGAGTGCAGGCGGCGTCAGGGGGTTCATCGCGGTCACATCGCGGGGCGCGAGCTGGAAGCCCTGCCAGTGCAGCGGCATCGGTTCCTGGTCCTCATCACGGGCGATGTGGTGGAACCCGACGTTGACCCACACCACCGGGTGGGTGAGCGTCTGGCCGTTGACCCACTTGTCGACGCTCTTACCGGCCCCGGCGCCGCAGTTCGCCAGGTTGTTGCTCGCAAACTGTTCACATTTGTTGTACTGCGTGAAGTAGACGTCGTGCTTGGTGTAGCTGCGCCCCTGGTACTTGGTGGTGTGGCCGGGCACGATCTCGTAGCTGCGCGGATGGCCGTCCTTGTTCTTGCCCGCCGTGCTCACCACGCGCCACCAGCGCGCCCCCGCCGCGTCGCCCGCCAGCTCCTTGCCGACCGAGGTGCGGGTGGTCTTGGTCGTGGGGATCCGTCCGGCGGCGGCCGTGGTCTTGGAGTCGTACTGCTCGACCTTGCTCTTGGCCGAGCCGTCGAGGCCGAAGTTCAGCCGCCAGAAGACGTTGTGGGCGTGGCTGGTGGCGTAGTCCTTGGCGCCCTTGCCGATCGGCCAGCCGCGGCCGTCGCCCGCGTCGTAGTCCATCGGAGAGAGCGTGCCGGTGGCGCCGACCTGCATGGACATCGTGCCGTCGCCGGCGAACCGCCACTCGGTGATGTACTCGTACCAGCCGACCTGGTTGACGGTGTAGACCAGCAGGTCCTTGCCCTGGGCCTGGTAGAGCTTCCGGCCGTCGTTCATGCGGTAGGCATGCCCGCGGGCCCGGGTGGTGGCGCACAGACCCTTGACGTTCGGGTGGTCGGGGTCCCAGGAGTCCGGCACCCGCACGGTCTTGATGGTGCCGCCCGGGCATTCGGCCGGAGCCAGCTCCTGCAGCCCCTGGGCGAAGCCCTGCCCGGTGAGGTCGTCGTACTCGGTCTTGCCGTCGTCGTACGGGACGTGGATCTGGCCGAGCTTCGCCGACGTCAGCACCTTGATCGGGCGGGCTTCGCCCTTGGGCTGGTACGAGACGTTGTCGAGCACCAGCCCGGCCTTGCTCTCGTAGTGCCAGCACATCTGCCAGGTGGTGCCGCCGTCCAGGGTTTCCTTGATCTTGTACGCGGCGCTGCAGTCCGCGGCGGCCGCCGGGGCCTTGGCCGGGAGCCGCGGCGCGGCCTGGGCCGGTCCGGCGGCGACCGCCGCCGTGCCGACCAGGGCCGAGGCGCCGAGGGCCGCCGCGAACCGGGCGCGGGACCGGCGCAGCCTTCTTTCACGCATGGTGACTCCTGTTACTGATGAGAGAGGGGAAAGGGGGGGTGCGCGGACCTCGGGGCTATGAGCCCAGCCGGGCGACGGACCGGTCGCTCAGGTCGATCACGAGCTGACGGGTGTCGATCCACGGGCCGCCGCCGGTCACCTTCGTGAACAGCCGTACGCAGCGGTGCTTGCCGCAGTCCTCGACGGCGGCCGGCCCCGGGGCGTCCACGCCCGTGCGGTAGACGAAGCCGGTGACGGCCAGCTGGTCGGGGCTGGTCAGCGTCTTTCCGGTGGCGTCCTTGAAGTCCTTCTTGAGCCCCTGGCCGAGCTTGTCGGCGATCAGGAGCCGGGCCGCCTCGCGCGCCTCGTCCCGGTCGGGCGGCGGCTGGACACCGCGCTGGGTGTCGGTGTGCTCGACCTTGCCCGAGCCCAGGTCGACGGTCTTCGTCACGTAGGTGTCGTCGCTGTAGTCGTAGTACGTGACGTCGGCCCGGCGGGGCGGATCGGCGGCGCCGACCTCGTCGGGAGTCAGTTCGGCGAGGTCGGTGGAGAGTTGCTCCGGGCCCTTGTCGCCCTTGACGTCCTCGCTGCTGTCCCGGAAGGCGCGGCCGAGCGCGAGCGTCTGGGCGCGCTTCAGCTCGGCGTCGGTGAGCGGGTCCCGCCCCTTGCCGGTCTTCCCCTGCACGGGCGCGGCCTCGACCACGCCGGGCAGCTGGCGGCCGGCCTGCCCCTGCTCCGCCGCGGAACTCTGCGGTCCGCCGCCCGTCCCCTCCTTGCCGGACGCGCTGTCCGGCAGCGTCACCCCGATCATGACCGCCGTCGCGGTGGCGGCCACGGCCGCGCCCGCCAGCACTCTCCCCAGATGGCGTTGGCTCAACTTGCCCACGTCTTTCCCCAATCCCCCCGGTGGCCCCATCACGCTTTATTCCCCGTCATAGCGTGATATCGCATATGTCAAGGTCACCCGGTAGGACGAACCGATATGGCCGTAGGTTGCCTCCACTTTGAGGAAGTTCCGCCGAAACCGCCGCTCTCCTGCCCGAGTTGGGAAAGGATGCGTCGTCGGTCGGTTCCGGCCGGGGCCCGCGGTGCTCGCGGCCCCGGGAGAAGAAGTGGAAGAGTCGGCGTATGCAGGTCTGGCCGGGACACGCTTATCCCCTGGGCGCCACGTACGACGGCGCCGGAACCAACTTCGCGGTGTTCTCCGAGGCCGCCACGCGCATCGAGTTGTGTCTGCTGCACGACGACGGCTCGGAGACGGCGGTCGAGCTGCGCGAGAACGACGGGTTCGTCCGCCACGCGTATCTGCCGGGCATCATGCCGGGCCAGCGCTACGGCTTCCGGGTCCACGGCACGTACGCACCGGAGGAGGGGCACCGCTGCAATTCCGCCAAGCTGCTGCTGGACCCGTACGCCAAGGCCGTCAGCGGGCAGATCGACTGGGGCGAGGAGGTCTACGGCTACCACTTCTACCGCCCCGACAAGCGCAATGACCTGGACTCGGCGCCCCATACGATGGCCTCGGTCGTGGTCAATCCGTACTTCGACTGGGGCGACGACCGGCCGCCGCGCACCGACTACCACCGCACGGTCATCTACGAGGCCCATGTGAAGGGCCTGACGATGCGCCACCCGCGGCTTCCGGACGAGCTG
This sequence comes from Streptomyces sp. NPDC021212, assembly GCF_044332925.1. Taxonomy (NCBI): domain Bacteria; kingdom Bacillati; phylum Actinomycetota; class Actinomycetes; order Kitasatosporales; family Streptomycetaceae; genus Streptomyces; species Streptomyces sp. NPDC021212. Next base: position 192,923 of record NZ_JBIRPZ010000007.1, read on the forward strand.
CGCGGGACCTACGCGGCGCTGGCCCATCCGGCGATCATCGAGCATCTGACGGAGCTGGGCGTCACCACGCTGGAGCTGATGCCCGTACACCAGTTCGTCCATGACCACCGGCTGGTCGACGCCGAGCTGGCCAACTACTGGGGCTACAACACCATCGGCTTCTTCGCCCCGCACAACGCCTACGCGTCCTGGGGCGACCGGGGGCAGCAGGTGCTGGAGTTCAAATCGGCGGTGCGGGCGCTGCACCAGGCGGGCATCGAGGTCATCCTCGACGTCGTCTACAACCACACCGCCGAGGGCAACCACCTGGGCCCGACGCTCTCCTTCCGGGGGCTGGACAACGCCTCGTACTACCGGCTGAGCGAGGACCGGCGGTACTACATGGACACCACCGGCACCGGGAACTCCCTGCTGATGCGCAGCCCGCACGTCCTCCAGCTGATCATGGACTCGCTGCGGTACTGGGTGACCGAGATGCGGGTGGACGGCTTCCGCTTCGATCTGGCGGCGACGCTGGCGCGCCAGTTCCACGAGGTGGACCGGCTGTCGTCGTTCTTCGACCTGGTGCAGCAGGACCCGGTGGTCAGCCAGGTGAAGCTGATCGCCGAGCCGTGGGACGTCGGCGAGGGCGGCTACCAGGTGGGGAACTTCCCGCCGCTGTGGACCGAGTGGAACGGAAAGTTCCGGGATACGGTGCGCGATCTGTGGCGCGGCGAACCGCGCACCCTGGCCGAATTCGCCTCCCGGCTCACCGGCTCATCCGACCTCTACCAGAACGACGGCCGCCGCCCGCTCGCCTCCGTCAACTTCGTCACCTGCCACGACGGCTTCACCCTGCGCGACCTGGTCAGCTACGACGAGAAGCACAACGAGGCCAACGGGGAGTCCAACCAGGACGGCGAGAGCTACAACCGCTCCTGGAACTGCGGCGTCGAGGGCGAGACCGACGACCCCGAGGTGCGGGCCCTGCGCAGCCGTCAGATGCGCAACTTCATCGCCACCCTGATGCTCTCCCAGGGCGTGCCCATGCTCAGCCACGGCGACGAGTTCGCCCGCACCCAGGGCGGCAACAACAACGCGTACTGCCAGGACAACGAGACCTCCTGGGTGCGCTGGCCCGTCACCGGCAAGGACGCCGGGGAGGAGGACCGGGAGGCCCTGGAGCTGCTGCGCTTCACCCGCTCCCTGGTCTGGCTCCGCCGCGACCACCCGGTCTTCCGCCGCCGCCGCTTCTTCCACGGCCGCCCGGTGGAGGGCACCCACGACGAGCTGTCCGACATCGCGTGGTTCACCCACGAGGGCGAGGAGATGCGCCAGCGCGACTGGCAGGCCGCCCACGCCAAGTCCCTCGCGGTGTTCCTCAACGGCAACGCGATCTCCGAGCCGGGGGTGCGGGGCGAGCGCATCACCGACGACTCGTTCCTGCTGCTCTTCAACGCGCACCACGAGCCTCTGGACTTCGTCGTGCCCGTCGACCACGGCAAGCAGTGGCAGGTCATCGTGGACACGGCGATCCCGGAGGGCGTGGAGCCGGGCAGCGGCCAGAAGGTCGCCGCGGGCGACCGGCTGACGCTGGTGGACCGCAGCCTGATGGTCCTCCAGCGCCCGGCCTGAGGCGGGCCGGTCAGGGTCTCAGGGATAGTACGTGGGCTGTCCGGGCCGCACGAAGTAGAAGCCGCGCGGCCCCTCCGGCTCGCCGGTCCCCGCGCACAGGCACGGCGCGCCCCGCCCCTCCACCAGCGCACTGCCGTTGAGGAGATGCTTGCCGTCGAAACGGCGGCGGCCCATCGAACCGAACAGGTGCGTGCCCCGGCCCAGCCGCATGATTCCGGCCACGACGCGCACGGCCGGAACGGGCAGGCCGCCGGAGACGAGCGGGACGAAGAAGAAGAGGTTCCGCTTCTCCCGCGCCGCGGGCCCGGTCCACAGGGCGACGGTCACCGCGGCCTCGTCCGGGTCCTCGCCCGGGGCGCAGCCGCGCACGTAGTACGGCCTGGCCACCGGCGCGGCCGTGTAATGCCACAGCGCGGCGGCGACGGCACGCTGCGCCCGGGAGAGGCACAGGGGCGAGCAGGTCGGCACGTCGGCATCCCCTCCACGGGAGACGGTGGTGTTCGTGGTCGGACTCTACGGCCCCACGCATGCACCCGGATGGCGGCGCGGCATCTCATGAGGCGCCCCGCGGGGGTACATACGTTCATATGACGGCTGACCGCATCGCGCCCACCGCCACCTACCGGCTGCAGCTCCAGCCCGGTTTCCCCTTCGCGGCCGCCGAGCGGGCCGTGCCGTATCTGGCCTCGCTCGGCGTCTCCCATCTGCATCTGTCGCCCGTACTGGAGGCCCGCCCCGGGTCGGAGCACGGCTACGACGTCGTGGACCACACCGCCGTACGCGCGGAGCTGGGCGGCGAACGGGGGCTACGCGCCCTCGCCCGTACGGCCCGGGCGCACGGCCTCGGGCTGATCGCCGACATCGTGCCGAACCACATGGCCGTACCCGTGCCGGAGCGGCTCAACAGGCCGCTGTGGGAGGTGCTGAGGGACGGCCCCGAGTCGCGTTACGCGCGGTGGTTCGACATCGACTGGGCCGAGCACGGCCGCAAGGTGCTGCTGCCCGTGCTCGGCGGGCCGCTCGGGGACGAGTGGGAGCGGCTGCGGCCCGGGGACGACGGGGTGCTGCGCTACTACGACCACGAGTTCCCGCTGCGGCCCGGCACCGAGCGGCTGCCGCTGCCCGAGCTGCTGGACGCCCAGTGGTACCGGCTCGGCTGGTGGCGGCTGGCCCGCACCGAGCTGAACTACCGCCGCTTCTTCACCATCTCCGAGCTGATCGCGGTGCGCGTCGAGGACCCGGAGGTCTTCGACGCGACCCACGGCACACTGCTGGAGCTGATCCGCGACGGGGTGCTCGACGGGCTGCGGGTGGACCACCCGGACGGCCTCGCCGACCCCGGGGGCTATCTGCGGGCGCTGGACGAGGCGGTACGGGCGGCGACGGGCGGCGACGGCCGCTGGACCGTCGTGGAGAAGATCCTCGCCCGGGACGAACCGCTGCCCGCCCCCTGGCCCGTCGCCGGGACGACCGGCTACGACGCCCTGCACCACATCGACGGCCTCTTCGTCGACCCGGACGGGCTGGAGAAGCTGACCGCCGCCTACCGGAGCTTCACCGCCGCCCCGCCGGACGAGGGCGGCGACTGGGCGGCCACGGTCCGCCGCGCCGCCCAGCACGTGGTCCGCCACGAACTGGCCGCCGAGGTGGCGCGCCTGGCCCGCACCGCCTCCCGGATCTGCGCCGCCGCACCGCCGCTGCGCGACCACGCGCCCTGGGCGCTGCGCACGGCGATCCGCGCGCTGCTCGTACGGCTGCCGGTCTACCGCCCGTACGCCACGGTCGACGCCCCGGCCGCCGAGGCGGACACGGCGATGCTGCACCGGGCCGCGGAGGACGCCCGTACGGCCTTCACCGTGGCGGCGGAGGCCCGGGCGGTGGACACCGTACGGGACGCGGCGCTCGGCAGGCTGGGCGAAGGGCCGGACCACCGCGACTTCCTGGCCCGCTTCGCCCAGACCGCCGCCGCGCTGCGCGCCAAGTCCGTCGAGGACACCGCCTTCTACCGCTACACCCCGCTGCTCTCGGCGGCGGAGGTGGGCGGCGACCCCGGGCACCCCGCTGTCTCCCCCGAGGATTTCCACGCCTTCGCCGCCCGGCTCCTGCGCGACTGGCCCGCTACCGGCACGGTGCTCTCCACCCACGACACCAAGCGCAGCGCGGACGTACGGGCGCGGATCGCGGCGCTCACCGAGTGCCCGGCCCGGTGGAGCCGACTGCTGCCGGAGTCTCCCGATCCGCAGGTCACCTGGGCGGCCTGGCAGACCGCGCTCGGCCTGGGCGCCGCGGACACCGAACGCCTCGTACCGACGGTGCGGAAGGCGGTCCGGGAGGCCGGGCTGCGCACGACCTGGACCGAGCAGAACGCCGCGTACGAGGACGCCGTGACCGCGTACCTGGAGTCCGGCCCGTGGGCGGCGCTGGACGCCTTCGAGGCCGAAATCGCCGCCCCCGCCCGGGCCAACACGCTCGGCGCGGCCCTGCTGCACCTGACCATGCCGGGGGTGCCCGACCTCTACATGGACACCGAGCGCGTCTACCGCGCGCTCGTCGACCCGGACAACCGCCGCCCGCCCACGCTGGACGACAAGACCCCGACTGACGACCTGTCCGCCGAAAAGCTGCTGCTCACCCGCGCGGCACTGCGACTGCGCCGCGACCACCCGACCTGGTTCGGCCCCGGAAGCGGCTACACCCCCCTGATCGCCGCAGGCCCGGCGTCCGCCCACTGCGTGGCCTTCCTCCGTACGTCCCGTGAGAACGACGACGGTGGCGCGATCACCCTCACCACCCGCCTCTCCCGACGCCTGGCCGAGGCAGGCGGCTGGGACCCCCGCACCCGCCTCCCCCTGCCCCCGGGCCAATGGCGGGACCTCCTGACCGGCCGAACGGCCGAGGGAGCGACCCCGCTCGCCGACCTGCTGACCCAACTCCCGGTGGCCCTCCTGGTCCGCACGTGACGTGACGACAGGGCGCGCGTGTTCGCGTCCTGAAGCATTTACAGTCACACCCCCGCGCGCTACGTTCACAAGGAAATTGGGAGCGCTCCCATGCCGACGGTTCCTGACCCGATCACGTCGAAGGGATGACCAGCGCAATGGCTCGACGATTACTGGCCCCCGCACGCCCCCCACACCCGCCGGGCAGCTCCCGTGCCCGCAGATCCGCCCTGCTGGTGCTGCTCTCCGTACTGCCCGCCCTCGGCCTCGTCTTCTTCTCCGGAGGCAGCGCCTCCGCCCACGGCGCGCCCATGGTGCCGGGCAGCCGCACCTATCTGTGCTGGAAGTACAGCCTGTCCGGCTCCGGTGAGGTCAAGCCGACCAACCCGGCCTGCAAGGCGGCGTTCAACAAGAGCGGCGCGACACCGTTCTACAACTGGTTCGCGGTGCTCCGCTCGGACGGCGCGGGCCGGACCAAGGGCTTCATCCCCGACGGCAAGCTGTGCAGCGGCGCCGCCACCGTCTACGACTTCTCCGGCTTCGACTTGGGCAGCAACGACTGGCCGGTGACCCATCTGACCTCCGGCAAGTCGATACAGTTCTCGTACAACGCCTGGGCCGCGCACCCGGGTTCGTTCCGCAGCTACGTCACCAAGAACCCGATCGACCCGACGAAGCCGCTCACCTGGGCCGACCTGGAGGACCAGCCGTTCAACACCGTGACCAACCCGCCGCAGTCCGGCCCGGTGGGCACGGTCGACGGCAAGTACACGTGGAACGCCACCCTGCCGTCGGGCAAGAGCGGGCGCCACATCATCTACACCGTCTGGACCCGCTCGGACAGCCAGGAGACCTTCTACAGCTGCTCCGACGTCGTCTTCGACGGCGGCAACGGCGAGGTGACCGTCCCGGGCGCCGGCTCGGGCGGCGGCAGTGACCCCACCGACCCGCCGACCTCCCAGTGCACCGCGACCCAGAAGACCACCAGCACCTGGAACGGCGGCTACCAGGCCGAGGTGACGGTGACCAACACCGGCGCCACGCCCATCTCCTCGTGGATGGTCGACTGGACCCTGCCCGCCGGGCAGCGGGTCGACAGCGTCTGGAACGGCAAGCTGGCCGGCGGCGGTACGGCGGCCTCGGTCACCAACGCCGACTGGAACGGCTCCCTGGCCGCCGGGTCCTCGACCACGTTCGGCTACGCCGCCAGCGGCGGCTCCCCGGACACCGCGGCCGCCCCGATCTGCATGGTGCACTGACCCCGCCCCGAGAGTGCCCCTGATCCGCTCTCAACCTGTCAGGCGCACCTCACCAAGCCGGTCTGCCGCCCCCGTCCCCTCCGGACGGCAGACCGGCTTCCCGGCTTCCCGGATCCCCAGCGAGGGCGCGGGCGGCGTACGTGATGCGGATGACGCCGTCGGTGTGCCGTTCCGTGCGTGCGCGGACGCCGAAGACGTCGCCGAGTATCCGCGGGTTCAGTACGTCCAGGACCGGTCCTGCCGCCACGACGGTGCCCTCGTGCAGGACGACCAGGTGGTCGCAGAGCCGGGCGGCGAGGTCGAGGTCGTGCAGGACCGCCAGCGTGGTGATGCCGGTGGTGCGGATGAGGTCCAGCAGCTCGAAGCGGGCCCGGATATCGAGGTGGTTGGTGAGTTCGTCCAGCACGAGGAGCCGGGGGGCCTGAGCCAACGCGCGGGCGAGCAGAACGCGTTGGCGTTCTCCGCCGGACAGGGAGGCGTAGTCCCGGTCCGCGAACGGTCGCAGTCCACAGCGGGCGACGGCGTCGGCCACGGCCCGGTGGTCCTCGGCTCCGTCGCGTCCCAGCAGACCGTGGTGCGGGGCGCGGCCGAGGGCGACGATCTCGGTGACGGTCAGTCCGGTGGTGTTGCCGCCGCCGTCCTGGAGGACGGCGGCGGTGCGCCGGGCCGCGGTGCGGGAGGACAGGGCCCATACGTCGTCCTCGCCGACCCTGACCACACCGTCCGCCGGTCGCAGTGAGCGGTAGACGGTGCGGAGCAGCGTGGACTTGCCGCTGCCGTTGGGACCGACGAGACCGACGATGTCGCCCTTGCGGGCCTGAAGGCTGACATCGCGGAGGATCGGGTTGCGGTCGAGCGTGACGTGGAGCCGGTCGACGGTGAGTTTCATGCTTTCAGTCCAGCCCCTTGTTGCGGCGCAGCAGCCACAGGAAGAAGGGAGCTCCGAGCAGAGCGGTGAGGATGCCCAGGGGGATTTCGTCGGGGCGGTTGAGGATGCGGGAGAGCAGGTCGACGAGGAGCAGGTAGACGGCTCCCAGCAGGGCGGTCAGGGGGAGCAGCCGGCGGTGGTCGGCGCCGGTGGTCAGGCGTACCAGATGCGGGATCATCAGGCCGACGAAGCCGACGCTGCCGGCGACGGCGATGACGGTTCCCGTCAGCAGTGCGGTGAGCACCAGGAGTACGGCGCGCAGCCGGTTGACGTCGACGCCGAGCGCGGTGGCGGACTCGTCGCCGGCCAGCAGGACGTTGAGCCGTCGGCCGAAGAGGGTGAGGAGCGTGGTGGCGACGAGCACCACCACGGTGACGGTGGGGAGCTGGCCCCACTGGGCGCCGGCGACGCTGCCCAGCATCCAGAACATGACCGTCCGCAACTCGGTCGGTGAAGCCTGGAGTTGCACGTAGCTCGTGGCCGCGAGGAAGACGTAGCCGACGGCGACGCCGGCCAGTACCAGCCGGGTCGGGGCGAGGCGCCCCCGCCGTTGTCCCAGGGCGAAGACCAGCGCGCCGGCGGCGACCGCGCCGAGGAAGGCGGCCGCCGACACCCCGAGCCCGGCCAGCGCCGCGCCGCCGCCCAGGGTGATGACGAGCACCGCGCCGAGCGTGGCACCGTAGGAGAAACCCAGCACGATGGGGTCGGCCAGCGGGTTGGACACGACCGTCTGCAGCACGGCGCCGGACACGGCCAGGCCCGCGCCGACAAGGGCGGCCAGGACGACCCGTGGGGTACGGAAGTTCCAGACGATCTGGTCCAGCGCCGGGTCGGAGGGCGCCGCCCCCGCGCCGGTGACGTGGTGCAGGACGATCGCCCACACGTCGCCCAGCGGGATGTTGACCGCGCCGACGCTGATCGCCACGATCATGGTGAGGATCAGCGCGACGGGCAGGAGCGTGAACGCCAGCGGAGTCCTGAGCCGGGTCAGAACGCTTCGGGGTGCAGCATCTTGGCGATCTTCTCCACGGCCAGGTCGTTGCTGGGGCCCAGGTACATCGAGTCGGACAGCGTCACGTACGTGTTGTTCTTGGCGGCTGACCACTGGGGGAACTCCTTGAGCAGCTTCTTGGCGTAGGCAGCCGGATGCGGGTCGTTGTAGCCGATGACGACGAGGGCGTCGACGTCGGTGGCGGCCACCTTCTCCTTGCTCAGGTCGGCGAAGGTGTTCTCGGCGGCGCGCTCGAAGGCGTTGGAGCCGCCGGCCTTGGCGAGAATGTCGTTGACAATTCCCTTGCTGAAGACCGAGCTGAAGTCGTTGCCGCCCATGGCCATGTTGGAGAAGAGCACCATGACTTTCGGCTTCTTCTTTCCCCTGACCTTTTCGGAGACCGCCGCGATGTTCTTCTCGGACTCGGCGATCAGCTTCTCGGCCTTGTCACGGACGTTGAAGATCTTTCCCATGTCACGCAGCAGCGCGTAGCTGTCGGCGACGGTCATCTTGGAGGGGTCGTCGTCGCAGCCCTGCGGGGAGACGTAGCTGTTGGCTCCTACCTGCTTCAGCTGCTCGCGGGTGGCGAAGCCGTTCTTCTGTTCGAAGCCGTACGTGGTGATGGACAGGACGAGGTCGGGGCGCAGTCCGAGCATGGCCTCACGGGGGACGTCGTAAGCCTCGTTGACCTTGATGTCGCCGGTGGGCAGGGCCTTGATGGCGGCAGCCCGGCCTGCGACCTCGGACATGCCGTAGGTCTGCTGGTTGGCGACGATCCTGTCCCGAAGGCCGAGGGCGAGGAGGGTGGAGACCTCGGCGACCGAGGCGCCGTTCATGACGACGACGCGGCTGGGGTCCTTCGTGAAGGTCTCGCTCCGGCCGCAATTTTCCAGGGTCACCGGGTAGCCGGTCTTCGAGTCCGCGGTCGTTTTCGTGCTCGTATTTTCGTCGTCGGAGGAACCGCCGCATGCCGCTGTGAGCAGGCAGAGGGCTGCGGCCAGAGCGGTGGTGACTGGCCGTTTCTTCGGCATTCGGACTCCTGCGTGCGAAAGGAATTCACTGGGCTGAAAGTTGCCTTTCAGGTAGTCGGGCCGAGGTGGTCCCGAGTTCCAGCGAATTCCCGCCTATTCCGTGCGAACGGCGATCAGGAGCTTCGCCAGACGACGCCGCGCTGCTCGTACTCCATGATGGACTCGACGCTGAGGGCGACGGATGCTCCGCACTCGCGGGTGAGCATCCAGAGCGCCAGATCGATTCCGCTGGTGACACCGCCCGCGGTCACCAGGTTGCCGTCGTCGACGACGCGTGCGTCGATCACCTTGCCTCCCTGGGCGGCCAGTTCGGTCTTGGCGAGGCTGTGTGTCGTGCACGGACGGCCCTTGGTCAAGCCTGCCGCGGACAGCATCATGACCCCTGTGCAGACACCGGCGACGGTGACTCCGGCCTCCTGCGCCCGTACGAGGTTCCGTAGGACATCCGGATCGTGGATCAGCTGGTCGCCGCCGCCCGGCACGATCAGAAGGTCGGTGTCGGTGGGCTCCCATGCGGCCGGGACCATGACCTTGGTGCCGAAGAAACATGTCACCTCGCCAGGAGCCGACGGCCGCACCAGTGTCGTCTCCACCTGACCGCCCGCCTGCGCGGCGTGCCCGAGGACGTCACGCGGCCCGATGGCGTCCTGCTCCTCCACCCCGTCGTACATGAGGATCTGAACACGTAGAGGCATCGGCTTCGTCTCCTTGGCAAGTAGCGCTGACTGCCCTAGAAGTCGGTCGCGCCGGTCACCTGGTTCCCGTCAAACACCGCTTTGCTGTGCCCCCTCCAGGCGAGGCCGCGCTTGCCGCGCTCGGCGACGAGCTTGACGTACGCGGCCATCTCGGCGGCCCCGGCGTTGATGGCCTGCTGCGGTTCTCCCCCTGCGCCACCAGCATCGTGCGCAGGTCATCCCGGATCGGACGGCCGTCCGGACGCTCGCGGGAGAACTCTGCGAGCCGTTCTTCGAACATGGTCCCTCGTCATTCATCGGAACTCGTGGAAGCGGGATGGTCAGATGACTCCAGGGCCACCCCCTGACAACCGGTCCCGCCGAGCAGGGTGACGAACGCGGCGGCCGCGCCCGAGAGGCGGACTCGGGAGAACGCCGTCACCTCGCGGCGCCACGGTGGGTCCAGGGGCAGGGCCACGCAGTCCTGCCGGGCCGCCACGTGCGCGGGCGCGATGAGGACCCCGACCCCGGCGGCGGCCATGGCGACGGCCGTCGAGCTGTGTTCGGTGTCCACGGCGGTGCGCGGCGTGAACCCGGCCCGTTCGCAGGCCAGGTCCAGGAAGCGGCGGCCGTCGACCACCGGTTCCAGCGCGCAGCGCACCCAGTCGCGGTCGGCCAGGTCCGCGAGGCGTACGCCGGTCCGCCTCGCCAGCGGGTCGTCCGGGGACACGACGGCCACCACCTCCTCCTCGCCCAGGGACACCACGGGCCCCGGCCATCCCTTCGGCCGGTGGCCGATCGCGAGGTCCGCGACGCCGTGCTCCATGGCGTCGTGCAAGTCCTCGCCGGCGGCGTACTCGTGCACGACCAGGCGCATGCCAGGGCGTTCGCGGCGCCAGCGGGCGAAGAGGGCGGGGAGGACGCCGACGGCGAGGGCGTGGAGCGTCGCGAGGTGCAGTTCACCGCCCTCCGCCCCGGCGGCGGCGTGCGCGGCGCGCCAAGCGCGGCCGGCGCTGCGCACCGCCAGCTCGGCGTGCGGGAGGAAGGCGCGCCCCATGGGGGTGAGTCGTACGCCGCGCGGCAGCCGCTCCAGCAGCGGGCCGCCGGCCTCCCGTTCCAGGGCCTTGATCTGGTGGGAGAGCGCGGACTGGGTGACGCCCAGCAGGTCGGCGGCGCGGGTGAAGGACGCCTCCTCGACGACCGTCACCAGGTATTCCATCTGACGTAGCGTCATGTACCCGTCCTGATATGAGATTTGTTCATGGAGTCCATGGAAACAATGCCTTGGACTCATGAGGCCATCAAGGCGGAGTCTGACGGCATGCATGAGCATGAGGCTGAGCAGGAGACGGACGTCATCGTCATCGGGGGCGGCACCGGCGGCTACAGCACGGCACTGCGCGCCGCCGCCCTGGGCCTCCGCGTCGTCCTCGCCGAGCGCGATCTGATCGGCGGGACCTGTCTGCACCGCGGCTGCATCCCCAGCAAGGCGATGCTGCACGCGGCGGAGCTGGTGGACGGGATCGCGGAGGCGCGCGAGCGCTGGGGCGTGAAGGCCACACTGGACGCGGTGGACTGGCCCGCGCTGACCGCGACCCGCGACGACATCGTGGCCCGCAACCACCGCGGGGTGGAAGGCCATCTCGCCCACGCGGGCGTCCGGGTGGTCCGCGGCGACGCCGCGTTCACCGGCCCCCGTACGGTGCGGATCGCGCCGTACGGGGAGTGGACCGCGCGTCGGGGCGTCGTCGTGGCCACCGGGTCCCGTCCCCGCGCCCTCCCGGGGCCGGCGCCGGACGGGCGGCGGGTCGTCACCAGCGACGACGCGCTGTTCGCGCCCGGCCTCCCGGCGTCCGTCCTGGTGCTGGGTGGGGGCGCCATCGGGGTGGAGTACGCCTCGCTGCACCGGTCGATGGGCGCGCGGGTGGTGCTGGTCGAGGCGGCGGACCGGCTGCTGCCGCTGGAGGACGCCGATGTCAGCCGTCATCTGACCCGCGGCCTGAAGAAGCGCGGGGTGGAGGTGCTGACCGGGGCCCGGCTGGAGGGGGCCGAGCGTCACGAGGACGGGGTGCGCGCCACCGTCCGTACGGCGCGGGGCGAGATGCGCGACCTCGACGTCGAGCGGCTGCTGGTCGCCGTCGGCCGCGTGCCGGTGACGGACGGGCTGGACCTGGCCGCCGCCGGACTCGCCACGGACGGGCGCGGGTTCCTGGCACCCGCCGACTGGTCGCGGCTGGAGACGGCGGTGCCGGGCATCCACGCCGTGGGGGACGTGCTGCCCCCGCCGTCGCTCGGGCTGGCGCACGCGTCGTTCGCGGAGGGGTTGTTGGTGGCCGAGACACTCGCCGGCGGCTCGCCCCGGCCGGTGGACTACGACGCGGTGCCGCGCGTGACGTATTCGAGCCCGCAGACCGCCTCGGTGGGGCTGTCGGAGGCCGCGGCACGGGCCCGTTCAGGGGACGCCGTCGCCAACACCATGCCGCTGACCGCCGTCGCCAAGGGCATGGTGCACGGGCAGGGCGGGATGGTGAAGGTGGTCGCCGAAGGGCCGGACGGTCGCGTACTCGGCGTGCATCTGGTGGGCCCGCACGTCTCGGAGATGATCGCCGAGAGCCAGCTCGTCGTCGGCTGGGACGCCGAACCGGCCGACGTCGCCCAGCACATCCATCCCCATCCCACCCTCTCGGAGGCGGTCGGCGAGGCGTATCTGACGCTGGCCGGGCGGGGGTTGCACCAGCGGTGACGGAAATGGCGTGGACGGGGGCGCGTCGGCGGCCTTAAGGTGCGCATCACGCCCGTAGACGAGGAAGGAGGCGCTGAGCCGTGAACACGTTCGTCATTCCGCGCTCCCGCCCTCTCCCTTCAGGGCGTGCCCCCGTCTGATCAGGCATCCGACCGGGAGCGCATCGCGTACCCGGAAGGATCACCATGACCGATCTGGTCATCCGCGCGCTCACCGAGAGCGACGCGCATCTGTTTGACACACTGCCCGACCCCGCGCTCGTCGGCCGGGGCCGCTTCGGGCACACGTACGCCACCGTCGGGCAGGGCGGCGAATACCGCCCCGAGTGGACGTGGGTGGCGCTGCGCGGGGAGCGGGTCGTGGCCCGCGCCGCGTGGTGGGGCGGGCCGGACGACACCGTTCCGGTGGCGCTGGACTGGTTCGACTTCGCCGAGGGCGAGGTCGGCGCCGCCGCGGAGCTGCTGCGCACCGCGCCCCTGCGCGCCGACTACAGCTTGCTGGCGCCGCCCGGCTGGCGCGACCGGCCGGAGGAGAGCGCGGCGGTGCGGGCCCGGGTCGACGCGGCCGTGGCGGGCGGGCTTAACCCCCTGGTCGAGCGCTACCGCTACGACTGGACGCCCGCCCTCGGGCTGCCGGAGCGGCCGGGGCGGCTGGAGTTCCGGCCGGAGCCCGACGACGCGGTGATCGCCGACGTACTGCGCCGCGTCCATCAGGGCACGCTGGACGCCCACGACCGGCGGACCATCGCCGAGAGCGGCGTCGAGGCCGCGGTCGCCGAGAACCTGCGGCTGTTCCACTGGTTTCCGTCACCCCGCGACTGGTGGCGGCTGGCCTGGACGCCGGACGGGGAGGTCGTCGGCATCCAGGTGCCCGCGCACAATCCGGCCGGGCCGTGCATCGGCTTCATCGGGGTCGTCGCCGGGCAGCGCGGCCACGGCTACGCGTACGACCTGCTCGTGGAGTGCACCCACGACCTGGTGGGACGGGGCGCGACAAAGATCGCCGCCGCGACCGACCAGGGCAACACGCCGATGGCCGCGCACTTCGCCAGGGCGGGCTACCCCGTCACCCAGGAGCGGATCGACCTCGTCTGACACCTCCTCTGGCCGGTGTCGTCCTGCTGCGCGCCCGGCACTCCGTCCCACAGCATGGTCCCGGACCCATCCGCAGGACGATGTGAGGAGACTCCAGTGCTGTTCGAGGTGTGGGCGCCGCACGCCGAGCGGGTCGGGCTTCATCTGGCGGGCGATACGCGTCCCATGGAGCGCGATCCCGCCCGGAACGGGTGGTGGCGGGCCGAGGCCGAGGCGGGGCACGGGACGGCTTACGGCTTCGCGCTCGACGGCGGCCCGCCGCTGCCCGATCCGCGCTCCCGCCGCCAGCCGGACGGCCCGGAGGGGCTGAGCGCGGTGGTGGACCACACCGACCACTCCCGGTTCCCGTGGGAACGGGAGTGGTTCGGGCGGCCGCTGCCGGGCGCGGTGCTGTACGAGCTGCACATCGGGACGTTCACCCAGGAGGGCACCTTCGACGCGGCCGCGATGCGGCTTCCGCATCTGGCCGATCTGGGCGTCACGCATGTGGAGCTGATGCCGGTGTGCCCGTTCCCCGGGACGCACGGCTGGGGATACGACGGGGTCGCGCCGTGGGCCGTGCACGAGCCGTACGGCGGCCCCGAGGGGCTGGCCCGGTTCGTGGCCGCGGCGCACCGGCACGGCCTCGGCGTCGTCCTGGACGTGGTGCACAACCACCTGGGGCCATCCGGCAACCACCTGCCGGAGTTCGGGCCGTACTTCACCGACACCCACCACACCCCGTGGGGCACGGCGGTCAACCTGGACGCGCCCGGCTCCGACGAGGTCCGCGCGTACTTGATCGGCAGCGCGCTCGCCTGGCTGCGCGACTACCGGCTGGACGGGCTGCGGCTGGACGCCGTGCACGCGCTGCACGACACCCGGGCCCGGCACTTCCTGGCCGAGCTGTCCGCCGCGGTGGACGCGCTGGCGGCCCGGGTCGGCCGGCCGCTGTTCCTGATCGGCGAGTCGGACCTGAACGACCCGCGCACCACCACCCCGCGCGAGGCGGGCGGACACGGTCTGCACGCCCAGTGGAACGACGACTTCCATCACGCCCTGCACACCTACCTCACCGACGAACGGCAGGGCTATTACGCAGACTTCGGCGCCGAAGGGCCCGCCGCCCTGGCCAAGACGCTGAGCGGCGGCTTCTTCCACGACGGCACGTACTCGTCCTTCCGCGGCCGCCGCCACGGCAGCCCGCTGAACCCGCTCACCACCCCGGCGCACCGGCTCCTCGGCTACGCCCAGACGCACGACCAGATCGGCAACCGGGCGACCGGCGACCGGCTGTCCGGGCGGCTCTCCCCCGGGCTGCTGGCGTGCGCGGCGGCCGTCGTGCTGTGCGCGCCGTTCACGCCGATGCTCTTCATGGGCGAGGAGTGGGGCGCCGGTACGCCCTGGCAGTACTTCACCGACCACCAGGACCCGGAGCTGGCCGAGGCGGTACGGCGTGGGCGGCGGCGCGAGTTCGCCGCCCACGGCTGGGCGGAGGCGGACATCCCGGACCCCCAGGACCCGGCGACCCGGCTGCGGTCCTGCCTGGACTGGACGGAGCCGGACCGGGAGCCGCACCGGGCGCTGCTGGACTGGCACCGGCGGCTGATCGCGCTGCGCCGCGCCGAGCCCGCCCTGACCGACCCCGCCTGGTCCTGCACCCCGCTGTCGACCGACCCGGACGGCTGTTTCGGCTTCCAGCGCGGCCCGCTGCTGGTCCTCGTCAACCCGCACGACCGGCCGGTGGACGCCCGGCCGGCGCCGCACCCCACCGGCGTCAACGAGGTGGCCAGCGAGGTGGTCGCCGCGTGGCGGCCGGTCGAGCGGCCGGGCCCGGACGGCACGGTGCGGCTGCCGCCGGAGACGGCAGCCGTGCTGAGAGTCAGCCCTCCTGGGAGGCGAGCCGCAGCGAGATGGAGTTGATGCAGTACCGCTGGTCGGTCGGGGTCGGATAGCCCTCGCCCGCGAAGACATGGCCGAGGTGCGAACCGCAGCGGGCGCACCGCACCTCGGTGCGGACCATGCCGAGCGAGCGGTCGTCGATCAGCTCGACCGCGGACGAGTCCGCCGGGTCGTAGAAGGACGGCCAGCCGCAGTGGCTCTCGAACTTCGTCTCGGAGCGGAACAGCTCCGCGCCGCACGCCCGGCACGCGTAGACGCCGGTCGTCTCGGTGTCGGTGTATTCACCGGTGAAGGGGCGCTCGGTGCCCGCCTTGCGCAGGACGTGGTACTCCTGCGGGGTCAGCTCCGCGCGCCACTGCTCATCCGGCTTGTCGATCTCGTACGCCATGGACGGACCCTCCTCAGCTCTCCCGGCTCGCCGGGTTCCTCAGGGCGCTCCGGGCTCGCCGCGTCTGCAGACGGGCGAGGATCTCCGGACCGAGGTCGGTGACATCGCCCGCGCCCATGGTGAGAACAAGGTCACCGGGCTTGGCCATTCCGGCGATCAGACCGGGGATCGCGGACCGGTCGTGCTCGGCGGCCACGTCCGCGCCGTGGCGGGCGGCGGCATCGATCACCAGGTCGCTGGTGATGCCGGGGACCGGGTCCTCGCGGGCCGGGTAGATGTCGAGGACGACGGAGGCGTCGGCCAGCGCCAGGGCCTCGCCCATCTCGGCGCCCAGCTCCTGCGTACGGCTGAACAGATGCGGCTGGAAGACCACCAGGACCCGGCCCTCCCCGGCGCCGCCGCGGATCGCCTCCAGGTCGGCGGCGATCTCGGTGGGGTGGTGCGCGTACGAGTCGATGACCTGCACGTCGGCCGCGGTGCCCTTGAGCTGGAGGCGCCGCTTGACCCCGGTGTACGAGGCGATCGCGGGGGCGAGGTCGCGGGCGGGGACGTCCAGGGCGGCGCCCGCGGCGAGCGCGGCGACGGCGTTGTGCGCGTAGTGGCGGCCGGGCACGGAGACGGTGAAGGCGATCTCACTGTCGTCGTCACCGCCGAGGCCCTTCGCGAGCCGGACGGTGACCTCGCTGGTCAGCCCGTGCGGGACGACGTCCAGGACCCGTACGTCCGCGTCGGCGGCCTCGCCGTAGGTGAGCACCCGCAAGCCCTCGCGGCCGGCGACCTTGGCGGTCAGCTCGCGGGCCCCGGGGTGGTCGGCGGAGATCACCAGAGTGCCGCCGGGCCGGATCCGCTCCACGAACGTCCGGAACGAGTCGTAGATCTCGTCCATGGAGGCGTAGTTGGCGTGGTGGTCCAGCTCCACGTTGAGGATGATCGCGACCTCGGGGGCGTACTTGTGGAAGCTGCGGTCGCTTTCGTCGGCCTCCGCGACGAAGATCTCGCCGCCGCCGTGCTCGGCGCTGGAGCCCGGCGCGTCCAGGTCGCCGCCGATCACGTACGACGGGTCGAGGCCGAGGGTGCGCAGCGAGACGGCGAGCATCGACGTCGTGGTCGTCTTGCCGTGCGTACCGGCGACCGCGATCGGGCGGTGCCCGTTCATCAGGGCTGCCAGCGCGTCGGAGCGGTGCACGACGGGGATGCCGCGCTCGCGCGCCGTGACCAGTTCGAGGTTGTCGGCGCGGATGGCGCTGGAGATGACGACGCTGGTGGCGTCGGGCGCGACGTTCCCGGCGGCGTGGCCGATGTGCACGGTCGCGCCCAGCTCGCGCAGCGCCGCCACGATCGGGGAGTCCTTGGAGTCACTGCCCGCGACCCGTGCGCCGCGCTGGACGAGGACCTTCGCGACGCCCGACATACCGGCGCCGCCGATGCCGATGAAATGCGGACGGTCCAGCGCGTCGGGGGCAATGCCGGCCGGTGCCATGTACGGGTCTCCCCTGGGTAGCGGTCATCTCGATTCTGTCGGCCCGATTCTCGCACCCCGCCGGGCTCCCCCAGGCTCCTCCCCCACGGCGCTCAGCCGCCCGTGGGCGTCCGCCCCTCGTCGACCTCGTCATCCGTGTGCGAGAAGAGCTTCAGCACCGGGACGCCGACCTTGTGGCGGGCCCGGGAGGCCCAGTCGCGGTGGAAGAACTCCTCCACGAAGTGCGGCGCGGTGAGGACGATCACCTCGTCGGCACCGGTCTCCTCCACCACCCCGCGCAGGACGTCCAGGGGGCGCCGCTGGACGACGTGGCCGCGGGCCTCGCCGCCCGCCGCGCGCAGGGCGGCCACCGAGTGGCTCAGGGCGCGCTCGGCGGGCTCCAGCGCCTCGCTGCCCTCGGGCTCCTCCCGTTCCTGGGCGGCCTGCTCCAGCTCGCCGAGGGCGATGTCGTCGATGGCGCGCAGCAGCCGGTCCTTGCTGCCGCGGGGCTGCATCAGCACGACGAAGGAGACCGGGTCATCGCCGTGCAGGGTGGTGACGAACTCCACGTCGGCAGGGGTCAGCGGCTTTTCGATCATCAAAATGCTCGTGAACACGACGTGCGCCCTTCTCGTTCTTCGCGGCAAAAACTGCGGTCCGTTTAGCGCAAAACTATGGGTAAATCCGACGGTAGCGGGTGAAAAGGAAACCGGCGTCCTCCAATACGGAAGCGAGGGCGAACCGTTCCGGTTCCATGACCAGGGGGCCGTTCGCGATCCGGGCCGCATCGCCCGCGACCATCAGCGGGGCCACCGCCAGGCACAGCTCGTCCAGCACCCCGGCGGTCACGAACTGCGCCAGCAGCCGGGGGCCGCCCTCCGTCAGCAGCCGGGTGTGGCCCAGCTCGGCGAGCGCCGCAGGGATCGCCGCCACGTCGACCCGCCCCGAGGGACCGACCCCCGCGCGCACCACCCGGGCCCCGGCCGCCCTGGCCGCCTCGACCCGCTCCTCCGCGGCCTGGGCGCCGGTGATCACCACGGTCGGCACCAGCGGCTCGGTGAACAGCGGAGCTGAGAAGTCCAGCTCCAGGCTCGCGGTGACCACGGCGATCGCGGGTGCCGGGGCCTGGCCGAGCGCGGCCCGCCGCTCGGCGAACGCCTCCCGGGCGCGGGCGGGCCGGTAGCCCTCCTGGCGCACGGTCTCGGCGCCGACCACCACCGCGTCGGCGAGCCCGCGCAGCATCCCGAAGATCCGCATGTCGGTCTCGGACGACAGCGGCTTCGACCGGCCGTCGTGGTGTGCCGCGCCGTCCAGCGAGGACACCATGTTGGCCCGCAGATACGCCCCCGTGGCGCTCCGCGGCCGGTCCGGATAGGCGTACGCGTCGGCCAGTTCGTCGAGCCCCCACTCGCGGTCCTGGGAGGCGGAGACCGCGGATTCCGCGGCGGCGGACGGTGCGGAGGGTTCGGTGGCCAAGGGGAACAGGCGTCGCATGGCCGCAGTGTGACATGGCTCCCTCCGGGACGGTCCACTCGGAAAAAGCGACTACCCTGGACACCCGTGTCTGCACCAATCACCACATCCGGCTCGGCAGGCTCGACAGCCGCCGAAGCCCCCGTCGCCCTCACGGCCCGCGCGCCGCAGGTGCCCGCCGAGCGCCTGGTGGCCGAGATGGTGCCGCCGCCCCGGTTCGCCACGGTGAGCTTCGACAACTACATCCCGGACCGCAACCAGCCCAGCCAGGCCGAGGCCGTCACCGTGCTGCGCGGCTTCGCCGAGCGGCTGGGCGGCGGCGGAGCGGGAGCGGGCAAGGGCGGCCGCAGGCACTGGTTCCGCCGGGCGGCCAAGCCCGCAGCCCCCAGCGGCCCGCGCGGGGTGTACCTCGACGGCGGCTACGGCGTCGGCAAGACCCACCTGCTGGCCTCCCTGTGGCACGCGACCCCGGCCGCGCCCGAGAAGAAGGCGTTCGGCACCTTCGTGGAGCTGACGAACCTGGTCGGCGCGCTGGGCTTCCAGCAGACCGTGAAGACCCTGAGCGATCACCGGCTGCTGTGCATCGACGAGTTCGAGCTGGACGACCCGGGTGACACCGTCCTCGTCTCGACCCTGCTGGGCAAGCTGGTCGAGGCGGGCGTCGCGCTCGCCGCGACGTCCAACACCCTGCCCGGCAAGCTCGGCGAGGGCCGGTTCGCCGCCGCCGACTTCCTGCGCGAGATCCAGGGGCTGTCCGCCCACTTCCAGCCGGTGCGCATCGACGGCGAGGACTACCGTCACCGCGGGCTGCCCGAGGCCCCCGCCCCGCACTCCGACGAGGTGGTCACCCGCGCCGCCGAGCGCACGCCCGGCGCCTCCCTGGACGCCTTCCCCGCCCTGCTGGACCACCTGTCCCAGGTGCACCCGAGCCGTTACGGCGCGATGTGCGACGGCATACAGGCCGTCTGCGTGACCGGGGTCGGCCCCGTGCCCGACCAGTCGACCGCGCTGCGGCTGGTGGTCCTGGCGGACCGGCTCTACGACCGCGAGGTGCCGGTGCTGGCCTCCGGGGTGCCGTTCGACCAGCTGTTCAGCGAGGAGATGCTGAACGGCGGCTACCGCAAGAAGTACTTCCGGGCGATATCCCGCCTCACCGCGCTCGCCCGCGATGCGAGGGAACTGGCCGAGGCGTAGGCCGTGGCCGCGAGGCACCCGCGCGCCGTTTGATCAGATGGTTCCTGCGTGGCCGGGGCGCGTGATACACACGTGCGGTCATCTTTCCTGTCCGCCAGCAGGGAGTTTCCGCATGTCAGCGACACGACGTCAGATCCTGGGCCGTACCGGTGCGCTGGGCGCCTCCATCGCCTTCACCGGCAGCATCCAGGAACTCTTCGCCGGTACGGCCACGGCCGACACACCGGACGGGGCGCCCCCGTCGGGGCACGGCGGCTACGGCCCGCTCGTGCCCGACCCGGACGGCCTGCTCGACCTCCCCAAGGGCTTCCGCTACCGCGTGCTGTCCCGCGAGGGCGACGCGCTGCGCTCCGGTGAGGGCAAGGTCCCCAGCCACTGCGACGGCATGGCCGCCTTCCCGGGCCGCGCGAGCGACCGCTCCAGCGGCCGGGAGGCCCGTACACACCTGGTCCGCAACCACGAGAACCGCAAGGACGCCGCGATCCGCGTCCCCGCCGTCAAGGGCCTCACCTACGACCCGATGGGCATGGGCGGCTGCACCGCCCTCGCGCTCGACTCCGCCAACCGGGTGCTGTCGGAGCGGGTCGCCATCGCCGGTACGGCCGTCAACTGCGCGGGCGGCCCCACGCCCTGGCACACGTGGCTGACCTGCGAGGAGACCGAGGACAGGGCCGGCACCAACGGCTACACCAAGGACCACGGGTTCATCTTCGAGGTCGACCCGTACGATCCGCGCCGCACCGGCGCCGTCCCGCTCACCGCCATGGGCCGCTTCCAGCACGAGGCGATCGCCGTCGACCCACGCAGCGGGGTCGTCTACGAGACCGAGGACGCCTTCGAGAAGCCCTTCGGGCTCTTCTACCGCTTCCTCCCCCGTAAACCCCTCGGTGGGACCGGGTCGCTGCGCGCGGGCGGAAAGCTCCAGGCGCTGCGGGTGCCGGGGGTTCCCGATCTGTCCACCGTGCAGGAGCCGGGGACGTCCTTCAGCGGCGTCGAGTGGGTGACCGTCCCCGATCCGCTCGCGACGGAAACGCCCATCCGGTTCCAGGACTTCGGGCCGGGCGGCATCACCCACGCCCAGAAGCTGGAGGGCTGCTACTGGGGCGGGACGTCGGTCTACTTCGTCTCCAGCTTCGCCAAGAGCGCGGATGGCTCGGCCGCCGACCACTTCGGGCAGATCTGGCGCTACGACCCGCAGCGGCACCGGCTCACCCTGGTGATCGTCTTCGGGCCGGACACGGACCTGCAACTGCCCGGTGACTCACCGGACAACATCACGCTCGCGCCCAGCGGCGGGCTGATGGTGTGCGAGGACGGCGAGGGCGCGCAGCACGTCTTCGGGCTGACCCGGCGCGGCGAGGTCTACCCGATGGCGCGCAACCGCCAAGCTCTGACATCAGCCGCTACCGCGGCGGGCGGCACCGAGGACAAGCCCGAGTGGGGTGAGTTCGCGGGCGTCACCTTCGCCCCGGACCGCCGCACGATGTACGTGAACTGCTACACCCCGGGCACCACCTTCGCGATCACCGGGCCCTGGCAGCACTGACGGTCTCGTACCTACGTCGTCACTGCCGACGCGAGCTGAGCGCACAGGCGATCGCCGTCGCCCCGGCGGCGATCGCGGCGGTCACGGCGAGGGGCAGCAGCGGCATCGTCACGGTGCCGCTGCGCGAGCCGTTGACCAGCCCCGATACGGCGGCGTTCGCCGGCGAGGCGCCGATCACGGACACCAGCAGCGCGGCGAGCGCCGTCGAGAGGACGGCCCAGCCGGGGCGGCGCAGCAGCGGCCGGTTGCACAGCGCGCCGACGGCCGTGCCCAGCAGCGCGCAGGCGAGCGCGGCCAGCAGCCCGGCGGCGGTCGCCGGGCCCACGGGAACCCCGACCCGGCCGTCCGCACTGCGCGGATCGCCGACCAGTGCGACGTACAGCGCCCCGGCGCCCCCGATGACGACCGCCGCGCCCAGCGCCGTCAGCACACCGGCCAGATGCACCCGCCCGGGACTCTGCGCGGCGGCCGCGCAGGCGCGCGCCGCGGCGGGCTCGTTGGTGACGCACACCCGCACCAGCCAGGCGGCGACCGGCAGCACCCCGGCGGCGGCGAACCCGAAAGAGTCGAGGATCGGCTGCCCGGCCTGCACCCCGATGCCCATGAAGACGACGTAGAGGAGCAGCGGCGGCAGCCACCGGTGCGAACGGACCAGCAGCGCGGCCTGATAGCGCAACAGGGCGATCATGACGCCTCCGGATCGTCGGGGACTTCGACCACCGCGCGGATGTGCCAGGGCGGCCGGGCGGTGAGCAGGGCGCGCAGCAGATCGTCGGAGTGCGCGGCGGCGACTGTCAGCCGCACGAGGCCGCCGTCCGGCGCGGGCTGCCCGGCGTGCGCGGCGCGCGCAGCCTGCACGTGCCGTGTGGCACGCGCGGTCTCGGCACCGCGACCCGACCCGACCTCGGAGCCGGAACCCGGCCCGGCCGAGCCACCCTGCCCGCCCCCGGCACCGCGACCCGACCCGACCTCGGAGCCGGAACCCGGCCCGGCCGAGCCACCCTGCCCGCCCCCGGCACCGCGACCCGACCCGACCTCGGGGCCGGAACCCGGCCCGGACTGCCCGGCCTCGACCTCAGGGCCCGGCGCGGCCTGCGCCCCCGGCGCGGCATACCCACCCTGCCCGGGTCGCGCGGCCCGCCCGTCCCCGGCGCCGCGGCCTGGCCCGGCTTCAAGGCCGAAACCCGGCCCGGCCGAGCCGCCCTGCCCGCCCCCGGCACCGCGGCCCGGCCCGGACTGCCCGGCCTCGCCCTCAGGGCCCGGTGCGGCATACCCACCCTGCCCGGGTTGCGCGGCCCGCCTGGCCTCGGCGCCGGGACTCGGCGTGGGCTGCGGGACCGGCTCGTGGACCGGGGTGCCGGGGAGGTTCGCGGGGAGGGCCGCTCCCGGCGGGCGCTCGGCCTCCACGCGGATCCGCGGTCCGGCGGCGGCCGGGGGCTCGCCGGGCAGGGCCCCGGACGCCGGGCCCGGCACCGGCACCGGCACCGGCTCCAGGCAGGCGTCCGTGACCCGGAACACCGCGTCCGGCGACCCGGCCAGCCGGCGCGGGTCGTGGTCGACGAAGACGACCGCGGCGCCGTCGGCGACCCGCTCGGCGACCGCCTCGTCCAGGACGCCGCGCGCGGTCCGGTCCAGCCCGGTCCACGCCTCGTCGAGGACGAGCAGGGCGGGCGCGGCCAGCAGCGCCTGGGCGACGGCGACCTTCTGGCTGGTGCCCTTGGACAGCTCGGCGAGCGGCGTGGCCGCGTACTCGTCCGCCCCGAACCGCTCCAGCCACTCCCCCGCCCCGCGCGCCGCCTCGGCCCGGCCCAGGCCGTGGATCCGGCCCAGGTGGGTGAGGTATCCGAGGACGGAGAAGGGCAGCTCGGCCGGGAACCGCTCGGGGACGTACGCGGTGCGCGGGCGTCCTGTGATCCGGCCCGAGGTGGGGGCGTCGATCCCGGCGAGCAGCCGCAGCAGGGTGGATTTCCCACTGCCGTTCGTCCCCTCGACCCGGGTCAGTGAGCCCGGCGGTACGTCGAGATCGACGCCGCGCAGCACCCAGGGGCCGGCCAGGCCGTAGCGGCGCCCGACTCCTCGCAGTCTCATGCTGGTTGAGCATAGGCACTCGGGCGGCGGCCCGCCGCCGCTGTCGGCGGGTGCTGGCAGACTGGAGCGCGTGACCACTTCGGACGCCATCCCCGCCACCCCGCCCACCGCCCCCCGCAGCAGCCCGTTCCGGCATGCGGAGACGGATCGGGACGCGGCGCCGCAGTTCGTGCTGCCCCTGGTGGTGCGCATCGAGAAGGCCGCGCCCCCGGCCCGTACGGACGCCCTGGAGACGGCGGCGCGGGCGGTGCTGGTGCTGCTGTCGGACGAGCGGTCGACGGCGGAGGACGGCGAGTGGGCCGAGGCCGTGCGGGACTGGCAGGACGCCCGGATCCGCAAGGTCGTACGGCGGGCGCGGGGCGCGGAGTGGCGGCGGTCCCAGACGCTGCCGGGCATCACGCTCACGGGCCGGTCGGAAGCGGCCGAAGACGTTCCGGCGGCCGAGGTGAGGGTGTTCCCGCCGGTGCCGCTGGACGGCTGGCCCAAGGAGCTGGCCAAGCTCCAGGTCTCCGGCACCGATCTGGACGACCCCACGCCCCCGCCCGCCCCGGACCCGTCCGGACCGGTGCTGTGGCTGAACCCGGAGGTCGAGATGTCGGCGGGCAAGGCGATGGCCCAGGCCGGGCACGGTGCGCAGCTGGCGTGGTGGGAGCTGGACGACGCGCAGCGGGCGGCGTGGCGCGAGGCCGGTTTCCCGCTGGCGGTGCGGGTGGCGCCGCCCGACCGGTGGAGCGCGCTCACCGCGAGCGGCCTGCCGGTCGTACGGGACGCGGGCTTCACCGAGATCGCACCGGGGTCCTGCACGGTGGTGGCAGACCACCCGGCCCTGCGGCGCGCGTAGGACCGAGGCCGCCGGAGACGCCGCGGCGCGGGCCGCCCGTAGAAGTGAACGGGCCCGCTCCACCGCTCGATCGGCCATCGCCTGCCGGGCGCTCGGCACCGTGAGCCCCGACGGCGGCCACAACGCCGCGCGCTCGACCGACCGCAACCCAGTCCAGCGCAACCGCCCGCAGGCCGACGCACCCCGGGCGCACGGGCGGATCGTCCGCGTCACCAGCGGCGCCATCCCAGGGGGCCGGAGACTGGCCGCGCGGCGGGCGGCCGGGCCTCGCGGCGGGTCAGGCTCAGGCGCGGCGGCGCTTGCGGAGGGCTCGGGTCACCACCGGCGGGAGCACATCGGCGGCCAGGCGACGGACCTGGCTGGGGCGGCGCGGGGCGGAGGCGGAGGCCGGGGCGGCGGGCGTCCGGCCCGCCTTCGGGGCGGGGGCGGCGGCGGGCGCATCGTCGGCGTAGCGGGACCGCGGCGCCGCCGGGTTCTTCGGCTTGCCGGAGAACCGCAGCACCCGCGCGCCCGCGATCTCCTGGCGGCTGGTGTGCATCCCGCGGCGCCACTCCTCGTCCGCGAGCATCTCCTCCTGGATCGGGCCGGGGTCGCCCCACATGCCGTACATCTTCTGGGTGGTCAGGCAGATCGGACGCAGGCCACGGTTGAAGACGGCCTCCCACGCGGCGGCGGCCACGCCGGGGGTGTGCTCGGAGCGGAAGTCGTCGAGCACGACGATGCCGCCGGGCAGCAGGACGTCACGCGCGGCGATGATGTCGCCCGCCACGTGCTCGTACAGGTGCGAGGCGTCGACGTGGACGAAGCGGCAGGTGTCGTCGTCCACCAGGCTGGGCACGATCGAGGTCGTGCCCTGGAGGATGTGGGGCAGCTCGTCGTGGAACGCCAGGTAGTTCTGCTCGAAGGCGGTGCGGGTGAGGGTGGAGTACGACTTACGGGCCTCCGCCGCGTTGTTCTCGTCCGGCGCGTCCTCCGCGTCGAAGAGGTCGCAGACCGTGTAGCGCTCATCGGCCCGCAGGTACGCGGCGGTGAAGATGGCGCTCTTGCCCATGTAGGCGCCCATCTCCATGAGGTCGCCGCGCTCCCCGAGGCGCTCCTGGCGCCTCAGGAAAAAGTCGAACAGCACTTGGTCAAGGCTGGGGAACCACCCCTTGACGTCATTGAGGCTGCGGGGGCGCTGCGCTGCTTCGGCGGTGGTGGCCGTCATGGAGCTCTCTGTTCCTCGGAGGCGGTCGGGAGAGACGTGAATCGCGGGCCACGCTGGCAGCGACAAGCAACGCCGGGACGTCACGGTTGTGTGTTTTATGTGACCGGAACCCCGGGCGACCGGGCGCACACAAGGGGTAAGCGTCCGGAATGAGGTCTTACGGACCGATGACGTGGCGGCGCGGACACGGGCCCCTCGGCCGGGGAACGCCTAGCGTCGGGGCCATGCGCGTACTGGTCACCGGAGGCGCGGGCTTCATCGGCTCGCACATCGTCACCGCTCTCGTCGACCGCGGCCATGAGCCGGTCGTCCTCGATGCCCTGCTGCCCGCCGCCCATCCGGTGCCACCGCGGCTGTCCGGCGCCGAGTGGATCCACGCCGATGTGCGGGACCGGGCGGCGGTGGAGTCGGCGCTGCGCGGGGTGGACGCCGTCTGCCATCAGGCGGCGATGGTCGGCCTCGGCAAGGACTTCGCCGACGCGCCGGACTACGTGGGCTGCAACGACCTGGGCACGGCGGTCCTGCTGGCGGCCATGGCCGAGCGGGGGGTGCGTTCGCTGGTGCTGGCCGGGTCGATGGTGGTGTACGGGGAAGGGCGCTACGACTGCCCCCGGCACGGCCGGGTCCGCCCCGGCCCGCGCGCCGAGGCCGACCTGGCCGCCGGGCGCTTCGAACCGGGCTGCCCGGACTGCGGCACACCGCTGCGGCCGGGCCCGGTCGACGAGGACGCACCGGCCGACCCGCGCAACGTCTACGCCACCACGAAGCTGGCGCAGGAGCACCTGGCAGCGGCGTGGGCGCGGGCCGTGGACGGCCGCGCGGTCTCGTTGCGCTACCACAACGTCTACGGTCCTGGCATGCCGCGCGACACGCCCTACGCGGGCGTCGCCTCCTTCTTCCGCTCGGCCCTCGCCCGCGGCGAGGCGCCCACGGTCTACGAGGACGGCGGGCAGCGCCGCGACTTCATCCACGTACGGGACGTGGCCTCGGCCAATGCCGCCGCCCTGGAGGCGGTCGCGGCCACGGCGGAGCCGAGCGGCCTCACCGCGTACAACACCGGCACCGACGATCCCCACACGGTGGGCGAGATGGCCGAGGCGCTGGCGGCGGCCTGCGGCGGTCCCGCGCCGGTGGTCACGCGCGCGTACCGGCTGGGCGACGTACGGCACATCACGGCCTCGTCGCGCCGGCTCCGCGAACAGCTGGGCTGGCGTCCCGCGGTTCCGTTCGCCCAGGGCATGGCCGAGTTCGCCCACGCGCCTCAGCGCGCGGGCGCCGCCCCGGCGCCGAGCCCGCGGCCTCGCACGGCCGACGGGCCGCCGGGGTCTTCGCCCGACCCGAGCGCGCCCCCGGCTCCCGCACGGCGACCAGCGAGCGCGTAGCCACGCCCGGGCACCATGACGGCTGCCGGGGCGCCCCGGGGAACCCGGCCACGTGCCCGGGGCCGGGCGCCTTCCGCCCCCGGCGAACCGGACCACCGCCCGCGCGGGACTACGCCCGGGCGGCGGGCAGGCGGACCTCGAAGCGGCAGCCGCCGTCCACGTTCGTCACGGCCGCGTGGCCGTCGTGGGCCTCGACGATGCCGCGGACGATCGCGAGGCCGAGACCGGCGCCCGCCGGGGGTGTGCGGGCGTGGGTGCCGCGCCAGCCGGTGTCGAACACGCGCGGCAGATCCTCCTCCGGTATGCCGCCGCAGCCGTCGGTGACGGACAGCACGACGGTGTCCGCCTCGCGCCGGGCGGCTACGGCGACGGTGCCGTCGGCCGGGGTGCGGCGGATGGCGTTGACGAGGAGGTTGCCGAGGACGCGGGTCATCTCCTTCCCGTCGACCTCGACCGGGATGGGGTCCACGGAGCCGCCGATCAGCTGGACGCCCAGCTCGCGGGCGAGCGGGTCGGCGCCCGCGAGGGCGTCGCCGATCAGGTCGTAGACGGAGATCCGGGTGGGGGCGAGGGACAGCGCCCCGGCGTGGATGCGGGACAGTTCGAAGAGGTCGCCAACCATCGTGTTGAGCCGCTCCACCTCGGTGCGGATCTGGCGGTGGTAGCGGCCCGGGTCGTCCACCATGCCGTCCTCCAGCGCCTCGGACATGGCCCGCAACCCGGCCAGCGGGGTGCGCAGATCGTGCGAGATCCAGGCGACCAGCTCGCGGCGGGAGGACTCCAGGGCCCGTTCGCGCTCACGGGACCGGGCCAGTCTGGCGCTGGTCGCGGCCAGTTCGCGGCCGAGTGCGGCGAGTTCGGCGGTGGCCGCGCCGCCGGGGGCGGCGAAGCTGCCACCGTCCCCGAAGGAGCGGGCGGCGAGGGTCAGTTCATGGCTGCGGGCCACCACCCAGCGGCCCAGCAGCAGCGCGGTGACCAGGGACACCACCGCGGCCATGGCACAGACGGTGGTGACGACCGTCAGGTCGTGCGTGGACAGGAACATCGCCCAGGCGACCGCGAGTGTTCCGGCGAGCATGGCCGTCACCGCGACGGTGGCCACGACGGCGAGGGACACGACGACGGACCGGCCGCGCAGCAGCCGCAGGGCGAGCGCGCCGAGCAGCCCGGCCGCGGCGGCGCCGAGGAAAGCGAACAGGGCCATCAGCAGGACATCACTCATGGCGGTCCGGGGTGCTCGGGACGTCCGGGGCGCTCGGGACGTCCGGCGCGTCGAAGCGGTAGCCCACGCCCCAGACGGTCTGGATGAGGCGCGGCGCGGCGGGGTCGTCCTCGATCTTTCCCCGCAGCCGCCGCACATGGACGGTGACGGTGGACAGATCGCCGAAGTCCCAGCCCCAGACGTCCCGCATCAGCTCCTCGCGGGTGCAGGCGAGCCCGGGGTGGCGCAGCAGAAAGGCCAGCAGGTCGAACTCGCGGAGGGTGAGGGCGAGTTCCCGGCCGTCCTTGGTGGCGCGGCGGGCCATCGGGGCGAGGGTGATCCCGGCGCCTCGGAGGACGGTGCCCGGCCGCTCGGGGCCGGGACTTCGCGCGTCGGCCGCGGCGGCGGGCGCGCGCGGTCCGGTACGGCTGCGGCGCAGCACGGACTCCACCCGCAGGACCAGCTCGCGCGGGCTGAACGGCTTGGTGACGTAGTCGTCGGCGCCGATCTCAAGACCGAGGATCCGGTCGTCCTCGTCGCCGCGGGCGGTCAGCATGATCACGGGCACCGGGCCCTTGCCGCGGAGCCTGCGGCACACCTCCAGGCCGTCCATGCCGGGCAGCATGAGGTCGAGAACGACCAGGTCGGGCCATTGGGCGTCGGCGCGGGCGAGCGCGCCGGGGCCGTCGGCGGCCCGGTCGACGGCCAAGCCGGCGCGGGTGAGGTACCCGGCGACGACCTCGGCGACGGTCGGATCGTCGTCCACGACGAGCACACGGCCGGGACGTGGGGTCTGCTGCATGCCTCCAGCCTGGCACCCGGCCGGACGGAACGCCCCGCCCATGACCGGGTCACGGCGGCGACGTCCGCGTTTCGTAAGGACCTGAAGTCCGGAATGTGGCTTTTCCGTTCGTAGGGTGGGCCGGGTGACCAACTCGACCGCTCCTCGTGCGGACGTCGTCCTTCCGTGTCTGGACGAGGCCGCCGCCCTGCCCTGGGTGCTGGAACGCATCCCCGCCGGCTGGCGCGCCATCGTCGTCGACAACGGTTCGACGGACGACTCGGCCGCGATCGCCCGCTCCCTCGGCGCCACCGTCGTCCATGAGCCCCGCCGCGGCTTCGGGGCCGCCTGCCACGCCGGACTGCTCGCCGCCGACGCCGATGTCGTCTGCTTCTGCGACTGCGACGCGTCGCTCGACCCCGGGCTGCTGACGGGCTTCGTACGGAGCGTCGCCGACGGCGACGCCGACCTCGTCCTGGGGCGCCGCCGTCCCCGGGAGCGCGGCGCCTGGCCCGTACACGCCCGGCTCGGCAACATCGTCCTGTCCCGGATGGTGCGACGGCGCACCGGAGCCGCACTGCACGACCTCGGCCCCCTGCGGGCCGCCCGGCGCGAACCGCTGCTGGCCCTGGGCCTCACCGACCGCCGCAGCGGCTATCCGCTCCAGATGGTCGTGCGGGCCGCCGACGCGGGCTGGCGGATCGAGGAGCGCGACGTGCCGTACCGGCCGCGGACCGGTAGGTCGAAGGTCACCGGCACCTGGCGGGGCACCTGGTACGCGGTACGCGACATGCGGGCCGTTCTGCGGCAGCCGCCCCGGACCGCCTCCCCCGGTGACCGCCGGGCGGGGGCGGCCCGGTGACCGCGATGACGAGGCGCACGCCCCTTCCTCCGCTCGCCGCCCACGGTGCGGCCGGGTCGCGCCGGACCGCCGGCGAGCGTCCGGCGCCCGGCGACGGCTCCGGTGCCGCACATGGCCACACGCCCGGCACCGTGCCCGACGCCGATGCCCTGCCCGACACCGGCCGGTGGCCGGAGAGCACGGTGGTCGTCATCGCCAAGGAACCCGTGGCCGGGCGGGTGAAGACCCGGCTCACTCCCCCGTACACCCCGGCGGCGGCCGCGTCGCTCGCCGAGGCCGCCCTGGGGGACACCCTGCACGCCGTGCTCGGGATGCCCGCCCGGCGCAGGGTGCTGGCGCTCGACGGGGAGCCCGGGCCATGGCTGCCGCCGGGAATCGAGGTCGTGCCGCAGGGCGGCGGTGGCCTGGACGAGCGGCTGGCCGCGGCCTTCGCCGGGTGCCAGGGGCCCGCACTGCTGATCGGCATGGACACCCCGCAGGTCACCCCCGGGCTGCTGGCGCCCGCGCTGGGCCCGGACGGCTGGCGGGACTGCGACGCCTGGTTCGGGCCCGCCGCCGACGGCGGCTTCTGGGCCCTGGGCCTGGCGGAACCGGACCCGGAACTGCTGCGCGGAGTGCCGATGTCCACCTCCGGCACCGGTGCCGCACAGCGGCGCCGGCTGACGGACGCGGGGCTGCGGGTGCGCGAACTGCCCGTCCTGCGCGACGTCGACACGGCGGACGACGCCGCGTGGGTGGCGGCCCTCGCACCGGGCAGCCGGTTCGCCCGCACCCTCGCCGGGCTGTCCCGGGCCGCCACCCGATGAGCACGGCCATACGCGACGGTGCGAGCGGCGGCGCCAAGGCAGCGCACTGGCGCGCCGATCCCTATACGCGGGCGCTGAACGCGGGCCGGGGCCCGCTGTTCCTGCGCCGCGCGGACGGCTGGTTGCTGCCCCTGGAGGTCGAGCGCTGGTGCGCGGACGCCGACGCGGCGGACCGCACCGTGCTGCGCCGGTGCCGGGGGCCCGTCCTCGACATCGGCTGCGGCCCCGGGCGGCTGGTGGCCGCCCTCGCCCCGTACGGCCGCCCCTGCCTCGGCATCGACGTGAGCCGGGCGGCGGTCGCCCGCACCGTCCGCACCGGCGGCCCGGCCCTGTGCCGCTCGGTGTTCGCGCCCCTGCCCGACGAGGGGCGCTGGGGCACGGCGCTGCTGCTCGACGGCAACATCGGCATCGGCGGCGACCCTCCGGCCCTGCTGGCACGCGTGACGCAACTCCTCGCCCCCGAGGGGCTGCTGATGGTCGAGGCGGCCGCGGCCGATGTCGACGAACGGGTCCGGGTGCGGGTGGACGACGGGCTCGGCCGGGCCGGCGCGGCGTTCCCCTGGGCCCGGGTGGGCGCCCCCGCGCTGCTGCGGCACGCCCGGGCGGCGGGCTGGACCGCCGTCGAACGGTGGACGGCCCGCGGCCGCTCCTTCATGACCCTGCGCCGCGCCGTGTCCGGGCCCACCACACCGCCGTCCTGACGCACCACCACAGTGCCGAGACGGCGAAGAGTCCGGCGGTGATCAGCAGCCAGCGCGACAGGAAGACATCGGCGGACAGCCCGGTGGCACGCTCGTAGCGGCGCCGCTGGGTCCCCGCGATCAGCGGGAACCACACCAACAGCAACAGCCCCGAGACGAAGGCGGGCACCCGTACGTGGTTGACGTACGAGGCGGGCGCCGGAACCACCCGCCGCAGCGCCCGGTCGGCGAGCCCGTACAGCGGCAGCAGCACCAGGTCGTGGAGGACGGCGGCGCCGACGAACCAGAGCACGATCCCGAACCAGTCGCCGCGCAGCAGCCGCACCCCCGCGTAGCCGGTCAGCGCGAAGGAGCACAGCAGCAGGAGCAGATGCAGCGGTGAGTCGCCGTACCGCCTCACGAACGTCATGTGGTCTCCCCGAAGCTCAGCCGCGCGACCCACTTGGTGTTGTGCACGCCCGGGGCTCCCGGGACGATGACGCGCGCCGGGTAACCGTGGTCCGGCGACAGATCCGCGCCGCCCACCCGCAGGGCGAGCAGGGAGCGTGAATCGCGGACCTGGTTGTCGCGCAGCACGACCGAGCGGAACGAGCCGTGCCGCTGGAGCGATTCGACGAAGACACCCGGCGGCCGTTCGCCCAGGCCGACCAGCCCGGCGAGGTCGGACAGCCGCACCCCCTCCCACCGCTGGTCGGGGGTGGACCAGCCCTCGACGCAGGCGATCGGCAGTGCCGCCGTGTGCTGCGGCAGCCGTAGCAGCTGTTCCCGCGTCAGCATGACCTCGCGGCCCGGACCGCGCACCACCAGCCGCCAGCCGGGGCCGATGTCGCGGGCGCTGATGCCGACGGCCGCGGCGGTCTTGTTGATCTGGAAGCCGTTCGGCCCCCGCCCCGGCTCCCGGCCGTGCGGGGCGAGCACCGCCGTGTTCCGCAGCGGCCCGTCGAGGCTCTGCCCGGCCGTCACCGCCAGCAGCGCGGCCGACCCAGTGCCCACCATCGCGAGCGCGCCCCGCCGCGACATGGTGGGCGGGGCGGGATCCGGGCTGACCAGACCGGTCTCGTCGGGCGGTTCCGGCCGGGTGCGGGAGACGGGCATACGCAGCTCCGCCCGCAGGTCGCGGCCGCGCAGCGCACGCACCATGCGGGGGAACCGGAGCGCCACATGGACGACGAACGCGCCCATGAAGATCCACGCCCCGTAGAAGTGCAACGGGTAGAAGGACCCGGGGAAGACGTACTCCAGCTGGACGTTGAGCACCCCCGTCACGAACTCGAACAGCCCGCCGCCGACCAGGGCGAGCAGCGACAGCCGCTCCAGACCGTGGCCGAGGGACCGCACCGGCGGCCGCTCGAACAGCTTGGGGGCGACGGACCACAGCTTGGCCAGCAGCACCGGGACCAGCACGATGCCGAGCGTGACGTGCACCCCTTGGGTGACGCGGTACAGCCAGACGGGGTGGGTCGGCCAGGAGAAGAGGAAGAAGCCGAGCAGCCCCTTGTCCGGCGTCTGGTCGTTGACCGGGGACAGATCCGGGTTGTACGCGGCGTACGACAGCAGCCCGGTGACGAACAGCACCGGGATCCCGAACAGCAGGATCAGACCGAACACGGACGTCAGCCAGGGGCCGCGCAGGGGGCTCCGCCAAGCGGGTGGACTGGGGCTCATGACCACGACGGTATGGCCGCCGGACCGGTCATCAGGGGCTCCGACGCATGACGAAACGCTGACGTCGGCCCGCCTGGCGGTACCCCTCCGCACAGGATCTGACGGTTCGGTGACGTGACGCGCCACAGCGGCCGATCCGGCAGGTCACCGGCTTAGCGTGAGGCCGTGAAGCTCCCCCTCCGCACCGATGACCAGACCGTTCGCACGCCGGACGGCGACGAGCGGACCGGCCGCCGCCGGGACGTGCTCGCCGCCGCTGCCGCCGGGCTCCTCTTCGCCGTCGCGGCCGCCGTCGGCACCCTGATCCAGCGGGCGTATCACACCCTGTACGTCGACTGGGCGCCGCTGTACGCCGACTGGCTGCCCCACGTGGGCCCCGGCACCCCAGCGGCCGTCGCCCTCGCCGTGGCCGTCGTCGCCCACGGCCCGCGCTACGCGGCGACGTTGCCGTGGCGTCGGCTGCTGTGGGCGGGCTGGGCGGCGGCGATGGCCTGGACCTGGGCGCTGGCGCTCGTCGACGGCTGGGGACGGGGCGTGGCCGGGCGACTGACGCAGCGGAACGAGTATCTGCGCGGCGTCGACCGCTTCCAGGACATCGGCGCCGCGCTGCGCGGCTTCACCGACCACATCCTGATCACCCAGCCCGACCACTGGCCCGCGCACATCGCCGGGCATCCGCCGGGCGCCGTGCTCACCTTTGTCGGGCTCGACCGCCTGGGGCTCGGCGGCGGCGGATGGGCGGGGGCGTTCTGCATCACCGCCGGAAGCTCGGCGGCGGCCGCCGTCCTGGTCACGCTGCGCGCGCTGGGGCAGGAGCGGGCGGCGCGCACCGCCGCGCCCTTCCTCGTCCTGGCCCCGGCCGCGGTGTGGGTGGGGGCTTCGGCGGACGGCTACTTCACGGCGGTCGCGGCCTGGGGGCTCGCGCTGCTCGCGCTGGCGGCGAGCCGTACGGCCCGGGCGCCGGGCGCGGTCGCACTGGCCGCCGGGCTGCTGCTCGGCCTCACCGCGTACGTGTCGTACGGGCTCACGCTCATGGCGCTGCCCGCCGCGGCCGTGCTGGTCCTCGCCCGAACGGTGCGGCCGCTGCCGTACGCGCTGGCCGGGGCGGCGGCGGTGGCGGCCGCGTTCACCCTGGCCGGATTCACCTGGTGGGAGGGGTACGCCCTGCTGGTCGAGCGCTACTACCAGGGGGTCGCGGCGGAGCGCCCGTACGGCTACTGGGTGTGGGCCAACCTCGCCTGCACGGTGGTCACGGCCGGTCTCGCCTCCGTCGCCGGGGCCCGCCGGGCGGCGGGGGCCGTGCCGGGGGCGGTACGGCGGCTGCGCGGTGGGGGTGACGGTGACCACGGCGGGGCTGACGGGCTCGTGGTGCTCGTCCTCGCCGCACTGCTCGCGCTGGCCACCGCCGATCTGTCCGGGATGAGCAAGGCCGAGACGGAGCGCATCTGGCTGCCGTTCGTGCTCTGGCTGCTGCCATCCGCCGCGCTGCTGCCCGCCCGTGACCTGCGCCGCTGGCTGGCGGCGCAGGCCGGTCTCGCGCTGCTGGTGAACCATCTGCTGCTGACCGGTTGGTGAGTGTCGGTTGATGAGTGGCCGGTGTGAAGAGCGGGTGATACTTCTGTGATACTGAGCGGGGGACACAACTGAACCGTTGCCAGGGGGCGGGACCCGTTGAAGGCGTTGAAGACCTTGAAGGCATCGCAGTCCTTGAAGGCGTTGAAGGCATTATCGGCGCGGAACGCCTACGGCGTGGCCGCGCCCCTGGGGGCGCTCGCGGCCGTGGCCGTGGTCGTGGCGCTGCTCATCGCCCTGACCTCGCCGGGGGATACGGGCGGCGCGGTGGACGGCAGCGTCCAGGCCGCCGCCCCCGTGCCGCGAGCGGACAAGGTTCCCCGGGCCACCAAGAAGAAGAACAAGTACGCCAACTGGGACGGCAAGGTGAAGGTGATCGGGGACGGTTCCACGTCCTACACCGGTCCCCAGCCGCACCAGATGAAGATCGAGAAACTGAAGCCGGGCCAGAAGCCCCCGCAGTTCGTGGTCTTCTCCTGGGACGGCGGGCTGGAGAACGGCGACCACCTCTTCTCCCGCTTCCGCCGGGTCGCCAAGGAATCCAACGCCACGATGACGTTCTTCCTCAGCGGCATGTATCTGCTGCCCAAGTACAAGAGCGATCTCTATCAGCCGCCGATGCACAAGCGGGGCTCGGCCGCCATATCCTTCCCCACCGACGAGCACATACGCGAGACGCTGGAACAGCTGCGCGGGGCGTGGCAGGACGGCAATGAGATCGGCTCGCACTTCAACGGGCATTTCTGCGGCGCCAAGGGCGGCGAGGACTGGACCACCCAGCAGTGGAAGAGCGAGACCGAGCAGGCGTACTCGTTCGTGGAGCACTGGAAGACCAATACGGGTTTCACCGACATCGAGCCGCTGCCCTTCGACTACGACGAGGAACTGGTCGGCGGCCGCGCCCCCTGTCTGGAGGGACAGAAGAATCTGATCCCGGCCATCAAATCGCTGGGCTGGCGCTACGACGCGAGTTCTCCGGGCGACTTCCAGCTGTGGCCGTCCAAAATCGACGGCATCTGGAACTTCCCGCTCCAGCTGGTGCCGTATCCGGAGAGCGAGAAGCAGGTCCTCTCCATGGACTTCAACTTCCTCTACAACCAGTCCGGCGACAGCACCGAGGGCGATCCGGCGAAGTACACCGAATGGGAGCGGCTGACCCGCGAGGGCTATCTGAACGGTTTCGAGCGCGTCTACAACGGCAGCCGGGCACCGCTGTTCATCGGCAACCACTTCGAGACCTGGAACGGCGGCATCTACATGCAGGCCATCGAAGACGTGATGCGCAGCGTGTGCAAGCGCCAGGGCGTGCAGTGCGTTTCGTTCAAGCAGCTCGCCGACTGGCTGGACGCCCAGGACCCGAAGGTCCTGGACAAGCTCCGGATGCTCGACCCGGCGGAATCGCCGGACTGGTCGACGTACACGAAGTAGAGATACCCGAGTAACGAAAGAGCCCGGCCCGGTGCGTTCCTCCGACGCACCGGGCCGGGCTTTCGCATATCCCCCGGCTACTTCTTCCCCGCACCCGCCATATAGCGCGTCCAGATGTCCAGCGGATAGGTGTCGCTCGCCTTTCCAGTGGCGTCTCCGCCCATTCCCTTGAGCGGCAATAACTCCTGGGTCTTGGGGTCCACCCGCGACAGCGACACGGCCGTGGACACCTCATCGGTGTAGCCGACGAACCAGGACGAGGTGCCGTCCTGCGCCGTGCCCGTCTTGCCGGCCGCATCGGGCCCCACCACGGCCGCCGCCTGCCCGGTGCCGCCCTGGACCGCGCCGTGCAGCGCGTCGTCCACCTGCGCCGCGACCTGGGCGCTGAACGCCCGCTTGGCGCGGTCCTTGCGCAGGGCGAACTTCTCGCCGTTACGGGTCAGCCCACTCACCGAGAACGGCGGCACATGGGTGCCGTCCGCCGCGAACGTCGCGTAGGCGCTGGCCATCCGGATGGAGCTGGGCGTCGCGGTGCCGAGCGAGAACATGGGCACTCGCGCGCCGAAGCTGCTGGGCAACAGCCCCGCGTCGATGGATGCCTGGCGGACCCGGTCGAGGCCGACGTCCATGCCGAGCTGCATCATCGGGGTGTTGATGGACCGGACGATGGCCTGGCGCAGGCTGACCTGCCCATACGACTGCTCGCCGTCGTTCTCGCCCCGCACGATCTTGCCGCCGCGGTCCCAGTAGGGCCCCTCGGGAGTCTTCACGGCGACCTTGTTGTTGCCGTCGTAGAGGGTGGTGGGAGTGACGGGCGTGCGGGGCCCGTAGCGCTCCTTGAGCACGCCGTCGCGCAGCGCCGCCGCGTAGACGAAGGGCGTGAAGGCGGTACCGGCCGGGACGACGGAGGCGTTGGCGTCGTTGAAGCCCTGCTCCAGATAGCCGGGGCCGCCGTACAGCGCCTCGATGCGACCGCCCGGCGTCACGGAGGCGGCGCCGATGCGTACGTACCGGTCCTCCTTGCGGTTCTTGGGGTCCAGGCCGTCGCGGGTCTTCTTCACCGACGCGGCGAGCGCGTTGACCTTCGCCTTCTCGAAGGTGGTGTGAATCTGATAGCCGCCCAGGTCGAAGTCGGCGTCGGAGATGGCGGTATGGGAACTCACATACGCCTTTGCGGTCTCCACCAGATAGCCGACCTGGCCGGTGAGCCCGGCGGACCTGGGCGCCGGATGGGGTTCGGGGAACGTGGTGTACTTCGCCCGCTCGGCCTTGGAGAGCTTGCCGATGTCGACCATCCGGTCCAGCACCCATTTCCAGCGGTCGACCGCCCTTTTGTGGTTCTTGGCGCTGAGCGTGGGGTCGAAGGTTCCGGCGCCCTTGAGGAGCGAGGCGAGCATCGCGCCCTCGCTCGCGTTGAGCCGGGAGACGTCCTTGCCGTAGTACGCGTAGGAGGCCCGCTGAATGCCGTAGGTGCCGCGCCCGAACCAGCTGGTGTTCAGATACCGCTCGAGAATCTCCTGCTTGGTCATCCGGTCGTCGAGCTTGATGGCCATGAACATCTCGGTGAGCTTGCGGGAGAACGTCTGGCGCTGATTGAGATAGGCATTCTTCACATACTGCTGGGTGATGGTCGAGCCGCCCTGGGTCTCGCCTCCCGTCACCATCCGGGTCACGGCGCGCATCAGACCGCTCGGGGAGACGCCGCTGTCCGAGTAGAAACTCGCGTTCTCGGCGGCGAGGATCGCCCACTGGACCTTTTCCGGCACCTTGGACAACGCCACCTCCTGACGGTTGACCGGGCCCGTACGGGCCATCTCGGAGCCGTCGGCCCAGTAGTAGACGTTGTCCTGCTGGGTGGCGAAGTCGTTGAGGTTCTTGGGTATGTCGGTCTGCATGTAGAGATAGCTCAGGACCCCGGTGAGACTCCCGAGGCAGAACACGAAGAGGAGACCGATCTGGCGCCACGACGGCAGCCACCGCCGCGCGCCCTGTCTCCCGGCCCGGGGATAGTCGAGCCGGATATGGTGGGCCGCCCAGCGACGCAGCTGCATGCCCCGGCCGACCGACGACGGCGGTGGCTTGCGGTGTGCGTTACGGCGGTGCTTCCCCATGGCATTGTTGCTGCCCAGCACGTGTGTTCCCCCACGCTCGCTCCGCGCGCGGGCGCGGCACATAAGGTGTGATCTTCCATCCCCCCAGACCACACGACCTTATTCTCCCTTCCGAACATCTGTAGCCACAGGGCCCCAAAATTTTGTAACAGTGCCTCAGCGGCGCGCAGAAGGGGGCGTAGCGTGACACCCCGAAGCTCACATGAACCTCTGAACCGCAAGCGCCGTGGATTCGTCCTCCCCTCAGAGGGTCATTACCCCGACAGACCGACTGAGCGACTGAGCGAAGGGGGAGCCATGACGCGTCTCGGGACCGGAATCGGCTGGCGACCGGAAATCGCCGAGGACATCGCGCGCCTGCCCGGCATCGACTGGGTGGAGGTGGTGGCCGAGAACGTCTGCCCCGGCCATGTGCCCGACGCGCTGCTGCGGCTGCGCGAGCGCGGTACGACGGTGGTCCCGCACGGCGTCTCCCTCGGCCTCGGCGGCGCCGAGCGACCGGACCCCGAGCGGCTGACGGCCCTGGCGGAGCGGGCGGAGGCGCTGGGTTCGCCCCTGGTCACCGAGCACATCGCGTTCGTACGGGCCGGGGGGCCGCTGACCGGGTCGCCCGCCCTCGAGGCCGGGCATCTGCTGCCGGTGCCGCGCACCCGGGACGCGCTGGACGTGCTGTGCGAGAACGTGGCGATAGCCCAGGCGGCGCTGCCGGTGCCGCTCGCGCTGGAGAACATCGCGGCGTTGATCTCCTGGCCCGGCGAGGAGATGACCGAGGGCCAGTTCCTTGCCGAGCTGGTCGAGCGGGCCGGCGTACGGCTGCTCATCGACGTCGCCAACCTGCACACCAACCACGTCAACCGGGGCGAGGACCCGGCCGAGGCGCTGGACGAGCTGCCGACCTCGGCCATCGCTTACGTCCATGTGGCGGGCGGGGTCGAACGGGACGGGGTGTGGCACGACAGCCACGCCCACCCGGTGACGCAGCCGGTGCTCGACGTGCTCGCCGAACTGTGCGCCCGTACGACGCCGCCCGGGGTGCTGCTGGAGCGGGACGAGGACTTCCCGGCGGCCGAGGAGCTGGCGGGCGAACTGGCCGCGATCCGCGCGGTGACGGCGGCCGGGGTGACGGCCACGGACGCCGCCGTGCCGAAGCGCGGCACCGATGGCGGGGGCATACCGGCCACCGACGCCGCGCGGGAGCGGCTGGCGCGCGCCCAGAACGAGCTGCTGTCGGCGCTCGTCGCGGGCGGCCCTGCGCCGGAGGGGTTCGACCGGCAGCGGCTGGGGGTCCAGAGCCGGGCGCTGACGGTCAAGCGGTCCGGGGTGGTCGCCAAGGTCGCGCCCGAGCTGCCGGAGATCCTGGGCGACGGCTACCGCCGGGCGTTCGAGGGTTACGCCGACGGCCGCCCGATGACCGGCGGCTACCGCCGCGACGCGATGGCGTTCGTCGAACATCTGCTGGCGGCCGATGACGTCCGGGACGCGGCGACGCGGCGCGGGCTGACGCTGTGGTGGCAGGAGCGGTCCGGGCCCGCCCCGCTGTCCCCGCACCCGCTGGCGCGCTTCGCCCGCCGGGCCCGGCTCGTGCTGACCGGGGGGTGACGGGCATGGCCGCGTTCGTGATCCTCGTGTACGTGGTGGTGACCGTGTCGTCGGCCGTGGTCATCACGGGCGTCGTACGGACCCGGCGGGCCGCCGCGGGGGCGCCGGAAACCGGCGTTGACGACCTCATGGAGGCCGCGTTCCTGGCAGGCGGGCCCGGCCGGGTGGCCGACACCGTGATCAGCGAGATGCACACCGACGGCCGGCTGGCGGTCGGCGGGCCCGGGGTGGTCTCGCTACGGCAGCCGGTCGCCCGCACCCCGATCGAGAACGCGCTTCTCGACGTTCTCACCCGTTCCCCGAACGGCGCCCTCGACCGGCTGCGCCGGGAGCTGATGCGCGCCCCGGAGGTGCAGGCCATCGGGGACGACCTTGCGCGGCGCGGGCTGCTGATGCGACCCGCCGCCCTCCGTCCGTGGCGGAACGCGGCGTGGGCGCAGGTGGTGGCCTGCTGGCTGGGCGTGCCTCTGGGCATCTGGCTGACCGTCCGGCAGATGGGCGGGAACGGCGGGTTCCCGGTGATCATCCAGATCCTTCCGGCGCTGTTCCTCGGCTTCGGGGTCGGCGGCGTCTGCGCGAGCCTGACCAAGGGCCGGCTGACGTCGGCCGGGAGGCGAGCCCTGGACGCCTTCCGGAGGGACACCGAGATGGGCACCGCCGAGCGGCCCGGAAGGCTGCCCAGCGGGCACTGGTCGTCGGCGCCCGCCGTATCCTCCGCGAACTCCGCGGCGAGGGCGGCGCCCGCCGTCGCGGTCGCCGTGGCGCTGGGCGGCGCGGCGACCATCGCCGCCGACACGGTGCTGCGGGACCAACTGCTCCAGGCCCATCGCGTGACGGGCGCGGGCGTGCCTTCGGGCAACGGTTCGGGTTCGTCGGGCATCTCCGACTTCTCCGGCGGCTCATGGTGCGGCGGCGGCTCCGGGGGCTCCGGCTGCGGCGGCTCGTCGTGCGGAGGCGGCTCCTCATGCGGGGGCGGCGGTTCCGGCTGCGGCGGCGGTGGTGGCGGCGGTGGCTGCGGCGGCGGTGGCGGTGGTGGCTGCGGCGGAGGCAGTTGACCGCTCACGAATCGCGGCACCGAATCGTGCATATCGCGAAATCTGTGGCGCGGAACCGGTCGGGTCCAGTAGAACTCGGCCATGTTGTGGGTCCTGTTCCTGCTCGTCGCGTGGGGCTCGGCGGTGGTCAGCTGCACCCGCCTGTGTCTCGCCGCGGTCGCGGCCGCCCAGCCGATGGACGCCGGTCCCGAGCCGGAGGGGCGGGCCCTGAGCCTGTACGAGGCGGCGTTCCTGGCCGGCGGGCCGCAGCGGGTGGCCGATCTCGCCCTGGTGTCGATGTCCCGTGAGCGCCGTCTGCTGCTCGCCCACACCGGCTGGGTCACCGTCGTGGACCCGGACGGCCGGGACGATCTCGAACGCTCGGTCATCGCCGCGGTAGGTCCGCGGGGCCAGTCCCCCGTGCCGCCGGTCCGCAACCTCCTGGCCGCCGCCGACCCGGTGCGGGCGCTGGCCGACCGGCTGGTGACGGCGGGGCTCGCGGTGCCCGCGGGGGCGCGGGCGAACGTGGCGGCCGCGGTGCGGCAGGTGCGGCTCGCGTGCGTGGTGGTCCTGCTGACGGGGGTGGTCGCGCTGCTGATGGTGCCGCCCGCCTCGGGCCCGGGCCCCGCGCTGGCGTGGTTCGC
The DNA here is from genome assembly GCF_044332925.1 of Streptomyces sp. NPDC021212. Lineage (NCBI taxonomy): Bacteria > Bacillati > Actinomycetota > Actinomycetes > Kitasatosporales > Streptomycetaceae > Streptomyces > Streptomyces sp. NPDC021212. The sequence continues at coordinate 234,059 of NZ_JBIRPZ010000007.1, forward strand.
GCTTCCGCTGCTCCTCACCGCGAGCTGTCTGGTGATCGCGCGGATCGAGGTGCATCCGTACTCACGCTGGGCCTCCCCCGCCGGGCAGCGGCTGCTGGGCCGGATCGAGGTGCCGCCGCGGCGGCCCGTCGCCCGGCGCGCCGGGGACGTGACGGACGAGGAGCGCGACGACGGCGAGTTGCTCACCGCGCTCGCTGTCCACGGCACGGCCGCTCTGCCCGATCCGGCGCTGCGTGCGGCGCTGAGGGCGCATTGGGGTCATTGACCCCGACACCGCGGCCCGGTGCTTTACATGGCCAATCACCGCACCAAGTATCCCTTTTGTCGCGTGATGCGCGGAGGGATGGCTTGCGGAGGGACGGCTTGTGAGAGCAGCAGCGCTGTACGGCATCCTCGGGCCGCTGTCCCTGTCCCTGGCCATGACCGGGCTCCTCGCCACCCCCGCCACCGGCAGACCGCTCGCCACGCCTCCCGCGACACCCACGGCGCCCGCGCGCCTCCTCACATCCGCCGCCGGTCCCCCGGCGGCCACCGCCCTCGCGGCGGCGGCGCCCGCCTGGTCCGCCGCGCCCGCCTCCGCCGTGCCGGTCTCCCCCGCGCTGGCCTCCCCCGGGCTGGCCACGCCCCGGGGCGGCGCCGCCGAGGCCCGCGGGGTGACGGCGGCGGCCCGGAAGGCGGCCGCCCGGGGCATCGCCTTCGGCAGCTGCCCACGCTCCGAGGAGCTGTCCTCCGACGTCCGCTGCGGCACCGTCTCCGTACCGCTGGACTACGCGCGGCCGCACGGCAAACACATCCGTCTCACCGTCAGCCGGGTCCGCGCCTCCGGCCCCGAGGCCCGGCGGCAGGGCGCGCTGGTCTACAACCCGGGCGGGCCGGGCGCGTCCAGCATGACGTTCCCCGCGTACGCCGCCGAGGGCGCGTTCCGCAAGACGGCCGCGGCCTACGACTTCGTCGGATACGCGCCCCGCGGAGTCGGCCGCTCCGCGCCCGTGTCCTGTCAGCGGCCGGCGGACTTCGCCGAGACGCCGACCAGCTCCCCGCAGCACCCCTCCGCGGAGTTCAAGCGGGCGCTGGTGGCGCGGGCGCGCGCGTACGCCCGGGGCTGCGCGCGCCGTACGGGGGCGGTCCTGCGGCACATCACCACGCTCAACAACGCCCGCGACCTCGATGTGCTGCGCGCCGCGCTCGGCGAGAAGCGGCTCACCTTCGTGGGCGCCTCGTACGGCACGTACTACGGGGCCGTGTACGCGACGCTCTTCCCCCGCCATGTGCGCCGCATGGTGTTCGACAGCGTGGTCAACCCCGGCCCCTGGCAGATCTGGTACCGCAACAACCTCGACCAGTCCCTGGCCTTCGAGCGGCGCTGGGCGGACTGGCGCCGCTGGACCGCCCGGCACCACGCCGTCTACCACCTCGGCACGACCCCCGCCCGGGTGCTCGCCGCGTACCGGAAGGCGACGCACCGCCTGGCCCGGAAACCGGCGGGAGGCCACGTCGGCACCGGCGAGCTGCAGGACGCGTTCGTACGGGTGGGCTACAACGACGCCTACTGGGACGCCGCCGCCCGCGCCCTCGCCGCCTATCTGCGCGGCGATTCCCGGCCGCTGATCGCACTGGCCGCGTCCGAGTCCGGGGACGCGAAGGCCGCGGAGAACGGCAATGCCGTCTACACCGCCGTGGAGTGCAACGACGCGCCCTGGCCGCGCGCCTGGGCCAGCTGGGACCGGGACAACACCGCCCTCGCGCGCCGTGCGCCCTTCGAGACCTGGGACAACGTGGCGATGAACCTGCCCTGCGCCTACTGGCCGCTGGAGCACGACACCCCGATGGACGTGACCGCCCGGCCGGGGCTGCCCCCGGTGCTGCTGCTGGCGGCCGAACGGGACGCGGCCACGCCGTACGCGGGCGCCAAGGAACTGTGGCGCAGACTCCCCGGCGCCTCGCTGGTGACCGAGCGGAAGTCCGGTACGCACGGCCTGTGGGGCGGCCCGAACGACTGCGTCAACCGCAAGGTCGACACGTATCTGCTGACCGGGAGGACGCCGGGCCGGACGGCCTACTGCGCACCGCGCGCGGCGCCGGAACCGCGACCGGCCCCGGTGCCCGAGTCCGGCAAGCAGCCCGCGCTGCCCGGCGCCCCCGGATCGCCGGAAGCCACCGGGGTGCCCGGGATGCCGTGACCGTCGGGCCGGGCGACGACCGCTGACCGTCAGGCCAGACCGGCGACCAGCTCGGAGACCGGCTTGCGCCGCCCGGTGTAGAACGGCACCTCCTCGCGCACATGACGCCGCGCCTCGGAGGCCCGCAGGTGGCGCATCAGGTCGACGATCCGGTGCAGCTCGTCCGCCTCGAAGGCGAGGATCCACTCGTAGTCGCCGAGGGAGAACGACGCGACCGTGTTGGCGCGCACATCGGGGAAGCCGCGCGCCATCTTGCCGTGGTCCGCGAGCATCGTGCGGCGCTCCTCGTCGGGCAGCAGATACCAGTCGTAGGACCGCACGAAGGGGTAGACGCTGACGTAGTCGCGCGCGTGCTCGTCCGCGAGGAAGGCCGGGATGTGCGACTTGTTGAACTCCGCCGGGCGGTGCAGCGCCATGTTCGACCACACCGGCTCCAGGGCGCGGCCGAGCCGGGTGCGGCGGAAGAGGTTGTACGCCTCCTGCAGCGCGTCGGAGGTCTCCGAGTGCCACCAGATCATGACGTCCGCGTCCGCCCGCAGCCCGGAGAGGTCGTAGGTGCCGCGCACCGTGACGTCCTTGGCGTCGAGCTGCGCGAAGAGCTGCTCGACCTCGTCGGCGTAGCCGGTGCGGTCCTCCGGCAGCACGTCGCGCAGCCGGAAGACCGACCACAGGGTGTAGCGGATGACCTCGTTGAGGTCCTTGGCCTTCTTCCCGGCGTTGGGAGCCTTCGGAGACAGGGTTGCCTCGGGCGTGTCGGGGGTCTCGGGAACAGCAGCAGTCATGGTCCTATTCTCGCTCTCCGCCGTGCGAGCCCGCCGCCAGGGTCGCCGTGAGCGGTCCGAGCAGTTCGTCGGCGGCCGTGCGGGCGGATCCGACGCACGCGGGGATGCCGACGCCCTCGTAGACCGCGCCGCACACCCGCAGCCCGGGCAGCTTGGCGACCTCCGCGCGGATCCGGGCGACCCGGTCGAGATGGCCGACCGGGTACTGGGGCAGTCCGCCGTCCCAGCGGGTCACCCGGGTCGCCACCGGCTTGGCGCCGAGGCCGGTGGCCTCGCCCAGATCGGCGAGCGACATCCCTACCAGATCGGCGTCGTCGCGCTTCAGATGCTCCTCGTCCTCAAACCGCCCGATCGAGGTACGCAGCACGAAGAGATCGGGGGCGGCGTCGCGGAGCCAGCCCCATTTGCGGCTGGAGAACGTGGCCGCCTTGATCGTGTGGCCGTCCACCGGCGGGACCAGAAAGCCGCTGCCCTCCGCGAGCGAGGCCACGTCCTCGCGACGGAAGGCCATCGTGATCAGCGCCATGGAGGCGTAGTCGACGGTGGCCAGCTCGGCGGAGGCGGCCGGGGAGTCGGCCGCCAGGAGCCGGGCGGCGGCGGGCGCGGGGGCCGCCAGCACGACCGCGTCGGCCCGCAGTACCTCGCCGTCGGTGACGACGGTCCAGCCGTCGGCGGTCCGCCGCAGCTCCCGTACGGGTGTGTGGGTACGGATCTCGCCGCCCGCGGCCCGTACGGCGTCGGCCACCGCGAGCGGCAGCCGCCCGATGCCGCCGTCGATACCCGTGAACACCGGCCCCTCCTGCCGCTGGGCGGCCCGCTCGGTCAGCGCGCGGACCCCCTCGGCCAGCGGGCGGTTCGCCCGGGCCAGTTCGAAGAGGGTGGGCACCGCGGCCCGCATCGAGGTGCGGTACACATCCCCCGCGTACACCCCGCCGAGCAACGGCTCGACCAGCCGGTCCACGACCTCCCGGCCGAGCCGCGCGGCGATGAACTCGCCGAGCGCCACGTCCTCGCCGACCGGCGTGGGAGGCAGCTCCGCGTCGCGGGCGATGCGGGCCAGCCCCTCGTCCGAGATCACCCCGGACGCGGCGAGCGGCGCGAGATCGCCGGGCACGCCCATCACATGGCCCTTGGGCATCGGCCGCAGGGCGCCGCGCGTCCACAGGGAGGCGGTCGCCGTCGCGGGCGGCTCCAGCCGCTCGCCGAGGCCGACGGCGCGCGCCAGCTCCACGCCCTCCGGGCGCCGGGCGAGCATCGATTCGGCGCCCAGGTCGACGGCCACGCCCTCGATCTCGCCCGCGCACAGCTTGCCGCCCAGCCGCCCCGACGCCTCCAGCACGGTCACCCGCGCCCCGCCGGTCCGTAGCCGGTGGGCGGCCGCGAGGCCCGAGATCCCGCCGCCGATGACGACGGCATGGCCGGTGTGCCCAGGATTGTGCGGGGGGTTCGCTGCGCTCATGCCCCCACTCTCTCACCCGCCCCCAGGGGGTGATGGGCGGAGGCCGTGGCGAGGTCGGCCTCGATGCGGGCGGCGGCGGTCCGCAACGCCGGAAGCAACTCCTCAACGGTGGATTCCGCGCTGCCGCGGCCCGCGTGAGTGGCGATGTTGAGCGCGGCCACCACCCGGCCGTCCGCGCCCCGCACGGGCACCGCGAGCGACCGCAGCCCCTCCTCCAATTCCTCGTCCACCAGGGCGTATCCGTCCCTCCCGGTCCGCTCCAGGATCCGGGCCAGCTCGGGCACGGCGGTCACGGTGTGCCGGGTCAGCGGCCGGGGGTCGAGCCCGGCGAGGTACGCGGCGCGCTCGTCCGCGCCCAGCCCCGCGAGCAGCACCCGGCCCATGGAGGTCGCGTGGGCGGGGAACCGGGTGCCGATGGTGATGTTGACGCTCATGATCCGCACGGTGGGCACGCGCGCCACATACCGGATGTCGTCGCCGTCGAGGACCGCCAGGGACGCCGACTCGTGGACGGTGCGGACCAGTTCGCGCATATGGGGCTGGGCCAGCTCGGTGAACGACAGGTCGCCCAGCGGCGCGTAGCCCAGCTCCAGCACCCGTGGCAGCGGGCGGAAGGTCCGGCCGTCGGCCGCCGCGTATTCGGCGTATCCCAGCTCGACGAGGGTGAGCAGGGAGCGGCGCGCGGTGGCCCGGGGCAGCCCGGTGGCCTCGGCCACGGCGGTGAGCGTGAGCCCGTGCCCCGCTCCGTCGCCCTCCTCCCCCGGAGTGCCCAGCGCCCGCAGCACGGTGAGTCCGCGCGCGAGCGACTGCAGATATCCGGCCCCCAGCTCCCGCTTGGCCGCCCGCGCCGGGTCCTCGGTGGACCCGGCAGCGGCGAGCCCGCGCCCCGGCGGGCGCCTCCGGCGCGTGGGCGGGGCGGCCAACGCCGCCTCCATCGCCGGGATCTCCGCAGACAGCGGGCTCAGCACGGCGGCCCGCAGCGAGGCCACGTCGTGGCGGCTGGTGTGACTGACGACGTTCACCGCGCACACGGTGCGGCCCGAGCCGTCCCGCACCGGTACGGACACCGCCACCAGGCCGGGCTCGATCAGCTGGTCGTCGGCCGCCCAGCCGGTCCGGACGGCCTCCCGTACGCGCGCCTCGAAGCCGGTGTCGGCGGCGGGCCGGTGGCGCGGCGGAACGGCGGGGAAGGCGGCGTCGAGGGGGTCGGCGGCGCGGCGGGCGCGCCAGGCCGCCCACGCCCGCTCGTCCCAGTCGGCGGCGAAGAGCGCGCCCGGGGCGCAGCGCTCGGCGGGGAGCAGATCGCCGATGCGGAAGGCGAGGGACATGGTGCGGCGGCGGGTGGCCTGGACGACGAAGCGCGCCCCGTCGCCGTCCGGCACGGCGACCGAGACCGATTCGTCGAGCCCGTCGGCGAGCCGCTCGGCGAACGGCCCGAGCACGTCCGGCAGGCCGCTGGCGGCGAGGTAGGCGTTGCCCAGCTCCATGAGGCGGGCCGCGAGGCTGACGTCGCGCCCGTCGAGCCGCACATACCCCAGCTGTTCGAGCGTGCCCACGACGCGGTCGACGACGGACCGGGCGAGCCCGGTGCCGCGCACGAGGTCGCCGGGCCTGACCGCGGCCTGGCCCGGGTGCGCGGCCAGCCGGGTCAGCTCGCAGAGCACGGCGAGGCCGCGCTCCAGAGGGCCGACGGGACCATTGACAGGTGGGGTCACCGGACCGAGACTCATCACGAGTCCGATTATGAACGAAGTTTCACTCCGCGAACAAGTGGGGATCCTCACCTCACCTGGCTCGGACGACCGGCCCGGACGAAGGGACGATTCGATGCGCACGACCGTCGGGATCATCGGTGGAGGACCCGCCGGCCTGCTGCTCGCCCGCCTGCTGCACCGCGCGGGGGTGGACTGCGTGGTGCTGGAGAGCCGGGACCGGGCCTATGTCGAGCGGCGGCAGCGGGCCGGAATCCTGGAGCAGGGCACCGTCGACGTGCTGCGGGAGTGCGGCGCGGCCGAGCGCCTGGACCGCGAGGGGCTGCCGCACCAGGGCATCGAGCTGCGCTTCGAGGGCCGCGCCCACCGCATCGACTTCCCGGCCGCCACCGGCGGCAAGTCGGTGACGGTCTACGCCCAGACGGAGATCGTCAAGGATCTGGTCCGGCTCCAGCTCGCCGACCCCGGGGGCCCTCCGCTGCTGTTCGAGGCCGAGGCCCTGGCCATCGAGAAGGCCGATTCCGATGCGCCGGTCGTCCGCTTCCGTCACGAGGGCCGCGAAGAGGCGCTGAGCTGCGACTTCGTGGCGGGCTGCGACGGCTTCCACGGCATCGCCCGGGGCGCGGTCCCGGTCGACCGGGTCCGCGCCTTCGAGCGCACCTATCCCTACTCCTGGCTCGGGGTGCTGGCCGATGTGCCGCCGTCCTGCGAGGAGTTGATCTACGCCCGCCATCGGCGCGGCTTCGCCCTGCACAGCATGCGCTCCCCACAGGTCTCCCGGCTCTACCTCCAGGTGCCGAACGACACCGACCCCGCCGACTGGTCCGACGAGCAGATCTGGGACGAGCTGTCCGCCCGCTTCGCGCTGGACGACAGCGGGTGGAGACTGGAGCGCGGCCCGATCACCGCCAAGTCGGTCACCCCGATGCGGAGTTTCGTCCAGGAGCCGATGCGCCACGGCCGCCTCTTCCTCGCGGGCGACGCCGCGCACATCGTGCCGCCGACCGGGGCCAAGGGCCTCAACCTCGCCGTCGGTGACGTGGTCACCCTGGCCCGTGCGCTGGTCCAGCACCACACGACGGGCTCGACGGAGCTGCTGGACGGCTATTCGGAGACGTGTCTGCGCCGGGTGTGGCAGGCCGAGCGCTTCTCGTACTTCATGACGGACACCCTGCACCGGCCCCCGGAGCAGACACCGTTCGAGGACCGGCTGCAGATCGCCCAGCTGGACCGGATCGCCACCTCCCGCACCGCTTCCACCGAGCTGGCCGAGAACTACGTCGGCCTTCCGCTGTCATGACGGCCCCCGCGCACCCCGCGGCCGGCCGGCCGGATGCCGGGCGGTCGGTCGCGGGCCGGGTGCTAGCCGTGCTGGACGCGTTCGACGCCTCGCACCGGTCGCTGTCGCTCACCGCCCTCGCCCGGCGCGCCGGGCTGCCGCTGGCCACCGCGCACCGGATGGTCGCCTCGCTCACCCGCTGGGGCGCCCTGGAGCGCGACACCTCGGGGGCGTACCACATCGGGCTGCGGCTGTGGGAGGTGGCGACGCTGTCGCCGCGCGGGGTCGGGGTGCGCGAGGCGGCGCTGCCGTTCATGGAGGACCTGTACGAGGCCACCCATGAGAACGTCCAGCTGGCGGTGCGCGACGGCCTGGAGGTGGTCTACGTCGAGCTGATCTCCGGCCGCTCCGCGGTCCATGTGCGCACCCGGGTCGGCAGCCGCTGGCCGCTGCACGCCACGGGCGTCGGCCTGGTGCTGCTCGCGTACGGGCCGCCGGGCCTGGGCGAGCGGGTGTGCGCCCGGCCGATGCGCCGCTTCACCGAGCGGACCATCCAGGACCCGGCGCGGCTCCGGGCCACGCTCGCCGAGGTGCGGCGCACCGGGATCGCCGTCAGCGACCGGCAGATCACCATGGACGGGCTGTCCATCGCCGCCCCGGTGCGGGGGCCGCGCGGGGAGGTGGTGGCCTCGCTGTCGGTGGTAGTCCCGGCCGCTGAGGGGCGGGCGCCGGGGCTGATACCCGCGGTGCGGGTCGCCGCCCACGGCATATCCCGTACCCTCGCCGCCGCCTGGGGGCAAGAGTCGCTTGCCGAGGTTTCCGGCTGACGGAAGACCTGGAACTGCCCCTTGCCGGGGGTCCGTTCACGCCACATTCTGTGGGGCACATCGCGCTCCGCGCTGGAAACCCAACGCCCGAGGGGGCGCCCGAAGTGACCACCGAGGACACCGCCACGCGGGAGCGGACGGCCTCACCCCGCGGCTGGCAGCCCTATCACACGCTGTGGGCCATGCTGCTGGGCGGCTGGCTCTTCTCCTACGCCGACCGCACCCTCACCGGCCCGGTGGTGACCTGGCTGATCGAGAACGACCACGGCATGCTCGGCTCCGCCGGCCATCCGCATGCCCTCGGCGGTCTGATCGGCAGCCTCTTCTTCGCGGGCTACATGCTCACCCAGTTCCCCGGCGGCTATCTCGGGGACCGCTTCGGGCACCGCACGATGCTCGCCGTCTCGCTGCTGTGGGCGGGGGTGGCGACCCTGGCCAGCGGCGTGGTGAGCGGGCTGATCGCGTTCGTCGTCCTGCGGGTGCTGACCGGTCTCGGCGAGGGCGTCTTCTACTCCAACGACCGCTCGCTGATCGCCCAGCGCACCCCGCCCGCGAAGGCCGGCCTCGGCATGGGCGTCGCCATCACCGGGCTGTCGATCGGGCTGACGATCGCGACCATCAGCACGCCCTATCTCATCGACTGGGGCGCCCAGGTGTTCGGCCACGAGGACGCCTGGCGGATGCCGTTCCTGGTGCTGGGCGGTGCGACGCTGGCGTTCGGCTGGATCACCACGGTCTACATGCGCCGCATCGGCGGCCCGCTGAAAGCCACCGGCTCCACGCTGCGGCTGCTGGGGATCTCGGCGGTGCTGTGCGCGGCCGTCATGGCGGTCTATCTGATCGCCGACGGGGCGGGCATGCCGAGCTGGGGCGTGGCCGTCCTGGAGTGCGTGCTCGCGTTCGTGCTGATCGGGGCGATCTTCGCCCGGCGCGGATCACGGCTCGGCGCCGTCTCCCGCAACCGCAATGTGCTGCTGCTCAGCTTCGCCTTCATCGCGGTCATGTGGAACCTGTGGTTCTTCAGCTTCTGGTCGGTGTCGATCGTCGCCGACGCCGCCCACAGCTCCTTCCAGAACGCGGCGCTGGTCGCGACGTTCAACGCGGGCGCGGGCATCCTCGGGTTCCCGGTCGGCGGCCGGCTGTCGGACCTGGCGAAGGACCGGGGGTGGGGGCGGCGGCCGCTGCTGATCGCGTTCACCGTGGTCCAGGGCGTGCTGGTGCTGGTCTTCGCGGCCTATCTCCAGGCCCAGGAGAAGCCGTCCCTGCTGGTGATGTCCGTCCTGCTCTTCGTCACCAGCCTCTTCTTCAACGCCCTCCAGCCGATGGCGCACGCCCTGCTGAACGATGTGGCCGACGCGTCCGAGCGCGGCGCCGCCTTCGGCCTGTTCAACCTGGTCGGGGAGATAGGCGCGGTGATCAGCCCGGCGCTCAGCGGCACCCTCTTCGACCACTACGGCAGCTGGACGTCCGCCGTCTACATCGACGGCGCGCTGATGCTCACGAGTGCTGTTCTGTACGTCCTGGTCCGCGAGCCCACCGCCCGCTCGTAGGGGGGTGCGGGTCGCCGCGAGGCGCCGGGCCAGGTTTCCCGGCCCGACGCCTCGCAGGCGGTTACGCCCGTCCCGAGCCGGTGGCGGCGGCGGCGAAGACCTGGCGGATGAAGCGCCGCTGCCAGGGCACCTCGACCGCACGGGAGTGATAGTTCTGCCGCACCCACTTGACCGCTTCCTTGGGCTCCATGCCCTCGAAGACGCAGATCGCGGACAGTGCCGTACCAGTCCGTCCGATGCCGCCCCCGCAGCAGACCTCCACGCGTTCGCTCGCGGCGCGCTCGTGGGCGACGCGGAGTTTGCGCATCGCGTCCATGGGGTCGGCGGGAAGCCAGAAGTCCCGCCAGGGGACCCACAAGGACTCCCACGGCGGCTCGGGCGGCTGATGGTCGGTCAAATGCACCGCAAACGTAGGAGTCTGCCCCTCCGGCAGATCATATCTGAGGCCGCGCCCCCGAATCATCCGCCCCGAGGGCAGTTGAATCACCTTGGGAGTATCGGCGTTCCACAGTTCGGTCATGACGCATCCCGTTTCGATCGGTCTCGTAGAAATGACTTGCCGGCCATCGCGATCATCCCCAGCGGGATCTGGGGAAGTACTTGTTGGGCGTGGAAGACCAGCGCGAAGGCCAATCCTTCGGCCTGCCCGAGGACGCCCGCCGTCGCGCCCAGCACGGCCGCCTCGAAGGTGCCCAGTTGCCCCGGCAGGGTCGGCAAGATGTTGGACACCTCGATCGACAGCAGGACGAGCACCAGGACGGCCGCCGACAGCCGCAGGTCGAGGGCCTTCGCGACAGCCACCGCCGCCACGAGGTCGAGCGCCCGGGTGACGACCCCGGCCGCCCCCACCTCCGCGAAGACACGCGGATGGCGCACCGTCCCGAGCGAGGTGCGCGCGTCGAAGACGATCCGCCGCAGCCGGCCCTCACGAGCCGGGGCGGACGGGGTGCGCGCGACCCTCACGATCAGGACGGACTCCACCGTCAGCACCGCCAGGTACGCCCAGGCGACGGCCACCGCCCAGCCCGGCACCCCGCTCCCCGGCCACCAGATCACCACCAGGAAGGGCACCAGACCCAGGCTGGAGAAGTACTTGCGGACCAGCATGAGCGTGACGGTAGTCGTCCGGGCCACCCCTTCGCGCAGGAGATAGCCGACCCGGACAAATTCGCCCACTCCTTCGGGGCTGACGGCCGCCGCCGCTTGGACGGCGAACTCGATCCGTACCAGGAGCGGGAACCGGATCCGGGCCTCGGTGAACAGCCCGTTCCAGCCGAGGGCCCGGGTCACTTGCGAGGCCACGTTGGCCAGGACGGCCACGGCGAGCCATCCCGGGTCGGCAGCCGACAGCTCCCTCCACAGGTGGTCCGGATCCATACCCCGCAGGGTGAACACCAGGCTGACGGCCACCGCGGCGAACAGCAGCGCCCGGATCACCCGGTCGCGCGTGCTGCGGCTCTCCGCCGAGGACTCCGTTGGGGTCACAGGTCCCCCATGAGCCGAACGGTGCCCGAGTCGCCGTCCACGGCCAGCACGTTCCCGGTGACGATCCGCGAGGTCGCGGCCCGGACCCCCATCACCGCCGGGATGCCGTACTCGCGCGCCACCACCGAGCCGTGCGAGAGCGCACCCCCGACGTCGGCCACCACCGCGCCGGCGCGGGCCAGGAGCGGGGCCCACGCCGGTGTCACCTGACGTACGACGAGGACCTCGCCCTTCTCCAGAGCGTCCGCCTCCGCGATCTCGTGGATCACCCGGGCCCGGCCCGTGTAGTTCCCCGGGCTCACCGCCGACCCGCTCAGCTCGCCGTCCCGTTCCTCCCGCCGCTCGACCCCGAACAGGGCCAGGGACGTGATGTCCGTCCCGAAGAGCATGATCCGCGCGTCGGCGGGGACCACATCGGGCGGGTTGAGCCGCCGCTGCCATTGACGTCGCAGACGGCGCTCGCGCACCAGGTCGGGCCAGCGTGCGTCGCCCGCGTGCCCGCTCACCCAGCCGCTCAGCTCCTCTCCCGTCAGGTAGAAGACGTCATCGGCGGCGGTGAGCAGTCCCGCGCGCACCAGCCGGTGACCGAGTTCGAGATATCCGGCCCGCATGAACGGCCAGCCCAGCGTGAAGTAGTGCAGCGCCTCGTCCCGTACGCCGCTCCAGTGGTTCGCCCACCGGTGGACTCCGCGCCGCAACCGGCCGAGTGGCCCGTGCCCGAGCCGGCGGGCCAGGTCGGTGGCGCCGCCGGGACCCGGCACCGGCGCCCCGGCGCCCGGTTCGCCGCCGCCGCGGCGGCGGTCGGCTATCACCGAGCGAAGCATCGAGGGATCGTCGACCGCGGTGGGCTCGGCCAGGTCGAGGCTGTACACCAGATGGCCGAATCGCCGCAGGTACTCACGGAGCAGCTGCTCCTCTTCCTCCGGGGCCGCCGCCGCGACCCGGTCCAGGGCACGATCGGCCTGGTGGGCAAGCCGGTCCCCGCCCACGAGCAGGGCCCCGGCCGTGATCCCCGCGGTGCGGCGGCCGCTGCGTGCCAGGACCGCCGCCAGCAGCCACTCGGTGGTGTTCCAGTGCCAGGCGAGGCCACCGATCACCGCCCAGTAGCGGGCGCTCAGCTCCTCGACGGTTCGGATCCGCCGCAGCACCTCGGCCGACGCGAGGTCGGCGAGCGGCGTATCCCGCACCCCCGCCAGGCCGTCCCGGAGCGCGGGCAGCACCTCGCCGCGCCAGCGGCGCTCCACGGGCGAGAGGTGGAAGCCCAGCCAGCGCGCGGTGAGCCGCAGGGTGCGCAGGGGGTATCGGGAGAGGGGGAAGTCGAACCGCAGATAGGCGAACCCGTTGACGGTCCCGTGCATCGGCTCCGGGATCAGCGGGCTCCGCGTCCGTCGTTCGGGCGGACCGCCCCAGTTGGTCGCCCACCGGTCGATCAGCGTCGGGAACAGGGTGGTCGCGAAGAGCGGGGAAAGCGGATCGGACAACCATGAGTCGCAGATGCTCATCCGGGCCCACCGCGCCCCGGGGACCTCGCTCACCCAGTCGCCGAACTGCGTCGGCCGCGGGACGGCGGCGGTGATCGGACGGGCCTGCAACAGGTGGAGTCCGGTGTCGTCCAGGGCCCACTCGATGTCCTGCGGTCCGCCCAGCGCTCTTTCCACGGCCAGCGCCGTCCGCACCAGCGAGCGGAGGGGGCCCGTCCGCCCCTCCGTCCCGCCCATCCGCTCCCCGAACGCGGTGCTGAACGCGGGCGCGTGCGGGTCGTTCCGGGAGAACGCCGCCCGGTTCGGCTCCACCACCCCGTCGACGAGCTGCGTGCCGAGCCCCTCAACCGCCTCCACGAGGACCAGGTGATGGGCTTCCGCGACCGGGGCCTCCGCTGTGAACACCACCCCGGCCCAGGTGGGGGCCACCATCGCCTGCACCACGACGGCCATCGCCGGGGCCTCGTCGGCCAGGCCGATCCGGCCCCGGTAGACCTCGGCGGCGGCGGAGTGCCGGGACCGCTGGCACCGGCCGACGGCGGCCAGCAGCTCCTCGAAGGTACGGACACCGAGCACGCTCTCGTACTGACCGGCCGCGCTGCTCGCCACACCGTCCTCGCTGGTGGCCGAGGACCGCACGGCGACGCCGTGCGGCGCGTGCAGGGACTCCCAGCGCGCTCGTACCTCCGCGACCGCGTCGGGGAGGAGCCCCGACCCGCCGGCGCTCCCCCCGTCCTCCTCCCGGCCCGCCGAGGCGGCGAAGACATCCACCGGGAGGCAGAAGCCGGGCGGCACCGGGAACCCCGCCGCCATCAGCCGGCCCAGCCCCTTCGCCTTGCCCCCGACCCGTTCCACGGGCAGCTCGGCGGCTTCGACCAGATCCATGACGCCCTCAGCCACGTTGCGCCAACTCCACCCACTGTTGGTAGAACCGCCGGAACCGCCGGACCGCCTCGTCCCCGGGCACATAGATGCCGTGCCGGTCGCCCGGCAGCAGGGTGTCGAAGATCGGAAGGTCCTGGCGGGCTGCCACCTGTACCTCGGCACGGTGGACGAGCGCGCGCAGCCGTCCCAGGATCCCCGTACCGTCGGCGTCAACAGCGGCGCTGATGTGCTGGATGCTCCGGTGCTCCCCGATCGGGGTGACGGCCAGGACCATCCGGTACAGGCGCCGGCCGTCCGCGAAGTACTCGATCTCCTGGCAGCTCGCCCAGCCCCGCAGCCGCAGAGTGAACTCGTCGGCGTTGAGCCCGAACACGTTCGACACCGTGCCCAGCACGCCCCGGTACGAGGGCCAGGTCAAGGTCGCGTCGCAGCGCTCCTCCGGGTCGGCGTCCGCACTCTCCCGCGCGGCCGGGAACGTGATGCGGGCGTCCCCGGCCACCGTCAGTCCGTGCAGGGCCACCAAGTGGTCCGGGTCGTAGGTGTTCTCCAGAATCCGCCGGGTGGTGGCCCTGGTCGGATCGGCCAGCCGGAAGCTCCGGGTGCTCGGAAACCGCCGCGCCCGAAGGTCCGGCAGGTCCGGCGGTTCATAGCGCGGCGGCCCGTTCCCGTACCAGACCCACACATAGCCCGAACACTCGCGTGTGGGCAGCGAGGTGACGGCGGCCCGGGCCGGCGGGCGCCGCCCCGGCACGAACACGCACGCTCCCGACTCGTCGAACCGCCATCGGTGGAAGGGGCATTCGAGCGCTCCGTCGACCACCTTTCCGCCGTACAGGGCGGCCCCCGCGTGCGGGCAGATCGCGCCCTGCACATGGGCCCGGCCGTCCTCGCCCCGCCAGGCGACGCAGGCGTCCCCGAACAGGGTGGTCCGGCGCGGCCCGCGCCGCAGCTCCGCCGAAGGGAGCGCGACGTACCAGCCCGAGGCGAGGTTCGTGACCGGCCGTGCCGACGCCGTCCTCCGCTCAACCGTCCTGTGCCTCATCCGGCCCCCTCCTCAACGGTCCGCTGTCGTCTCCCCTTCGGTCCCGGTCGCCCCCTCACTCCGTCCCCCTCCCCGTCCAGCGGCGATGGAACTGGCGGAACCGCAGCACGCCCTCGTCGTCCGAGGTGTTGACCGAGCCGTCGGTCTCCTCGGCGTCCCGGTAGATGCGCAGGTCCGCCCGGGTTCCCCACCAGTGCTGGAGCCGGTACGCCCAGAAGACCGGGGCGGAGCCGAGCAGCCCCCCGGCCCGAGGCATGACGGTCCAGCCGTGCATGGTGGTCGCGCCCTCGGCCACCGGCGTCACGGCCAGCAACTCGTGTGCCATCGGGCGGTCGTTCAGCTCGAAGGTGAGCACCTGGTACGAGGGCGTCGAGCGCAGATGCAGACAGAGGCGCCCCAGACTCGGACGCCGGACCAGCGGGCCCGGCAGTGCGATCGACTCCGTGGTGAGGCGCGCCCCGATCGTGTGCTTGTTCTCCTCGGTGTCCCAGGTGAGCCGCAGATCGTCGGCGATCCCGTGGACCACCGGGAAGTGGGGCAGGTCGAAACCGTTCTCCAGGACCCGGCGAGCCGTCGCGTTCGTGTCGAAGGCGAACCGGTAGCGCCGGTGGGCCGGCGACACCGGGCCCAGGTGGGGGAAGTCCGGCGGCGGGTACTCGGGGACCGCCGAGCCCACCCAGGTCCAGACGTAGCCGAGCCCCTCCCAGGACGGGTGGACCCGGGCCGAGGCGCCGCGCGGCACCCGCCGGGTGGCGGGAGCGGCCACACAGGTCCCGTCGCCGTCGAACCGCCAGTGGTGGAACGCGCACCGCAGCGCGCCGTCCACCACCCGCCCCAGTTCCAGGGCGGCTCCCTGGTGGGGACAGAAGCGGTCCATGACCACGGCCGCGCCGTCGCCCGCGCGCCACACCACCACCTCCACCCCGGCCACGACGACGGCTCGGGGCCGTCGTCCCACCCGTGTGGAGCGCTCGGCCACGTACCACCCGCGCGCCAGACCGCGGGGCGGTTCGAGATCGCGGGGCGGTTGTCCCCGCACCGGGGCCAGACTCATGAGCCGGCCCTTCCGTCCGTCGCGCGGTCGACCCACGACTGGTAGTAGCGGCGGAACCGGAGCAGCCCGTTGTCGTAGCGCACGTAGACCGTGGGCTGGGCGTTGCGGGTCGAGTCGTAGACGGGCACGTCCTGGAAGGTCCCCGCGCGGTTCTGGACCCAGAACAGGGCGTAGTTGAAGAGGGTGCGGTGCCATCGTCCGGTACGGCGCACCCCCGCCCAGCCGACCTGCCGGGTGACCCGGTCCCCCTCGGGGACGATCCCCATGATCACTTTGTAGACCTCGGTGCCGTCCACGTACGCCGTGAACCGCTGTCCGCCCGGCCACCCGTCGACCAGCAGCTGCATGCGGCGGCCCATCGCGAAGGTGGAGACGACACCGGTGAGCCACGCGAGCGGCGCGCGGCGCAGGGGCGGCCGCCACGGCCGGCCGGAGAACCAGACGCCGAACCAGGCGTCGTCCCGCGACAGCGGCGGGCCGTTGTCCGCCGCTTCGGACTGCTCGGTCAGGACGCGGAACTCCACCCCGTCCAGATCCAGTCCGTGCAGCGCGCTGAAGTGCTGGTGGTCGACGGCGTTCTCCAGCAGTTGCCGGATCGTCCCGGTCGTCGCGTCGTCGTAGGTGAAGCCGACGTAACGACGGGGGCGGTCGGACAGGGCCGGGAACTCCGGCAGTTCGAAAAGGGGTTCGGCGGTGCCGTACCACACCCAGACGAACCCGTGGGCCTCTCGGGTGGGGTAGGACCGCGTTCGCGCGGTCGTCGGGATGCGCGAGAGCCCCGGAATGGCGGAGCAGACGCCGTTCCCGTCGAACCGCCAATGGTGGAAGGGGCAGCGCAGTTCACCGTCGACGACGTCCCCGAGCCCCAGGTTGGCGCCCTGGTGCGGGCAGTGCGCCGCGACACAGCGCGCCACCCCTCGTCGATCACGCCACAGCACCACCTCGCGCCCGAAGAGCCGCATCCGGTGTGGCTTCTTGTCCAGACGCGAACCCCTGATCGCGGCGTACCACGAGGCGGCGATGTTCGCCCCGGCGGGATTCGGCGGGACGGCCGAGGCCGGGCTCGTCTCCAGCTCCTCCCGGGAGCCGTCCGCGCCGATCACGCCGCGGCCCGGTCGTGGACGACCTGGGCGGCCCACCGGAGCATCGACGCGCGCTCGCCGAACCCGTCGAGCTGCGCCACCGCCCGCGTGATCAGTTCACGTGCCCGCTCGCGGGCCTTCTCCACCCCCATCAGCCGGGGATACGTCCATTTGCCCGCGGCCCGGTCCTGGCCGACTTCCTTGCCGAACTCGTCGAAGCTCGACGTCTCGTCGAGTATGTCGTCGACGATCTGATAGGCGAGTCCGAGGTTCCTCGCGTAGGTCGTGAGACGGGCTATGTCGTCCTGCGAAGCCCCTCCCAGTATCGCCCCGGTGACCACGGCAGCCTCGATCAGCGCACCCGTCTTCTTGATGTGCATCTCCTCCACGGTCCACGCGTCGACTTCCTCGCGTCCTTGGCAATAGAGGTCGATCGCCTGGCCGCCGGACAGACCGGACGGGCCGACCACTTCGATGAGTTTGGCCATGACGCCCAGGAGTTTCTCCTGACGCAGCGCTCCGGCGTTCTGGAGGATGAACTCCAGGGCGTAGGCGAGCAGCGCGTCGCCCGCCAGCAAAGCCATACCCTCGCCGAATACGCGATGGTTGGAAGGACTGCCGCGGCGGAAATCGTCGTTGTCCATGGACGGCAGGTCGTCGTGGATGAGCGACGCGGTGTGCAGCATCTCCAGGGCGCAGGCGGTGGGGAGAGCGAGCGCGACATCGGTGGCGAAGATCTCGAAGGTCAACAGGCATAGAGTCGGCCGAATACGCTTTCCGTCGGCCAGCAACGAATAGGCCATCGCCTCGCGCAGCCGAGGCGGTTCCACCGAGTCCACGGAGGAGCGCAGCTTTTCGTTCACCTGGCGGCGAAAGTTCTCCATCGATACCGGAAAGCTGGCTTCCATTTGGGTGTTGTCAACTGTGAAGGACACGAGCGCTCATTCCCCCCTATGGATTCGCTGTGCGATTCATCGATTGACCGGGCGACCCGCGGCCGAGCGGTTGACCGGACGGCGCTGATGATGCCGGTTCACGGCAGGATGCGACGACCGGTGCCCGTCCGGTCCGTTCAGAACGCCCGTGCGCTCATTTCCGCCCTCGCCTCGGCCGGCGAAGTGCCGGCCACGCTCATCCGCTTCAACCAGCGGTCCGTACCGTCGAACCGCGGCCGAAAGGCCCGTCGGCCGTGCACGGCACGGTAGTTGTCCACGATCAGCACGTCCCCCTCGCCGACCACCACGTCCCGCTGGGCGCGGTTCAGCTCGTCGACGATCGCGGCCAGTGCCTCGGCGGCCTCGTCGTCGCCGAGCAGCGCGGTCGTGTAGGGCCCGTCGATCCGCAGGTAGGGAGCCTCGGGATCGCCGAACAAGAGGGCGACCGGGTCAGGGTTCTCGTTCATCTCGTGCGCGCGCCGGAGTATCTCGCTCCCGGGCGCGAACTCGGCCAGTTGACGCAGATGCTCCAGGTCCGGGCGGATCAGAAAGCGTCGCTCGCCGAGCACGGATCGGTGACGCTCGGCCAGCCGCAGGTCGTGGACGCTGCCGAGCGTGGTGGGCACCTGATCGGGGTTCCTGATGCCGAGGAGCGCCAGATAGCGGCATCGACCCTGGTGGAAGCCGTCCTCGGTGTGCCACTCCAGGGTGACCGAGCCATGACCGCTCTGCTCCTCCCGATCGCTCTCGACCGGGATCAGGTTCTGCACCATCCGGCCCCGCTGGATGGTCGGCCACGCGAAGACCTCGCCCAGACAGGACGCCAGGAGCGCCAGTTGCGCCTCCTCCAGATCCTGGCGACTGGTGTCGAGTGCTTCCTGCCAGGAGAGCGGGGTCGGCCCGCAGCGTTCGGGGTCGACGCGCACCCCCGAGATGCGCAGCGCGCACAGCGAGGGCGATTCCCGAAATTGCCTCAGTACCGCGCGAATTGACTCGGGTATTCGAGGGACATACTCTTCCAGTCCCTCATAGAAAGAAGGATTCGCGGGAAGGCCTTGGGCGGCCAGGGCGGTCCGAGCTGCTGCGCATAACCCATCGGCCTCTTCGGTCGACAGTAAGTGCCCTAAAACGACGTCCATCGCAAACCCCCGTGGTTTGACCGTTGACCATATCCACGAGGAGCGGCATGGGCAACATTCAACGACGAAAAGCGTCAGACCTGTGCGACAGGTCTTGCAAGTAAGCCTGGGCCGTGCGGATCATTATGGTACACCATGTTCATCATCTGTTCGGGTAATCGCAACCCGGAACTACCGATTCCGTTAAGGCGGTTGTGCGTCCGGCGATCGGACGGCCCACGCGGGATTCGGCTCTAGGAGGCTGGATTGAGCAGGATAGGAACTCTGATGAGACTGCCGGCTTCTCAGCGCGCCAAACAGGTGCTGACCTCGGTCGTCACCCAAGTCGCCCCACCGATACGGCGTTCCACCGAGGTCGCGGTCAGCGAGGGCATCCACCGCCCCGTCCTCGGGTCGTCCCTGAAACGGCAACTTCGCGCCACGCCGGTGCGCCTGACGGCGCGCTACCTGACATTCGCGATGAAACGCGGCCGTCTCGCGGCACTCGCCCCGGAGCCCGTGGGGGGGAATCTATTCGGACATCTGATAGTGTTTCGGGACGCCTGCATCGAAAGGGTTCTGGCGCGGCTCTGCGCCCGCATTCCCGATGGAGCGCGCGCGCATCAGGACATCGCGGAACTCGCCGAAACGGAATACGCGGTCCGGCAGGGCGCGGCGGAACCCCACCAGTTGCGGCGGCTCATGGAACTGGCTCCCACCGAGCTCCGCGTCGTCCGCGACCTCGGCCGCCCCTGGGACCGCCACGGCGACGAGGCGCTCCGCGAGGCACTCCGGCCCGCCGAGACCCTGGCCTACGTCGCATCGGACGTGACGCAGTACGCCGCCGGCACCGACACGGTCAAGCGCACCAACATCTACGCCGCCTTCGTCGAGACCTACGGGGACACGGCGGCGGAGCGACTCCGCGACGAAGTGGATGATTTCCGGGCACAGTTCGAGAAACGCCTGCAATCCCTCGAACCCGCGGATCGCGAGCGGCTCCACCACGCGTACACGCGCCACTGCGCCCCCGCCTGGGGCGACTACCCGGACCCCGCGGCCGAACGGCACGAGCAGGAGAGCGCGGCCGAGGGGGTGTCGAGCGCCGTCGTCCTGTTCGGCATGTTGTGCGTGGTCGGATGGCTGGTCGCCTACGTGGCGATCGTCTACCGGGGCTTCGCCGACCAGACCTTCGGCGTGCCGCTCGCCGCCCTCTGCGCCAATCTCACCTGGGAGTTCGCCTACGGTTTCCTCCTGGACCCGTTGGGGGACTACTTCCACACCGCGAGCATCTTCGGCTTCCTGGTCGACGCGGTGATCGCTTGGCAGGCGTGGAAGTACGGCGCGGCGCAGTTCCCGAACAGCGCCCTGGGCAAGTACTTCCGCCCGATGTTCGGGCTGTTCCTGGCCATCGCCCTGCCGGTCAACTACTACGCGTTCATCGATCTGGCGGATCCCGACGGGGAGTACACCGGGTTCGGCATCAACCTCATGATGTCGATCCTGTACATCAAGATGCTGGAGGACCGCGGATCGCCCGCGGGCCAGTCGATGTACATCGCCCTGGGCAAGTGGCTGGGCACGCTGTGCGCCTGGATCGCCACGGCGCTCACCGTCACCACCTCACCGCAACGGACCTGGCCGACGAGCTGGTCCGACTTCCTGCGGAAATCGCTGGGCCACCGTTCGTATCCGCTGACGCCACTGATCAACGTGATGTACGGATGGACGTTCCTGCTCGACGCCGCCTACTGCGTTCTGCTCCACCGCAGTATCCGCGCCGCCGGCATGTCGCCCTGGCGCAGGCTCTGAGACCCCTCGTCGGATCGGCGGTCTCGGCGGTGGCGTTCGTCCTGCTGACCGCGCTGGTGGCTTCCGGAAGCGACGCCATCAGCGCGGTCGACGCCGATGTCCGGGCACTCGCCGACCTCGCACTCGGCACGTCGGACGGGCCCTGGCCCGGCGCCGGCGGGAGGGCCGACCTGGTCGGCTCGGCGCTGCTCGGGGCCGGCCTGGCGGCAGTCCTCGGCGTGTTGCTGCGCCGTCGCCGGTTCGGCGCCGCCCTGTGGGTGCTCGCCGGCCTCACCGCGCAGTTCGCGGCGGAGATGCTGCTCGAACCTGTGGTGGGGCGGCCGCTCCCGGTCCCGGCCGACGGCACACCCCCCGACGCCGGGTTCAGTTTCCCGTCCGGCCACATGGCCTCCGCGACGCTCCTGCTCGTGGTGCTGCTGGTGGTGATGCGCACCGGCACGCCGCTGTGGTGGCTGTGCCTGGTCGTGGGCCCGCTCTGTGCGGCGGCTGTCGGGATCTCCCGCGTCCTGGCCGACGCCCACCACGCCGCCGATGTCGCGGGCGGCGCGCTGCTGGGGCTCGCGGTCGGCTTCGCCGTCGCCTGGCGCGTCGACGCCCGCTCCCCGAACACCTTCGGAAAGGAAGCATGATGAACAGCTCCTGCCTGGCGGCGACTCCCCTGGGAAAGGCCGCGGGCATCGTGCGGGACTACGTCCTGCGGATGTACTACGTGGTGGACGAGGTGCCGCGTCGGCAGCGCCTGCGGCTGACGCCCGTGCTGCTCGGCGTCGAGTACCTGGTCTATCGCGTCGACTCCCTGGCCGAACGCAATGCGGCGGTGGACCTCGATGCCGTGCGCAACAGCGACTACGAGTCGTTCCACACCTACAAGAGGGCGTTCGAGAAGGTACTGCGTGCGCTGGGCGCGTGGAACGAGGACGTGGCGTTCCTGGTCGACGAGGCGGAGCGGTTCATCCGCCTGGAGAACGGCGCCACATCGCGCGGGACCGTCACCCGGGACGACACCCTCGCCATGGTCGAGCTGCGGCCCACCGACGTACGCCTGTTGCGTGCCATGTCCTTCGCCCTGCGCGGGCGTCCGATGGACCCCGCGACCCGGGACCTGCTCTGGCCGGTGGAGGTGCTCGCGGACATAGCGAACGACCTCCGGCACTACGAGCGGGACGTCGCGTCAGGCACCTTGAACGTGTATGCCGCCTTCGTGGAGCTCTTCGGCGACGCGGCCGCCACCGAGCTTCGGCGCGAGGTCGACCGGTACGAGGCGATGTTCCTGGAGCGCCTGTCCGCGCTGGCGCCCGAGCGGCGTGCGCGGATCGCCGAGGTCTGCCGACAACGCTACGCGGCGGCCGTGGAGCCGTACCCCCGGGTGATTGCCCCTTCCCCGGCCCCCGCGCCACCCTCCCGGCCCTCCGGCACGGGCCTGCGCAAGGGCGCCGCCGTCGGCGTGGCCCTGGCCGTCGGCGCCCTCGCCGCGGCGGCGCACAGGCGCGGACGGGCCCGCCCGGCCTGAGCCGATGCCCATCCCTACCGATACACATGACGAGAGGACATACGCGATGAGCGGCGCGATACGCCCGATGCCGGTCATGTTCAACCCGCTTTCCGACGGATTCATGGAGGACCCGCACCCCCACTACGCCGAGGTGCGCCGTCACGCGCCGGTGCACGAGCATCCGGGCGGGTTCTGGATGGTCTCCCGGTACGAGGACGTGGAGGCGCTGCTGCGCGCGGACCTCTCCGTCGACAAGCGCAACGCGGGGGGCTCCGCCGGCCCCGCCCGCCCACCACGCCTCAAGGGGCTCGCACTGATCGACCAGGACCCCCCGCACCACACCAGACTGCGCAAACTCGTCTCCCAGGCATTCACCCCCCGGGCGATGAACGGCATCGAGCCGGTGGTGCGCGACCTGGTCGACAAGGCGCTGGACGACCTGGGCCGCGCCGGGGGCGGGGACCTGGTCGACGCCTTCGCGTTCCCGCTGCCGTTCGCCGTGATCACCCGGATCCTCGGGATGCCGAAGATCGACACCGTGCGCCTGCGCGAGCTGACCAGTCTGCTCATCCGGCTGGGAGAGCCCGGCGCCGGCTCCGGCGGGAAGGCCGACATCGAGGCCGCCGACGCCGAGTTGCTGGAGCTGGTCTCCGACGCGATCTCCCGCAAGCGCCAGGACCGCGGCGACGACCTGCTCACCGCCCTCATCGATGCCGAGGACGGCGGCGACCGGCTCAGCCACGACGAGCTGGTGGCCCAGGTCGCCATGATCTACGTCGCCGGCTACGAGACGACCGTGAACCTGCTCTCCGGCGGGATCCTCGCACTGCTGCGCCATCCCGACCAGCTCAGCCTCCTGCGCGGCGCTCCCGAGCTGGACCGGAACGCGATCGAGGAACTGCTCCGGTACGAACCACCGGTCCATCTCGCCCGACGTATCACCCTTCGTCCCCACCGGGTCGCGGGACACGACATCCCGGCCGGCTCGATCGTCCTCGCGAGCCTGGCCGGCGCCAACCGTGACGAGGAATTCTGGGGCCCGGACGCCGACCGGCTGCGGCTGGACCGCGAGAACGCGCGCCGCCACCTCTCCTTCGGCGGCGGCGCCCACTACTGCGTCGGCGGGGCGCTCGCCCGGATCCAGGGACGGATCGCCATCGGGGAACTGATCCGCCGCTTCCCCGGCCTGGAGCAGGCGGGCGAGGTCCGCTGGAACGGTCTGCTGAGCCTGCGAGGCCCCGCCCACCTCCCGATCCGCCTCTGACCGCACGCGAGCGGGCAGCCCGCCGCCGATGCGGCGGCGGGCTCCTCACGAGTGCTGTTCTGTACGTCCTGGTCCGCGAGCCCATGGCGCGCTCGTAGCGTGGTACCCGACGGACCATGACATACGGCGGCGAAGGGGCGGATTCGATGGCGGCGGCACGGCGGATGGTGGTCATCGGGGGCGATGCGGCGGGGATGTCCGCCGCGTCCCGGGCGCGCAGGCTCAGCAAGCGGGGCGAGCTGGAGATCCTGGCCTTCGAGCGCGGTCACTTCACGTCGTATTCGGCCTGCGGCATCCCGTACTGGGCCGGGGGCCTGGTGAACGGCCCCGACGACCTCGTCGCCCGCACCCCGGAGGCGCACCGCGGGCGCGGTATCGACGTCCGGCTACGGAGCGAGGTCACCGAGATCGACGTCGCCGGGCAGCGGGTCCGGGTCCGGGACCTGGACGGCGGCGCCGAGCGCTGGCACGGCTTCGACGACCTGGTCATCGCCACCGGCGCCCGCCCGCGCCGCCCCGACATGCCCGGTATCGACGCGCCCGGGGTGCACGGGGTGCAGACCCTGGACGACGGGCGGGCGCTGCTGGAGACCCTGGAGGGCCGGACGGTCGAGCGGGCGGTCGTGGTCGGCGCCGGATACATCGGGGTGGAGATGGCCGAGGCGCTCACCCGCCGCGGCTGCCGGGTCACCGTCCTGGAGCGCGGCGAACAGCCGATGGCCACCCTCGACCCCGACATGGGACGGCTGGTGCGGGAGGCGATGACCGGGCTCGGCATCGACACCGTGACCGGCGCGGAGGTCGCCGAGGTGCTGACCGGCGAGGACGGTCGGGTGCGCGGGGTGGCCACCAAGGTCAGCGAATACCCCGCCCAGCTGGTCGTCCTGGGCCTCGGGGTGGCCCCCGAGACCGGGCTCGCCCGGGAGGCGGGGCTGCCGCTGGGCGAGTCGGGCGGGCTGCTCACCGACCTGGCCATGCGGGTGCGCGGCCACACCAACATCTGGGCGGGCGGCGACTGCGTGGAGGTCCTGGACCAGGTGTCCGGCCGCACCCGGCACATCCCGCTGGGCACCCACGCCAACAAGCAGGGCCAGGTCATCGGCACCAATATCGGTGGCGGCTATGCGACGTTCCCCGGTGTGGTCGGCACCGCGGTCAGCAAGGTCTGCGATCTGGAGATCGCCCGCACCGGGCTGCTGGAGGCCCAGGCGGAGGAGGTGGGGCTGCGCTTCCACACCGTCACCGCCGAGTCGACCAGCCGCGCCGGGTACTACCCCGACGCCCGCCCGATGACGGTGAAGATGCTCGCCGAGCGCCGCACGGGGCGGCTACTCGGCACGCAGATCGTCGGCCGGGAGGGCGCCGGCAAGCGCGTGGACATCGCGGCGGTCGCGCTGACCGCCGGGATGACGGTCGAGCAGGTGGCGTCGCTGGACCTGGGGTACGCCCCGCCGTTCTCCCCGGTGTGGGACCCGGTGCAGGTGGCGGCGCGCAAGGCGGCTGCCGTCGTACGGGAGGCGGCGGACCGCTAGGGCACAGCGGGCGCCGCCGCCCGGGCTTCAGCGCGCGGTGCGGGTGTGGACGTACTCGACGAGCCGGGTCAGGGCCTCCGGGTCGGTGGTGGGCAGCACGCCGTGGCCGAGGTTGAAGATGTGCCCTTCGAGACCCCGGGCCGCGTCCAGCACCTCGGCCGCCTTGGCCTCCACCGCCTCGCGCGGCGCGAACAGCACGGCCGGGTCGAGGTTGCCCTGAATCGCCTTGCCGGGGCCCACCCGCCGGGCGGCCTCGTCCAGCGGCACCCGCCAGTCGGCGCCGACGACGTCCGCGCCCGCCTCGCCGAGCAGGCCGAGGAGTTCACCGGTGCCGACGCCGAAGTGGATGCGCGGCACGCCGTACCCGGCGACGGCCTCGAAGACCTTCGCGGAGGCGGGCATCACGCTACGGCGGTAGTCGGCCGGGGCCAGGGCGCCGACCCAGGAGTCGAAGAGCTGCACGGCCGAGGCACCCGCCTCGATCTGCACCTTCAGGAAGGTCGCGGTGATGTCCGCGAGCCGGTCGAGCAGCTCGGCCCACAGCTCGGGGGCGCCGTACATGAGCGCCTTGGTGTGCTCGTGGTTGCGCGACGGGCCGCCCTCGACCAGATAGCTGGCGAGCGTGAAGGGCGCGCCCGCGAAGCCGATGAGGGGGGTGGCGCCCAGCTCGCCGACGAGCGACCCGACCGCCTCGGTGACGTACTTCACATCGTCCGGGTCGAGCGGACGCAGCCGCTCCAGATCCGCCCGGCTGCGGATCGGGCGCTCCACGACGGGGCCGACACCGGGCTTGATGTCGAGGTCGAGCCCGATCGCCTTGAGCGGCACCACGATGTCGCTGAAGTAGATCGCCGCGTCCACGCCATGACGGCGCACCGGCTGCAGCGTGATCTCCGTGACCAGGTCGGGGCGCATGCAGGACTCCAGCATGGCGGTGCCCTCACGGACCTTGCGGTACTCCGGCAGCGAGCGCCCCGCCTGCCGCATGAACCACACCGGGGTGTGCGGCACCGGTTCGCGTCGACAGGCCCGGAGGAAGGCCGAATCGGCGCAGGGGTTCGCCGCCGGGCGGCCGGTCTGCTGCTGGCCCGAGGGCCGCTCTGTGGCGCTCATGCACCAAATCTTCGCACGGGCCGAACGAGTGACCCGCCAACCCGGGTGTTCCTCCCCGGTTGGAGCCCTCGATGCGCCTAGTCTTCCGGGCATGGCAGCGGTTCAAGGACACCTCTCGAACGGTGCTGACGGTGCTGACGGCCCGGACGCGGGCGGGGAGGGCGCCCCGCTCGCCTTCCGGCGCGCGGTCGCCGGTCTGCGCGCGGTACGGGTGCGGCCCGAGGTGGAGCTCGACCCGACCCCACCACCGCGCCGCCTGGCGCCGTTCTCGTACGCACTCGAAGCGGTGGTCGCGGACGCCACCGCCGACGACGAGGAGGAGCTGGCCGAGGGCCGGCTCATCCTGCTGCACGACCCGGCGGGCCACGACGCCTGGCGCGGTACCTTCCGGCTGGTCACGCTGATCCACGCCGACCTGGAGCCGGAGATCGCGGCGGATCCCCTGCTGCCGGAGGTGTGCTGGTCGTGGCTCACCGGCGCGCTGGAGGCGCGCGGGCTCGCCTGCTCGGAGCCCAGCGGCACGGTGACACGCGCCAGCTCCCACTACTTCGGCGGGATCGGGGAGCGGGAGCCGTCGACCCGGATCGAGATCCGGGCCTCCTGGACGCCGTCGGACCACCCGTCACCCGAGCCGGCCCACCCGGAGCGGGCGGACGAGGCGGTCGCGGAGCCGCTGGGCGTACCGGACACCGGGGCGCACCTGGCGGCCTGGTGCGATCTGCTGTGCCAGATCGCCGGTCTGCCCCCGGCCGGGACGACGGAGGCGGGCGTGGTCTCCCTCCCCCAGCGCCGCGGACCCCAGCCCCGCTGAGCGGGCCCCGATACAGGGGGCCACTGCGCGCTTCCGCCGCTCGGGCAACCCCGTCTGACCGAGATTGCCCGAATTGTTACTCACCAAATCGTGATCATTCCCTAAAGCTGGACCGTATCGGTGCCGAAGGAGTGGTGACCCGTCCCACCACTTCCCAGGAGGCCTGGTGTCTGTTCTCCTCGAGCAACCGTCCAGCCTGGTCGCCTATCGCCCGAACAAGCCGACGGCCATGGTCGTCGTCGCCGACCCCCGCGTTCGTTCCACCGTCACCCGTCACCTGTGGGCCCTCGGGGTGCGCGACGTCATCGAGGCGTCGTCCGTCGCGGAGGCCCGCCCCCGTATCGGCAACCCGCGCGACATCTGCGTCGCCGACGTCCACCTCCCCGACGGCTCCGGCCTCACCCTGCTGTCCGAGACCCGCGCCGCGGGCTGGCCGAACGGCCTTGCCCTCTCCGCCGCCGACGACATCGGCGCGGTGCGCAACGCACTGGCCGGCGGCGTCAAGGGCTACGTCGTCACCGGCACCCGCACCAACCTGGGCATCCCGGGCCGTCCCGGCGCCGCCCCCATCGGCGCCGCCGCCGCCCGGATGCACCGCCGCCCGCCGGGCGCCCCCGGTCACCCGGGTGGCTACCGGGAGCTGTCGGGACGCGAGGTCGAGGTGCTGAGGCTGGTTGCGGAGGGCCAGTCCAACAAGGCCATCGGCGTCTCGATGGGCCTGTCCGCACTCACCGTCAAGAGCCACCTCGCCCGCATCGCCCGCAAGCTCGGCACCGGCGACCGGGCCGGCATGGTCGCGGTCGCGCTGCGTACCGGCATCATCCACTGAGCCCCACGGCGGGGATCACCCGCCGCGCACCACACAGGCGCCCGTCGACGGAACGTTCCGTCGACGGGCGCCTGTGTACTCGCCGTACACAGCTACCCTTGACAGGTGACCGACGCCCAAGAGACCGCAGACGAGACGACACTGCGAACCACCGGGGGCGCTCCCCCGGACGACCTCCCCCCGGCGCCGGTCCCCTTGCTGGAGCCGCGTGAGGGCATTCCGCCCGTCACTGCCGACCCGGACGCGCTCGCCGAGGTCGTCGCGGCCTTCGCCGCGGGACACGGCCCCGTCGCCGTCGACGCCGAGCGCGCCTCCGGCTACCGCTACGGACAGCGGGCCTATCTGGTCCAGCTGCGCCGGGCCGGAGCGGGGACCGCACTGATCGACCCCGTCGGCTGCCCCGACCTGTCGGGGCTGGGGGCCGCCATCGCCGACGCCGAGTGGGTGCTGCACGCCGCGACCCAGGATCTGCCGTGTCTGCGTGACATAGGCATGGTCCCGGACCGGCTGTTCGACACCGAACTCGCGGGCCGGCTGGCCGGGTTCGCCCGGGTGGGGCTCGGCGCCATGGTCGAGAACATCCTCGGCTACGCGCTGGAGAAGGGGCATTCGGCCGTCGACTGGTCGACCCGCCCGCTGCCCGAGCCGTGGCTGCATTACGCCGCGCTCGACGTGGAGCTGCTGGTCGACCTGCGCGACGCGCTGGAGGAGGAGCTGACCCGGCAGGGGAAGCTGGAGTGGGCCCACCAGGAGTTCGCGGCCATCGCCGCGGCCCCGCCCGCCCCGCCCCGCAAGGACCCCTGGCGGCGTACGTCGGGGATGCACAAGGTGAGACGACGACGGCAGATGGCCGTGGTGCGCGAGCTGTGGACGGCCCGGGACCGGATCGCCCAGCGCCGCGACGTGTCGCCCGGCAAGGTGCTGGGGGACGCGGCGATCGTGGAGGCCGCGCTGGCGCTGCCGGTGAACGTCCGGGCGCTGTCCGCGCTCAGCGGCTTCGGCCACCGGATGAGCCGCCGCCAGCTGGAGCAGTGGCAGGCCGCGGTGGACCGGGCCAGGGAGCTGCCGGAGGCCGAACTTCCGCAGCCCGGCCAGCCGGTGGCCGGCCCGCCCCCGCCGCGCGCCTGGGCCGACAAGGATCCCGCCGCGGCGGCCCGGCTCTCGGCGGCCCGCACGGCGGTGACGGCGCTCGCCGAACGGCTGAACCTGCCGCAGGAGAACCTGATCGCCCCGGACACGGTCCGGCGGCTGTGCTGGGAGCCCCCGGCGGAGCCGACGACGGCCGCGGTGGCGGACGTTCTCGCCGCTCATGGCGCCCGTCCCTGGCAGATCGACCAGGTCTCAACGGTCCTGACCGGCGCCCTGGGGACGGAGTCGGCGTGACCCCCGGCGTGATGTGACGCGCGTGGACCGGCGGCCTCGGCCGCCGGTCCGTTCAGGGCGTGTCCGCACAGTCGCGTCGGGTCAGCCCGCGGCGTCAGGGGGTACCTCCCAGCGGTAGCTGGGGGAGCGTGCCAGGCGTCGCGGGCCCGGCGGGACTGTGCGGACACGCCCTACGTGTGACCTGTGACCTTCGACGCTACGGCGGCGAAGACTGGGCAGCGTGGTTACTCATAAGTAGCATGAGGGTGTGGAGGCGCGCCGATGGCGTGCCCGCAGCAGTGCCATCCCGCACCTGGAGGAGAGCCAACGTGCCTCGTACCGCTAGGGACGTCGTCTTCGTCGACGGCGTCCGTACCCCGTTCGGCAAGGCGGGCCCGAAGGGCATCTACCACGAGACCCGCGCCGACGACCTGGTCGTCAAGTGCATCCGGGAGCTGCTGCGACGCAACCCGGACCTGCCGCCTGAGCGCATCGACGAGGTGGCCGTCGCCGCGACCACCCAGATCGGGGACCAGGGCCTGACCATCGGCCGCACCGCGGGCATCCTGGCCGGGCTGCCGCAGTCCGTCCCGGGCTACTCGATCGACCGGATGTGTGCCGGTGCGATGACCGCCGTCACCGCCACCGCGGGCTCCATCGCCTTCGGCGCGTACGACGCGGTCGTCGCGGGCGGCGTGGAGCACATGGGCCGCCACCCGATGGGCGAGGGCGTCGACCCGAACCCGCGCTTCGTCTCCGAGAAGCTGGTCGACGAGTCGGCCCTCTTCATGGGCATGACGGCGGAGAACCTGCACGACCGGCTGCCGCACCTCACCAAGCAGCGCGCCGACGAGTTCGCCGTGCGCAGCCAGGAGAAGGCCGCCAAGGCGTACGCCAACGGCAAGATCCAGCAGGACCTGGTGCCGGTCTCGGTGCGCCGCACCACCCCCGAAGGCGGGGAGACCGGCTGGGGGCTCGCGACCTCCGACGAGCCGATGCGCCCGGGCACCACGCTGGAGAACCTGGCCACGCTGAAGACCCCGTTCCGGCCGCACGGCCGGGTCACCGCGGGCAACTCCGCGGGGCTCAACGACGGCGCCACCGCCTCCCTGGTCGCCTCCGAGGACTTCGCCCGGGAGCTGGACCTGCCGGTCAGGATGCGCCTGGTGTCGTTCGCCTTCGCGGGCGTCGAGCCCGAGGTGATGGGCTACGGCCCGGTCCCGGCGACCAAGAAGGCCCTGTCCAAGGCGGGGCTGACGATCGATGACATCGGCCTCTTCGAGATCAACGAGGCGTTCGCCGTCCAGGTGCTGTCGTTCCTGGACCACTACGGCATCGCGGACGACGACCCGCGCGTCAACCAGTACGGCGGCGCGATCGCCTTCGGCCACCCGCTCGCCTCCTCCGGCGTCCGCCTGATGACGCAGCTGGCGCGGCAGTTCGAGGAGCAGCCGGAAGTCCGCTACGGCATCACCACCATGTGCATCGGTTTCGGCATGGGGGGCACCGTGATCTGGGAGAACCCGCACTTCGAGGGGAACAAGTGACTACCACCGCAGAGCTTCTCAAGGGAGCGGCCGAGCTGTTCCCGGACGAGGTCGTGACGCAGGCGCACGTCCGCCACCTCGACCTCCCCCAGGACGCGGGCCGTTTCGCGCTCATCACCCTGGACAACGGCCTGGACCACACCAAGCCGACCACCTTCGGCCCGGCCTCGCTCGCCAATCTGAACGCGGCGATCGACCAGGTGGAGAAGGAGGCAGCGGACGGCGAGATCACCGGCGTCGGCATCACCGGCAAGCCGTTCATCTTCGCCGTCGGCGCCGACCTCAAGGGCGTGGAGCTGCTGAAGCGCCACGAGGACGCGCTCGCCATCGGCAAGGGCGGCCACGATGTCTTCAAGCGGCTGTCCACGCTCGCCGTGCCCACCTTCGCGTACTACAACGGCGCGGCGATGGGCGGCGGCGTCGAGGTCGGCCTGCACTGCGCCTACCGCACCGTCTCGGCCGCGCTGCCCGCGTTCTCGCTGCCCGAGGTGTTCCTCGGCCTGGTCCCCGGCTGGGGCGGCTGCACCCTGCTGCCGAACCTGATCGGCGCGGACCGCGCGGTCTCGGTCATCATCGAGAACTCGCTCAACCAGAACAAGCAGCTCAAGGGCAAGCAGGTCTACGAGCTGGGGATCGCGGACGCCCTGTTCGAGGGCGCCGACTTCCTGGAGCAGTCGCTGATCTGGACGGCGTCCGTCCTCAAGGGCGAGATCGAGATCGCCCGGCCCGAGATCGACCGCGGCGACGCCTGGCATGAGGCCGTGGTGCGCGGCCGCGCCATCGCCGACGGCAAGGTGCACGGGGCGGCCCCGGCCGCGTACCGCGCGCTGGAGATCATCGACGCGGCCCGCAACGGCGACCTCGCCCGCGGCTACGAGGCCGAGGAGAAGGCGCTCGCCGACCTCATCATGGGCGGTGAGCTGCGCAGCGGCATCTACGCCTTCAACCTGGTGCAGAAGCGCGCCAAGCGCCCGGCCGGCGCCCCGGACAAGTCGCTGGCCCGCCCGGTCTCCAAGGTCGGCGTGGTGGGCGCGGGGCTGATGGCCTCGCAGCTGGCGCTGCTGTTCGCGCGCCGCCTGGAGGTGCCGGTCGTGCTGACCGACATCGACCAGGAGCGCGTCGACAAGGGCGTCGGCTACGTCCACGACGAGATCGACAAGCTGCTGCTCAAGGGCCGTATCAACCAGGACAAGGCCAACCGGCTCAAGGCCGCGGTGACCGGGTCGCTGGACAAGGCCGCCGCCTTCGGGGACGCCGACTTCGTCATCGAGGCCGTCTTCGAGGAGATGGGCGTCAAGCAGCAGGTGTTCGCCGAGGTCGAGGCGGTCGTGCCGGAGCACGCCATCCTCGCCACCAACACCTCCTCGCTGTCGGTGTCCGAGATGGCGTCGAAGCTCAAGCACCCCGAGCGGGTCGTCGGCTTCCACTTCTTCAACCCGGTCGCGATCCTGCCGCTGCTGGAGATCGTCCGCGGCGAGAAGACCGATGACGCGTCGCTGGCCACGGCCTTCGGGGTGGCCAAGAAGCTGAAGAAGACCGCCGTCCTGGTGAAGGACGCCCCGGCGTTCGTCGTCAACCGGATCCTGACCCGCTTCATGGGCGAGATCCAGAACGTCATCGACGAGGGCACCCCGGTCGACGTCGCGGAGCGCGCGGTGGAGCCGCTCGGGCTGCCGATGTCCCCGCTGGTGCTGCTGGAGCTGGTCGGCCCGGCCATCGGCCTGCACGTGTCCGAGACGCTGCACGGCGCCTTCCCGGACCGCTTCACGGTCTCGGAGAACCTCAAGCGCGTGGTCGAGGCGGGCAAGCGCGGCTTCTACGTCTACGACTCCGGCAAGCCGGAGCTGGACCCGGAGGTCGCCGCGCTGCTCCAGCAGGGCGGCACGGTCCTGACGGAGGAGCAGGTGCGCGACCGGGTGCTGGACGCCGTCGCGCAGGAGATCGGCCTGATGCTGGACGAGGGCGTCGTCGCCGAGGCGCAGGACATCGACCTGTGCCTGATCACCGGCGCCGGCTGGCCCTTCCACCTGGGCGGCCTCACGCCGTACCTGGACCGTGAGGGCGTCTCGGAGCGGGTGAACGGGAAGCGGTTCCTGGCCCCTGGGGTCGCGAGCGTCCCCGCGTAAGCCGCACCGCGTGAGATGCCCGGGCGCCGGGCGGGCTGGGTCCCGCCCGGCGCCCGGTGTCTTTCAGCCCTTCACCGCGCCGGAGAGCATGCCGGAGATGAAGTGCCGCTGGAGGAAGACATACAGGGCGACGACCGGCAGGGCCACGATGATGGAGGCGGCCGCCAGCAGGGAGTACTGGGTGGTGTGCTCGCTCTGGAAGAAGGCCAGGCCGAGCGGCGCGGTGCGCTTGTTCTCGTCGGTGATCATGACCAGCGGGAGCAGGAACTCGTTCCAGGTCCACATGAACACCAGCATCGCCATCGTCAGCAGCGCCGGACGGCTGGTGGGCACCAGGATCCGCCACAGCAGCCCCCAGTCGGACGCCCCGTCCAGGCGCGCCGCCTCGATGACGCTCGTCGGCACCGAGCGGAAGAAGTTGCGCATCCAGAAGACGCTGAAGGCGAGGGACTGGGCGGTCTGCGGGAGGATCAGCGACCAGTAGGAGTTGGTGAGCCCGGTGTCGCGCAGGTTGAAGTACAGCGGGATGACGAACGCCTCGGGCGGGATCATCAGCCCGATGAGGGTGACGTAGAAGAGCAGCGACCGGCCGGGGTAGTCGAAGTGCGCGAACGAGAAGCCCGCCAGGATCGCCAGGACGGACGTCAGGAGCACCACCGACACCGCCACCAGCACGCTGGAGGACAGATAGGTGCCGAAGTGGCCCTGGCGCCAGGCGGCGGCGAAGTTGCCGAAGTCCAGGTGGTGGGGCCAGGTGAAGGAGGGCGAGGACTGCGCGGCCGGGGTCAGCGCGGACGCCACCACGCCGATCAGCGGCACCAGGGCCAGCGCGGCGAAGACGGTGAGGATGGCGTAGTTCAGCAGGCGTTCGCGTCCGGAGATCATGTCTCGTCCTCCTGTGGCTGGAGCTTGGTGATCAGGAAGGTGAGACAGAGGATCACCACGGTCAGCACGACGGCGATGGCGCAGGCCGAGCCCACCTGGCTGGTGCCGAAGGCCCGGTTGTAGACCTCGTACGCGGGGAGGCTGGTGGCGTCGCCCGGGCCGCCGTGGGTGGCGACGTACACCAGGTCGAAGGTGCGCAGCGCGGCGATCACGGTGAGGGTGAGCGCGACGGTGATCTGCCCGCGCAGCCCGGGCAGGGTGACGGCGAAGAACTCCCGTACCGCGCCTGCCCCGTCCAGCTTCGCGGCCTCGTACAGGTCCGCCGGGATCTGCCCGATACCGGCGATGAACAGCACCAGGCACAGGCCGATCTCCAGCCAGGTGCCGATGAGTCCGACGGCGGGCAGGGCGGTGGAGAAGTCACCGAGCCAGGGGCGGGCGATCGCCTCCAGTCCGATGGCGCGCAGCGCGGTGTTGAGGACGCCGTCGGGGGCGTAGATCGCCGTCCAGGCGGTGGCCGTCACGACCATGGCGACCACCTGCGGCAGGAAGATCATCGCCCGGAAGGCCGAGACCCCGCGCAGTCGGCCGGCGCGGGTGGTGACCGCGGCGAGCATCAGGGCGAGCGTGATCGGGATGAAGGAGAAGAACAGGATCAGGACGAAGGAATGGAGGAAGCTCACGCGCAGCTGCGGATCGCGGGCGATCTCGGTGTAGTTGGCGAACCCCGCCCACGTGGAGGCGGACACTCCGTCCCAGTGGAAGAAGGAGATCTGCACCAGCTGACCGAGCGGGACCAGTAGGAAGGCCGTGAGGACGGCCAGGGCGGGAAGGGCGTAGAGGTAGCCCTTCCACTGGATGACGCGGCCGCGGCGCCGGGCCGGCGCCCGGGTGGGGGCGCCGGCCGCGTGCTTGGCGGTCTTTGAGCGGGGTGCGGTGGTGGCCATAGGGGACGGACCTAACGGCTGCTCTGGAAGGAGGAGTAGTCGGACTGGAGCGTGCTGGTGAACGCCTTGGGGCTCAGGTGTCCGGCGGTCAGCTCCTGCACGGCGGCGGTGAGGGTGTCGTAGAAGGTCGGGGTGGTGTAGTCGAGGTACGGAAGCAGCCCGTCCTTCTCGCTCACGCCCTTCCACTGGGTGAGAACGTCCGCGTCGACAGTGCCGGGGGTGGGCTTGTACTCGGCCGGCGGCAGGGCCGGCAGGTTGCCGTGGGCACCGGAGACCTTCATGCCGTTGTGGTCGACGAGGAAGTTGATGTACGCGGCGGCCACGTCGGGGTGCTTGGACTTGGAGGTCACGGACCACGCCAGGCCCTCGCCGCCCTGGGTGAGCGGGGGCTGCCCGGCGGCGGGGCTGAGCGCGGTGAAGCCGACGTTCTTCTTCATCTTGGGGGCGAGGACGGCCGCCTGCCAGGTGCCGTCCACCAGGAACAAGGACTTGCCCTTGGCGAAGGAGGCGACGGCCTGGTCCTTGCTCTGACCGTTGAAGCCGGAGCCCAGGTACCCCTTGTCGGCCCAGCCGCGCAGCGTGCTCGCGGCCTTGAGCGTGCCGGGGTCCGTCCACTTGGCGCCGCCCTCGTTGAAGACGAGCTTGCGGACCGCCGTCTTGCCGGCGGTGGCGGCCTGGACGACGCCGAAGATGTGGATGCCGGGGCTCTTGTCGGCGTCGCCGTAGGAGAGCGGCTGGAGGCCCGACGCCTTGGACTTGGCCAGGGCCTTCTCGAAGCTGCCGAGCGTGGTGGGCACGGACAGGCCGAGCGACTTCAGCTTGGCCTTGTTGTAGTAGACGCCGACGATCTCACCGGTCTGCGAGACCCCGTACAGGTTGCCGGTCTTCCAGGTCTTGCCGTCGGAGGTGAACCGGTTGAGGTCGAGCAGCTGGGACGGGTAGGCGCTGTTCCAGCCGTACGCCTTGGCATACCGGTCCACGGGCTGGAGCAGCCGGGCCTTCACGAAGGCGCCCATGTCGGGGTAGCCCTGGTTCGCCTGGACGACGTCGGGCGGGTTGCTGGAGGACAGGGCGAGCTTCAGCGTGGTCTTGAGGTCGGAGAAGGACCGGGAGACGCGCTTGATGGTGACGTTCGGGTACTTCTTCATGAACGCCTTGTTGAGCGCGTCGGTGGAGGCGTCGGTTCCGGGGTCGGTGTTCTGGTCCCACTCGGTGAGAGTGACCTTCCCGGCCTTGGCGGGGTCCTTGGAGACCGGGCCGGAGGTCTTCGTGCCGCCGGCGGAGGAGGAGTCGGCGCTCGGGCCGGGGGAACAGGCCGCGACGCCGGTCAGGACGCCGGTGGCGAGCGCCGCCGCGGCTATGAGGCGACGACGGGAGTGCCGTGGAGTTCTCTCATTCATGGGTGGTTCCTTCTGGTGCTGGTGGCGCGGTCCCCCAGGGGGCGGCGTCGTCCGGAATGCGGGGGTGGTGTTCGAGGAAGGCGTTGATCTCCTCGCGGTACGGTGCGCTGCTCGCGCCGCCCAGGCTCCGCACCGACAGGGCGGCGCACAGTCCGGCGTAGCGGAGCCGGGTGGGGAGGGACCAGCCGTGGTGCAGGCCGGTGATCAGCCCCGCGGTGAACACGTCACCGGCGCCGGTGGGGTCGACGGCCTCCACGCGGGGAGCGGAGGCCCGGACCAGCTCGCCGGTGCCGCCATCCACCCCGACCGCGCCGCGACCGCCATCGGTCACGACGACATCGGGCACGTGGTCGGCGAGGATCTTCACGGCCTCCTCGACCGTGCCGGTGCGGGTGTAGCTCATCGCCTCGACGGCGTTGCAGATGAACACGTCGACCTCGGCGAGCCGGGTGAGCAGCTCCGGTGACCAGTGGCCGGTGGGGTCCCAGCCGACGCCGCCGACCACACGGGTGCCGCGGGCGCGGAGTCCGGCCGCCCAGTCGGGCAGCGGGCCCCCGACGCCGAGGTGCAGGAAGCGCACGTCGGGCAGCTCGCCCTCCCACACCTCGGGGCGCCGCGCCCCCTCCTCCTGGTAGGTGAGGAAGGCGCGGTCGTGCTCCTGGGGCACCGCGACCGTGACCGGGGTGTGCACGGCGGGGTCCCGGCGCAGCCAGGTCAGGTCCAGGTTGTCCTCGGTCGCGAGCCGGGCGGCGAGGTGCTCGCCGAAGGGGTCGGTGCCGATCACGCCGAAGATCCCGGTCCGCAGCCCCAGGCGGGCCGCGGCGACGCTGCGGGTGGCGGTCCCTCCGGCGGAGACGGCGAATCGGTCGGCGTACACCTCGGTCCCTGGGGTGGGCAGATGCGGGATGCCGCCGAAGACGAGGTCGCAGAAGACCTCGCCGGCGAAGAGCACGTCGAGCACGGGGAACCGCCTCTCTCCGGTGCGACCACGGTGAAGTGCTCAACTATGAGCACCGCATATGCCAAATGACAAGAGTCAGTCAGTCACAACAATGTCTCGTTCCTCGTATGACTGACTTCGGTCATGCGGTGCTATCTTCAACGCGTGACTTCACGCAAACGACACGCGAAGATCGTCGAGTCGCTCCGGTCGACCGGGGTGGCCTCGGTCCGCGAACTCGCGGAAAACCTGCAGGTCAGCGAGTCCACGATCCGCCGGGACCTGACCCTGCTGGACCGTAACGGCGAGCTGGTCCGCACCTACGGCGGAGCGGCCATGTCACCGCGGGGCACCGTGGAGCCCGTCGACGAGGAGGCGGACGAGGCCCCCTTCGACGTGGTCGCCTCGCGCCAAGCGACGCTGAAGACCGCGATGGCCGAGGAAGCCGTGAAGCTGGTCGAGGACGACAGCGTGATCGTCCTGGACATCGGAACCACGCCCCGGGCCATCGCCCGCCGGCTGCGGGGCCGTCCCGTCACCGTGATCACCAGCAGCCTGGCGGTGCTCGACGAGCTCCGCGACGACGACGCCGTACGACTGGTGATGCTCGGCGGCGTGCTGCGCCGCAACTACCAGTCCCTGGTGGGGTCCCTCACCGAGCAGGCGCTCCGTCAGGTCAGCGCCGACCTGCTCTTCCTGAGCTGCACCGGAGTGCGGCCGGGCGGCCATGTGGTGGACAACATGGCCGTCGAGGCCCCCCTCAAACAAGCCATGATCGAGACAGCCGGGAAGGTCGTCCTGGTCGCCGACGAGACCAAATTCCCCGGCACCGGATCGCTGCGCGTGTGCTCGCTCTCCGACATCGACGTCCTGATCAGCACCAGCGGCGCCGACCCCGACACGCTCCAGCTCTACCGCGAAGCGGACGGAAAGGTAATACTCGCATGAAGTTGACCATCCTCGGCGGCGGCGGATTCCGCGTGCCGTACGTCTACCAGGCTCTGCTGCGCGATCAGGGTTCCCCCCGCATCGACGACGTGTGGCTGCACGACACCGACACGGCCCGGCTCAAGGCCATGGCCGCCGTGCTCGCCCAGTTCGCCGACGGCCATGCCGACGCGCCCCGGGTGACCGTCACCACGTCGCTCGACGACGCCTTGGAGGGCAGCGACTTCGTGTTCGCCGCCATCCGCGTGGGCGGTCTCGCGGGGCGCACGTGCGACGAGCGGGTCGCCCTCGACCTCGACGTCCTCGGCCAGGAGACCACCGGCCCGGGCGGCCTGGCCTACGGGCTGCGCACCATCCCCGTCATGCTCGACATCGCGCACCGGGTGCGGCGCCTGGCGCCGCACGCCTACGTCATCAACTTCACCAACCCGGCCGGCATGATCACCGAAGCGATGCAGAGCGTCCTCGGCGACCGCGTCCTCGGCATCTGCGACACCCCGTCGGGGCTGGGCCGCCGCATCGCCACGACCCTCGGCCTGGACCCGTCCCGCGCCCAGTTCGACTACGTCGGTCTCAACCACCTCGGCTGGATGCGCCGTGTCCTCCACGACGGCGAGGACGTCCTGCCCCGGCTGCTCGAGAGCGAACGCCTCGGCGACCTGGAGGAAGGCGTCGTCTTCGGGCAGGAGTGGCTGCGCGACCTCGGTGTGATCCCCAACGAGTACCTGTACTACTACTACTTCAACCGGGAAGCCGTCCGCTCCATCCTCGACGCTCCCCAGACCCGCGGCGAGTTTCTCGCCCGCCAGCAGCGCGAGTTCTACCAGCGGGTGACCGAGGCGGCCGATGGCGCGGCCGTGTCGCTGTGGCGGAAGACCATCGCCGACCGCAGCGCCAACTACATGGCCGAGGCCAAGGGCGCCGTCCAGGGAGAGGCACAGGCCGACGAGAACTTCCTGCCGGACCCCGCCCACCAGGGGTACGCCGGGGTCGCCCTCGCGGTGATGGCCGCCATCAGCCGCAACGAACGCGCCACGATGATCCTCAACGTGCGCAACGGAACCACCGTCTCCGCGCTCCCCGACGACGCCGTCGTCGAGGTGCCCGTGACCATCGACGCGGGTGGCGTCCGCCCGCTCACGGTCACCCAGCCCGACCTTCATCAGAGCGGCCTGATGCAACAGGTCAAGGCGGTCGAGCGCCTCACCATCAGCGCCGCGACCACCGGCTCCCGCGCCGACGCCACGAAGGCGTTCTCGCTCCATCCCCTGGTCGACTCGGTGACGGTCGGCCGCAAGCTGCTCGACGGCTACATCGACCGCATCCCCGAAGTGGCCGCGGTCTTCGGCGGCCGGACCTCCTAGCCCGCCGGACCGGACGCCCTAGCCTTTGGGCCCCGGGCCGCCCACCCGGGACCAGGCGCGCAGGGCCAGGCCCCGCTCGTCCGTCTTCTGACGCGCCACCAGCAGCCCGCCGTCCGGCGCCATCGCCGCCAGGACCACCAGCCCGCGCCCGTCGAGGGCCAGCGCCGGATGCCGGGCGCCGGGGTCGCCGGACGGGGTCCACCACACGCCCGCCGCCTCGTCCTCCGCCGGATGCGCGGCGACGGCCAGCCGGCCGTCGGCGGCGTCGTGGTGCGCCAGGACGGTGCAGTCGTGGCCGTCCACCGGGGCGCGGAGCGCCGCGACCGGGCCGGTGCCCATCGCCCCGCCCAGCGGCGCGGGGGCCGGGGCGTCCGGCCGCCAGGCCAGGACCTCACCGCTGCCGGCGTCGCGCCAGTAGTGGGTGAGAGTGCCGGGGCTGGTCTCCACCGAGGACACCGAATCCGGCTGGGCGTCGGCGGGGACGTCCTCGGCGCGCTTCGGGGCGGCGCCGGGCGTGGGCTGGTGCCAGCGCAGCGCGACGCCCTTCCCGGCCGGGGCGAGTAGTTCGAGGCGGCCGTCGGCGGTCACGGCCGCCGACAGGCCGTCCAGCACGTGCGCGCCCTTCCAGTCGGTCCAGCGGTCCCATCCCCCCTTGGGGTTCTGCCGCCGCGCGCTCACCCCGCCCCCGGCGTTGCGGACGAAGACGCGGAGGGCGCCCGTGGCGTCAACCGCCGCCGCCGGCGGCCCGGTCCGCCGCGCCTTGGTGCGGTCCTTGGGGTGGGGGGTGCCCAGGGAGTGCCATGCGGTGAGCGGGCGCCCGGTCTGGAACTGGGTGGCGTGGACGATGTCGACCTGTGGCCCGTCCTTGCCCTCCACGCGCCGGAGCCCCACCAGATGGGCGTAGCCGTCGGCGCCCTGAGCGACCGTCACCCGGGACAGCCCGGGGAGCTGGATCGGCCAGGGGCCCGTCCAGTCCGGTCCGCCGGGGCGATCCTCGGTCCACCGGGCGAGACCCCCCGCCACCAGTCCGTACGCCGTGAGCCTGCCGTCCTTGCCGCGGAGCAACCGCAACGCCATGGCCCGCTGCCAACCTTCCCGCGTCGATCTTCCGAACCCCCGTCCCTCATAGTATTTTGCCTGGTCTATGAGTGGTCTCGTCGGGCTTGTCGTCGTCGACGCAGCGAACGTGGTCGGCTCGGTGCCGGACGGCTGGTGGCGCGACCGGCACGGGGCCGCCGAGCGGCTGCGCGACCGGCTCGGCGCGGTCGCGGTGAGCGGCGTCCCGGAGCGCGCGGGCGTCCCCGACTGGGCCCGTCAACCGCCGCTGGACATCGTCCTGGTGGTGGAGGGCGCGGCGCGCGGGGTGCAGCCGGTGGAGGGCGTACGGGTGGAGCCCGCGCCGGGGAGCGGGGACGACCGGATCGTGGAGGTGGTGGCCGGGCGCGAACCGGGGCGGCCCTGTCTGGTGGTCACGGCCGACCGCGAACTGCGGGAGCGGGTGACGGCGCTGGGCTCGGAGGTCGTGGGCCCCCGCAGCGTCCGGGGATAGACGCGGCGTCAGGCGTCAGGCATCAGGGGATGGACGCGGCGTCAGTTGCGCGAGCCCGCCTCGGTCTCCCGGCTGTGCCTGCGCCCGTACAGGACGTAGATGACGACGCCCAGCACCATCCACACCGCGAACCGCACCCAGGTCTCGGCGGGCAGATTGAGCATCAGCCACAGCGACGCCGCCACGGACACGGCCGGCAGCACCGGCACCCACGGCGCACGGAAGGCGCGGTGCAGGTCGGGGCGGGTACGGCGGAGGACGACGATGCCGAGCGCGACGACGACGAACGCGAAGAGGGTGCCGATGTTCACCAGGGCCGCCAGCGCCTTGATGCTGGTGAACCCCGAGACCACGGCGATGATGACGCCCAGCAGGACCGTCGAGCGGTACGGCGTGCCGTACCGCGGGTGCACCTTGGCGAAGACCCGGGGCAGCAGCCCGTCGCGGCTCATCGCGAAGAAGACCCGGGTCTGGCCCAGCAGCAGGATCATGCACACGGTGGTGAGTCCGACCGCCGCGCCGAAGCTGATGAGGCCCGCGTAGAAGGGATGTCCGGTCGCCTTGAAGGCGTCGGCGAGCGGGGCGTCGATCGACAGCCGCGAGTACTTCTCCATGCCGGTGACCACGATGGACACCGCGACATAGAGCGCGGTGCAGATGAAGAGCGAGCCGAGGATGCCGCGCGGCATGTCGTGCTGCGGGTTCCTGGTCTCCTCCGCCGCCGTGGCCACGACGTCGAAGCCGATGAACGCGAAGAAGACCACGGCGGCGGCGGTGAAGATCCCCTCGACACCGAAGCTCGTCGGCCGGTAGCCGGCCATCAGCTCGATCAGCGGCGCCCTCAGCCCGGAGACGGAGGCCGTGCCCTGGGCCTCGGGGACGAAGGGGTGGTAGTTGTCCGCGTCGATGAAGAAGGAGCCCGCGATGATGACGAGCAGCACGACGGTCACCTTCACCGCGACCACGACGGAGGTGACGCGCGCGGACAGCTTCATGCCGAGGACCAGGATCGCGGTCAGCACCAGCACCAGGGCGGCGGCGAGGATGTCGAAGGTGAAGCCGCTCGCCGCGTCGGGGCCGGAGAGCACGGCGGGCAGCCGCCAGCCCGCGTTGTCCAGGAGCGAGCGTACGTAGCCGGCCCAGCCGACCGCGACCACGGCGGTGCCGAGCGCGAACTCCAGGACCAGGTCCCAGCCGATGATCCAGGCGGGCAGCTCGCCGAGCGAGGCGTACGAGAAGGTGTACGCGGAGCCGGCCACCGGCAGGGTCGAGGCGAACTCGGCGTAGCACAGCGCGGCCAGCGCGCACACCACGCCCGCGACCACGAAGGCCAGCGCGGTCGCGGGGCCCGCCTGCTGCCTGGCGACGGCCCCGGTGAGCACGAAGATGCCGGTGCCGATGATGACGCCGACGCCGAAGACCGTGAGGTCCAGGGCGGACAGCGACCGGGTGAGGGCGTACTCGGGCTCCTCGGTGTCCCGGATGGACTGCTCGATCGACTTCGTCCGCAGAAAGGCCGGCCGGGCCTTGGCCCGGGGGCCGCTTCGGCCTCCGTCGCCGCCTGGTTCCTCATCGCTCACCGGTGACACCTCCACGCCTGCCCCCGCGCGTCATGGTTCTGCCAACCGCCCGGGAGCGAAGCGCGCACACTCGGCGGCCTCGCCGATTCACCCGATGGGGGCGGACAGGCGGGATCGGCGCTGGGCCGGTCGGAGCAGACAGCCGGTCGGAGCAGAAAAGGGCCCCGGCCCGGACCGTGGAGGTCCGGGCCGGGGCCCTTGGCGCCGGAAGCCGTCAGTCGCGCACCGGCTCGGCGGTCGCCGGACGCGTCGCCACGCCCGCCTCCTCCGTACCGGACGAGTCCTCGTAGCCGCCGCCGAGCCGCGAGACCAGGCCGGTGATCTGGCGGGCGACGTCCGGCGCGGTCAGACCGATCTCGGCCATGACCTCCTTGCGCGAGGCGTGCTCCAGGAAGCGCGGCGGGATGCCGAAGTCGCGAACCGGCATGTCGACGCCGGAGTCCCGCAGCGCCTGCGCGATGGCGGAGCCCACACCGCCGACCCGGCTGTTGTCCTCGACGGTGACGACCACGCGGTGGCGCTCGGCGAGCGCCGGAAGCTCCTCGTCCACCGGCTTGACCCAGCGCGGGTCGACCACCGTGGCCGAAATGCCCTGCTTGTCCAGAAGGTCGGCGATCTCCAGGCACATCGGGGCCAGTGCGCCGACGGAGACCAGCAGGACGTCCGGGGTGTCCCCCGCGCTCTCCGCGGGCTCGCGCAGCACGTCCATGCCGCCGATCCGGCCGACCGCGGCGACCTCCGGGCCGACCGCGCCCTTGGAGTACCGCACCACCGTCGGCGCGTCGTCCACCTCGACGGCCTCCCGCAGCTGGGCGCGGACCTGGCCGGCGTCGCGCGGGGCGGCGATCCGCAGCCCGGGGACGACCTGGAGCAGCGACATGTCCCACATGCCGTTGTGCGAAGGACCGTCCGAACCGGTGATCCCGGCACGGTCGAGGACGAAGGTGACGCCGCACTTGTGCAGCGCCACATCCATCAGCACCTGGTCGAAGGCGCGGTTGAGGAACGTGGCGTAGACCGCGAAGACCGGATGCAGACCGCCGGTGGCAAGACCGGCCGCCGAGACGGCGCCGTGCTGCTCGGCGATGCCCACGTCGAAGACCCGCTCGGGGAACCGCTTCGCGAACTCGGTGAGGCCCACCGGGTGCAGCATCGCCGCCGTGATCGCGACGATGTCCTCCCGCTCC
Source organism: Streptomyces sp. NPDC021212 (assembly GCF_044332925.1). Classification (NCBI taxonomy): domain Bacteria; kingdom Bacillati; phylum Actinomycetota; class Actinomycetes; order Kitasatosporales; family Streptomycetaceae; genus Streptomyces; species Streptomyces sp. NPDC021212. The sequence continues at coordinate 277,618 of NZ_JBIRPZ010000007.1, forward strand.
TCGCCGAGCTTGACCATCTCCTCGCCGAAGACCGAGGTCCAGTCGGCGCCGCCCGCCGAGATCGGCAGCCCGGTGTCGGGGTGGATCGGGCCGATGCCGTGGAAACGGTCGGTCTCGTCCTGCTCGGCCGGGGTGTAGCCGCGGCCCTTCTCCGTGAGGCAGTGCACGATGACCGGGCCGCCGAAACGCTTCGCCCGCTGCAGCGCGGACTCCAGCGCCTCGATGTCATGGCCGTCGATCGGGCCGACGTACTTCAGCCCCAGGTCCTCGAACATGCCCTGCGGGGCGATGAAGTCCTTCAGCCCCTTCTTCGCGCCGTGCAGCGTCTCGTACAGCGGCCGGCCGACGACCGGGGTGCGCTCCAGGAGGTCCTTGCCGCGGGCCAGGAAGCGCTCGTAGCCGTCGGTGGTGCGCAGCGTGGCGAGGTGGTTCGCGAGGCCGCCGATGGTCGGCGAGTACGACCACTCGTTGTCGTTCACGACGATGACGAGCGGGCGGTTCTTCGCGGCGGCGATGTTGTTCAGCGCCTCCCAGGCCATCCCGCCGGTCAGCGCGCCGTCCCCGATGACCGCGACCACATGGTCCTGCTTGCCCTGAAGCTCGTTCGCCTTGGCGATGCCCTCGGCCCAGCCGAGGACGGCGGAGGCGTGGCTGTTCTCGATGACGTCGTGCTCCGACTCGGCGCGCGACGGGTAACCCGACAGCCCGCCCTTCTTCTTGAGCCGCGAGAAGTCCTGGCGCCCGGTGAGCAGCTTGTGGACGTAGGACTGGTGGCCGGTGTCCAGCAGCACCTTGTCCTTCGGCGACTCGAAGACCCGGTGCAGGGCGATGGTCAGCTCGACCACGCCCAGGTTGGGTCCGAGGTGCCCTCCGGTCTTGGACACGGCGTCGACGAGAAAGGTGCGGATCTCCGCGGCCAGCTGGTTCAGCTGCTCCGGGGCGAGCCGGTCCAGATCGCGCGGTCCCCTGATGCCGGTCAGCAGCACCCGTGCCTCCTTGCTGTCGAGCGTCTCCATCGAGCCTTCTCAGTAGCCCCCGAGAGTCTAATGCTCCCCTACGTGAAGGCCCGGTCCGGCTCCGGGGCGCGGTGTCGATACGCCCCGGCCCCGAAGACGTTCCCTGATGAGAGGGGGTTCCTAACCCCGGCCGGCCGAGCGCTGTGTTCTCCGCGACACCGAGTCGATCACCACGGCGGCCAGCAGCACCGAGCCGGTGATCATGTACTGCACGGAGTTCGCGACGCCCAGCAGGTTCATCCCCGACGAGATCGACCCGATGACCAGCATGCCGAGCATCGCCGACCACACCGAGCCACGCCCGCCGAAGAGGCTGGTGCCGCCGATGACCGCGGCCGCGATGGCCTCCATGAGCAGGTTGCCGGTACCCGCCTGCTGGCTCGCGGAGCCGATCCGGGACGCGATCATGAGACCGCCGAACGCGGCCATGAGCCCGGACAGCGCGAACACCGAGATCCGTACGGCGACCACGTTGATGCCCGCGCGGCGGGCGGCCTCGACGCTGCCGCCCAGCGCGATCACCTTGCGCCCGTACGGGGTGCGGCGCACCACGAAGTCGAGCGCGACCAGCACCACCACGAAGATCACCAGGGCGAGCGGCAGGCCCATGTACTCGTTCAGCCGCCAGGCCGCCGCGTAGGCGATCACCGCGAGCACGGCGGTGCGCACCAGGATCTCGCTCAGCGGCCGGGAGGGTATGCCGACCGCCTTGCGGCGCCGGCTGTCCAGGAACTGGGCGAGAAAGAAAGCGCCCACCGCGACGGTCGCGGCGCCGTAGGCGGCGATGAGCTGGCTGAAGTAATGCCCGGTGAGGGTGTGCATGAAGCTGTCGTCGTCGATGCCGATGGTGCCGGTGGTGCCGAGCACCTGGAGCATCAGCCCGTTCCAGGCCAGCAGACCGGCGAGGGTGACGACGAACGCCGGGACGCCGATCTTGGCGAAGAAGAAGCCGTGCACCGCGCCCAGCGCCGCACCGGCGGCCAGCGCCGCGACGACCGCGACGCCCTCGGGCACACCGTGGCGCACGTTCAGCACCGCGAGGGTGGCCGCGGCCAGACCGCTCACGGAGCCGACGGACAGATCGATCTCGCCGAGCAGCAGCACGAAGACGATCCCGACCGAGATCATGCCGGTGCCGCCGATGAGGATCGACAGGTCGGAGAGGTTCTTGGGTGAGAGGAAGGCGCTGTCCTTCGCCTGGAAGACCGCCCAGATGATGGCGATGCCGACGATCACCGGGACCGCGCCCAGGTCGCCGCTGCGCATCTTGCGGGCGAACTCGTTGAGGTAGCCCTTGAAGCCCTCCTGGCGCACCAGCAGCCGAGGATCGACCACCGTGACGGCGTCCTTGGCCACCGGGCTGGCGTCGGCCGGTCCGGCCGGGGCCTTGTTGCCGACGTCGTCCCCGCCGGCCCCCTGCCCGCCATGGGCGTCGTTCGTCTTGTCGAGACGGGTGCTCACTTGGCGGCCTCCCCGCTGCGCGCCTTGCGGCGGGTCACGGCGTTGTCCGTGGCGCCGGTGATGGCGGAAATGATCTCTTCTTGAGAGGTGGTACGGACGTCGAACGTGCCGTTGTTACGGCCCAGCCGCAGCACCGCGACCCGGTCCGCGACCGCCTTGACGTCGGCCATGTTGTGGCTGATGAGGATCACGGCGAGGCCGCGCTCGCGCAGCCGCTCGACCAGGTCGAGGACCTGTGCGGTCTGCTCGACACCGAGGGCTGCGGTCGGCTCGTCCAGGATGACCAGCTTGGGCTCGCCCAGCATCGAGCGGGCGATGGCGACGGTCTGCCGCTGGCCGCCGGAGAGCGAGGCGATCGGGATCCGCACGCTGGGGATGCGGATCGACAGGGTGCTGAGCAGTTCGCGGGCGCGACGCTCCATCTCGACCTCGTCCAGCACCCCGGCGCGCAGGATCTCGCGGCCGAGGAAGAGGTTGCCGACGACGTCGATGTTGTCGCACAGGGCGAGGTCCTGATACACCGTCGCGATGCCCAGCTCCTGGGCGTCGTGCGGCCGGGTGATCTCGACGGGCCTGCCCTGCCATTCGAGGACGCCCTCGTCGGCGGGGCCGACTCCGGCGATCGCCTTGACGAGGGTCGACTTTCCGGCGCCGTTGTCGCCCACCAGGGCGACCACTTCACCGGCGCTGACCTCCAGGTGGATGTCGGTGAGCGCCTGGACGGCGCCGAACCGCTTGGAGATCCCGCGCAACGCCAACACGGGTTCGTATCCCACGATGGCCATCTCCGTTCCGGGCAGGGGCGGGCCCTGCTGTGTGACGGAGGGGAGAGAACTCTCCCCTCGGACGGGGGTGTTGGGGGTGTGGCGGGCGGGCCGCCGGTGTGGTCACGGCGGCCCGCTCCGGTCCGGCGGGCGAGGCTACTTGAGCCCGGCCGCGTCGCAGGCGGCCTTCAGCTTCGCCGAGCAGATCTGGTTGACCGTGTACAGGCCGTCCTTGATGACGGTGCTCTTGATGTTGTCCTTGGTCAGCGAGACCGGGGGGATGAGCGTGGCCGGGATGTCCTTGGTGGTCGGGCTGTCGACCGTGCTGGTCCCGCCGGCCTTCTCACCGCGGCCGAGGGCGATGGCCATCTTCGCGGCCGCGGTCGCCTCCGCCACGTAGGACTTGTAGACGCTCATGTACTGCTCGCCGCTCACCACCCGCTGCACACCGGCGAGTTCGGCGTCCTGACCGGTGACCGGAGGCAGCGGCTTGACGCCACCGCTCTTGAGCGCGGTGATCGCGCCGCCCGCCATGCTGTCGTTGGCGGAGTAGACGCCGACGATGTTGTCCTTGCCCAGGGAGGAAATGGCTCCCGTCATGGCCTTGTTGGCCTCCTCGGCCAGCCAGCGGTCGACGTCGTACGACTTGCCGATGTCCACCTTGCCCTTGAGGACCGAGAGCGCGCCCTTCTTGAACATGGCGGCGTTGGGGTCGGCCTCCCAGCCGTTGAGCATGACGATCTTGCCGTCCTTGGCCTTCTTCCCCAGGCCCTTCAGCAGCGCCTCGCCCTGGACCTTGCCGACCGTCTCGTTGTCGAAGGACGTGTACGCGGACACCGGACCCTCGGCCAGCCGGTCGTAGGCGACGACAGGGATGTGCGCCTCGGCGGCCTTCTTGACCGAGCCGCCAATGGACTTGGAGTCGACCGAATCCAGAATGATGACGTCGACCTTCTTTGTGATCATGGAGTCGACCTGCTGCTGCTGGACCGCGGGGTCCGACTTGGCGTTGACGTACTGAATCTTGCAGTCGGCGCAGTCGGCCAGAATCTTCTTCTTGATCAAGGGCCGGTCGAAGTTCTCGTATCTCGCCGTCTGGTCCTCGGGCAGCAGGAGCCCGATGGTCAGCGGACCCGACTTCTTCTTCTTTTCGCCCTTGCCGTCGGCTTCTTTCGCCGAACCACAAGCGGCGAGCGAGGCGGCCATCGATACGACGGCGGTGGCAATGGCGACGCGACGCATCGTTGCGTTCATAAGGGGGTGACCTCCCTGACGAGGCCGCGTCATTGCGGCCGAGGTGGCGTGAAGTCAACTCCGGTGCCGTCATGACGTCAAGAAGTAAATCCTTAACGAGATGGCAACGGTGCCATTCGTTATCTGAGTGAACGCAGTCCGGGCGGTTCCGAGATGGCCACGAGGGCACGCGAAATGCCCCCGAGGACACGGGAAAGGTCCTCCGGGGGCACGCGGCGCGTCAGGGTGTCAGGGCAGGCTGTCCGGCGTACGGCGGTGGCTCAGGCGAGCGCCGGGGTGCCCGCCGACAGCGCGCCCTCAAGCAGCGTCGAGTCGCCCATCTCGCTCAGCACCAGCGCGAGGGCGCCCAGCACCTCGGCCCGGCCGCCGAGCGCCCCGGGCATCACGGCCAGCTGACGGGCGGCGCTCGGAATCGCGTACCGCGCGACCGACTCGCGGATCGGGCCCAGCACCAGCTCCCCCGCCTCGGCGAGGTGGCCGCCCAGCACCATGCGGCTGGGGTTGATCAGATTGCACAGGTTCGCCACGCCGCTGCCGATGTGCCGACCGACGTCCGCGATCACCCGGCGGCAGCCGGGGTCGCCGTCCCGGGCGAGCTGCACCATGCGCTCGATGGTGAGGTCCGTGCCGTGGGCGGAGTGCAGCAGCGGCAGGACGTAGCGGGCCGCGGCGAAGGTCTCCAGACAGCCGCGGTTGCCGCAGCGGCACACCGGGCCCGACTCGTCGAGGGTGATGTGGCCGATCTCGCCCGCCGTGCCGCCCGGGCCGCGGTAGATCTGGCCGCTGATCACCAGCCCCGCGCCGACGCCATCGGCGACCTTGATGTACGCGAGGTCGGCGACCCCGCGCCCGGAGCCCCACACCAGCTCGCCGAGCGCGCCCAGGTTGGCGTCGTTGTCCACGTGCACCGGCACCCCGAGCCGCTCGGCCAGGTCGTCGCGCGGATTGGTGCCCGCCCAGCCCGGCAGGATCGCGGTCGAGCCGAGCGTGCCGGTCTCCACGTCTATCGGGGCCGGGACGCCGAGGCCGACGCCGACGACCTTGCCCTGACTCAGGCCGGTGCTCGTGATCAGCCGGCTGACCAGCTGCTCCGCCCGGTCCAGGCCCTGCGCGGAGGAGGCGTCCACATCCAGTGGCTCCGCCTCCTCGGCCAGGACCTGGTGGGCGAGGTTCCCGACCGCGACCCGGAGGTGCGTATGACCGAAATCCACGCCCACGACGATGCCCGCGTCCCCGCTGAGCGAGACGCTGCGCGCCCGGCGGCCGCCCGCCGAGGTGGGCGTGACCTCGACCGTTCCGCCGTCCTTCAGCTCGCGCACGATGTTGGAGACCGTGGCCGCGGACAGCCCGGTGGACCGGGCGATCTCCGCCTGGGTCAGCGAGCCCGCCATGCGCACCGCACGGACCACCCGCTCGAGATTGGCCCGGTGCAGCGACGACTGCGATCCCGGAGTCTCCACGCCCATCCACTCCCGCCTTCACGGGCGGCACGCCGGCCGCTCCGCCGGCCGGGCCGCAGCGATGGGGCCCGGCTTGTCTCCAACATGTGAACTCTAAGCTGAGCCGCTTCGCTCGTGCCACGTCAAGCCCTCGACATGCCATTTGCTTCGTTCACATAAGAGAGGGTATGGGGAATTTTATTTGAGCGCTCCGGCGGTCAGCCCGGTCTGGACCTGGCGCTGGAAGACGATGTAGGCCGCGAGCACCGGAAGCATCGCCAGTACCAGCCCGGCGAACAGCGCCGACCAGTCCCCCTTGTATTGCTGGCTGGCCGCGAGCTGCACAAGACCCTGGGTGAGCACCCGCTTGTCCTCGTCCGTGTTGAGCACCGTGGGCAGCATGTACTGGTTCCACTGGCCGAGGAAATTGAAGATGCCGACGCTGATCAGCCCGGGCTTCGCCATCGGCAGCATGACCTGGAAGAACGTCCGGGTGTGGGACGCGCCGTCGATCAGTGCCGCTTCCGCCACCGAGGTGGGCAGGGTCTTGAAGAAGGAGGTGAGGAAGAAGACGGTGAACGGCAGCGAATAGGCGATATAGACCAGAATCAGCCCGTGGAAGGTGTTGAGCAGGCTCATGTTCTTCATGACGAAGAACAGCGGCACCAGCGCCAGGATGATGGGAAAGCTCATCCCGCCGACGAACATGAAGTAGACGACGCGCTTCCCGGGGAATTCGAACCGGGCCAGCACATACGCCGCCATCGCCCCCAGCAGCATCGTGCCGAGCAGCGAACAGCCCACCACCAGAACGGTGTTGAGGAAGAAGTCGCCGATGTTCGACTTGCCCCAGGCACGCGACCAGTTGTCGAAGTGCAGCGCGGAGGGCAGCCCCCACGGCGAGGTGAAGATCTCCTTGTCGGTCTTGAGGCTGCTCATCACCGCCCACAGCAGCGGCATGGTGACGAGCAGCCCCCAGATCACCAGCATGCCGTGCGAGAAGACGTTGAGGACCTTGCCCTCGCTGCCGAGCCGCCCCTCGGGGGTGAAGCGCGGCGGCCGCTTGGCGACGGGCCCGGCGAGCGGTGGCTCGTCCTCCTTGGTGACGCCGGGGAGTTCCGAGGGCTCTGCTTGCGAGGTCACTGTGGTCCCCCCAGGTCGGCGGTCGAGCGGTGGTTCGCAGGTGCGGCCGCGGGCGCGGCGGCGGGCGCGGTCGTGGGCCCCGGCATCAGTACTCCAGCCGATCGCGTCGGCCGAGCCTGCCCACGACGACCGCGAAGATCAGGGTGACGATCAGCATCGCGACGCCGATCGTGGTCGCCCGTCCGGCCTGCCCGTCGTGGAAGGTCTTGGTGTAGACGTAGTAGCCCAGCACCTGGGTGGAGTCGGCCGGTCCGCCCGGCCCCACCGTCATGATCTGCACGACGGCGAACGCGTCGAGGGCGATGATGCCCATGTAGATCCAGCCGGTCTGGACCGTGTCCCACAGCAGCGGCACGGTGATCCGGAAGAAGGTGTTCACGCGGTTGGCGCCGTCGAGCAGCGCTGCCTCGTAGAAGTCCCTCGGGATGGAACTCATCCCGGCGGAGAAGAGGACGACGTAGAAGCCGACATTGCTCCAGACCATGACGGCCATGAGGCACCACAGCGCGATCTTCGGATCGGCCAGCCACTCCTGCTGGAGCGCGTCCAGGCCGATCCCGCCGAGGAAGGCGTTGAGAGCGCCGTTGCGCGGGTTGTAGGTGAACTGGAACAGCAGGGCGACGATCGCGATCGACAGCACCTGCGGAAAGAAATAGATCACCTTGTAGACGCTCGACCCGCGCACGCCCGTGACGGCCGCGTTCTTTCTCCCGCGGCCGCCGACATTGAGCATGAAGGCGAAGAAAAGTCCGAGCCCGAGCGTCACCAGCGGCACGATCAGCAGCAGCAGAACATTGTGCCCGACCGCTTTCCAGAAGAGGTCGTCATGCAGCAGCCAGTCGTAGTTCCTGAATCCGACCATCTTGAAGTCGGAGCTCAGGCCCGTCCAGTCCGTGAACGAATAGTAGATGGCCTGGACGAACGGCGAGATCACGAAGACCGCGTAAAGGATCACCGGCAGGGCCAGGAACCCCGCGATGAACCGGTACTTACCATGCTGCATTTCTACCGACCTCGGACTTCCCTCGCGGATAATGCCGCCGGTGACGCATCGAATCCCATCAGATGTGCCTCGGTCAGACGTGCTTGTACTTCTTGACGGCGTCGTCCTTCGCCGTGTCGTCGGCGAACTTCTGGCACTTCTTGATCGCCTCGGCCGGAGTCATCCGGCCCGCCATCATCTCGCCCAGCGCGCCCACGCCGATCTGCTGCTTCTCCAGCGTCACGTACCAGTCCTGGATGCGCGGGTTGACCACGTTCTTGCCGGCCTTCTCCAGCGCCGCCTGGGCCGACGACAGACCCGACGGCAGGCTCAGCCCGTCGGTGCCGCCGTTGAGCGAGGAGAGTGAGGAGACCTGCTGGACGAAGTTCTTGGTCGACTTCTCGCCGAGCATGATCCGCAGCAGCTCCATGCCGCCCTCGGGGTTCTTGGCCGCCTTCGGCACGATGAAGGGCTCACCGCCGGAGGCCCAGAGGGTGCCGAACGGCATCTTGTCGCTCTTGTCGAGGCTGGAGGGCGCGGCCACCGCCATCTGGAAGTCCTTCGGCGTGGTCTTCTTCGCCTCGTTCTCCACCCAGGAGCCGTTCGGGATGAACAGCGCCTTGCCCTCGTTCCAGGCGGTCTGCGACTCGATGTGGGTCAGCCCCGGGGTGCCCTTGAGGATGTAGCCCTTCTTGTAGAGCTCGTAGTACGCCTCGAAGGCGGCCTTCACGGCCGGGTCCTTCCAGGCGTTCGGCTCCAGATTGTCGATCGAGTCCAGGACGCCCTTACCGCCGATCTTGGCGATGAAGGGGTAGAGGCTGAACGGCAGGTAGTACGGGAACTTGCCCGGGTACGTCCAGCCCGCGACGCCCTTCTTCTTGGCCTTCTCGCAGACCTTGAGCATGTCGTCCCAGGTCTCCGGGTACTCCGCGTCGAGCTTCGCCAGGTTGGTCTTGGAGTACCAGACGCCGTAGACGGTGTACGCGTAGTAGAGGATCCACACCGGCTTGCCGTCGAACTGCCCCATCTCGACGACGCCGGGGCGCAGCGTCTCGCGCACCGTCTTGTTCGGGTCGTCGAGGGAGGGCGCGTCGAGCAGCGGGGTGAGGTCGGTCAGCTGGTTCTTGCTGACCAGGGTGCCGAAGTCCATCTGCTCGGCACCGGAGTTGTCGACGAGGTCCGGCGGGGTACCGCCGTTGAACCGCGGCTGGAGCACGGTCTGGATCTTCTGCGTCGCGGCGTGCTTGATCTTGCCCTTGGTCTTCGGGTACGCCTTGACGAACTCCGCCTCGGCGTCCTTGGCGTACTTCTGGCCGAAGCCGCCGTCGAAGATGACGACGTCGAGCGGTGCGCTCGCGTTGACGGCGAGCGGGTTCTTGGCGCTCTTCTCGCCCTTGTCGACCTTCTTCTCGTTGTCGTCGCCGCCGCTGGCACAGGCGGAGAGCACACTCATCGCGGGCACGGTGATCAGCCCGAGGGCCGCCGACCGCTTGATCAGGTCACGCCGACCGAAATCTGAGGTGGATCCCATGCTCAAGTCCTCGCCTTCGTCAGGACTCAGGCGGTGTAACGGTCTCCCGTACATGCTCGCCTCCGGGCGAGGGGCCCGACACCGCGGGTCAGTTGAAGCGTGAAGCGGAATTGCTGGGTGTGCACAGGGAGGGCTCAGAACCGCCGAGGCCCGCTCGGCACGGCCGCGGCGCGGCCTCCCCCCTGGGGCGACAGGTATAGTCCACTGGGCATCGAGAGGGCAAGATCGAGAGGTCATCGGGGTGGCATCTTTCCCGAGTTGAGACCTGTCCGACATACCGTGGGGGGCCCAGCCCGTACGGCACTCAGGCGTGCGCGCGATCCCCGAGAGGCGGTCCTCGTGACCCGGAAGCAGCTCCCCCTCGCCACCAGCGTTGTCGTGGCCGCGACACTCGCCCTCTCCGCGGGCTGTGGCACCGACAGAGGCGGCTCTCCGGCCGGGGACTCCAAGGGCGGCGCCGCGATCGGCAAGGGCATGGCCCGGCTCCCGGTGGAACCGACGGAGGAGCCGACCGAGGAGCCCACCGAAGACCCCACCGACACCCCCTCGGACGGGCCGACCGGCGGCTCCGGGCTGATATCGGCGGACGCCAAGATGGGCACATGCGGCTGGAGCTCGGACGGCAAGCCGTACGCCAATGTGAAAATCAGCAACTCCAGCTCCTCCACGGCCTATTACTTCCTCCTCGTCGGGTTCGTGGACAGCTCCGACGAGGTCGTGACCACGGGCACCGAGTCCGACGTCTCGGTGCCGGCGAACTCCGACAAGACCGTCAAGGTCTCCGCCCTCCAGGCGGACTCCTCCAAGAAGGCGAAGAAGTGCCGTCTGTCGATGGCCACCAAGTCCGACTCTCCCGGCTGACGCATCCGCTGATGGATTATTGACCGGCCGTCATGGGCAGGGGCCGCATCCCGGCGCGGGTGCGGCCCGCGTCGCGCGGTCGCCACCCCAAGATCACTCGCATGGAGTGCCAGGGGGTGTCCGCACGGCGGTGTGGGACCCTCGACGCCCGGTACGCGCCCCCAGCCACCGCCGGGAGGCGCTCCCCTGACGCCGCGTCGTCGGGCGCCGTCCGAGCAGTCCGCCCCCGGACCCCGCCCGAAAGGCGCCCCTTGACGGGCCGCAGGCTGATCCAACGCCCCGACTGCGCGGACGCCCCCAGGCGGTGCTCACCCGCACGGGTTACGCACGGCCGTCACCTTGACACCACGCTCCCCAAAACGTCCTACTTATCTCTGGCGTACCTCCCTGCCCCACCCAATCGACAACGTTGTCAGACTCGTTGAGAGGCCGAGTATGCGACAGAGACGGCTCAGACGCAGACCTCGCTTAAGCCGAGCGGCCGCCCTGGTGGCGGCCGCTCTGCTGGCCGCGACCGCCCAGGGCGCGGCGACCGCCGTTCCGCACGTCCCCGATGCGGCCTCGGACCGCGCAGGGACGCGGTTCGCCTCGTCCTTCGAAGCGGACGATCCGCAGCCCGACTGGCGCAACACCGTCGAGACCACCCCGGGCGGCGGCGAGAAGGCCGACGGGGTCGACGGCGGCTACACCTCCGGCATCCCGGGGAACGTGACCGACAAGGTCACCGAGATCCGGGCGAGCAGCGAATACGCCGACGCGGGCGAGACCAAGGAGAACCTGGTCGACGGCGAGGTCAACACCAAGTGGCTCGCGTTCGACCGGACGCCATGGCTCGAATTCGACCTCTCCGAGCCCGTCGCCGTCGTCCGCTACGCCCTCACCTCCGCCAACGACGTCGAGGAACGCGACCCGGCCGACTGGACGCTCAAGGGCTCCGCCGACGGCTCCGACTGGACCACGCTGGACACCCGTAAGGACGAGGCGTTCGGCGAGCGCCACCAGACCCGGGAGTTCTCCGTCGAGGGCGCCGCCGCCTACCGCCACTTCCGCCTGGAGATCACCCGCAACAAGGGAGCGGACGCCACCCAGCTCGCCGAGATGCAGTTCGGAGACGGCAACACCAGCCCGCCCGCCCCCGCCGACATGCGCAGCCTGGTCGACCGGGGCCCCTCCGGTTCCCCCACCGCCAAGGGGAACGCGGGCTTCACCGGCACCCACGCCCTGCGCTACGCGGGCAACCACAAGCCGGACGGCCGGGCGTACTCGTACAACAAGGTCTTCGACGCGAACACGGCCGTCACCCGCGACACCCTGCTCTCGTACCGGATCTTCCCGTCGATGACCGAGACCGACCTGAGCTATCCCGCCACCCATGTCTCCGTCGACCTCGCCTTCACCGACGGCACCTATCTGAGCGAGCTGCCCGGCGCGGTGGACCAGCACGGGGCGCGGATGAGCCCCCAGGGCCAGGCGGCCTCCAAGACGCTGTACGTCAACCAGTGGAACCACAAGGAAGCCCGGATCGGGGCCGTCGCGGCGGGCAAGACCGTCGACCGGATCCTCGTCGCCTACGACTCCCCCGCGGGCCCGGCGAAGTTCCGCGGCTGGGTGGACGACATCTCCCTCGCCCCCAAGGCGCCCGAGAAGCCCCTGAAGCACCTCTCCGACTACGCGGTGACCACCCGCGGCACGAACTCCAGCGGCAGCTTCTCGCGCGGCAACAACTTCCCCGCGACGGCCGTCCCGGGTGGCTTCAACTTCTGGACGCCGATGACCAACGCGGGCTCCACCGACTGGCTCTACCAGTACGCCCGCGCCAACAACGACGACAACCTCCCCACCATCCAGGCGTTCGGCGCGAGCCATGAGCCGAGCCCGTGGATGGGCGACCGGGGGACCTTCCAGGTGATGCCGTCCACCGCGGCCGGCACCCCGGACGCCTCCCGCACCGCCCGCGCGCTCCCCTTCCGCCACGACAAGGAGACGGCCCGGCCGTACGGCTACGGCGTGACGTTCGAGAACGGCCTCAAGGCCGAGATCGCTCCCACCGACCACGCGGCGGTCATGCGCTTCACCTATCCGGGTGAGGACGCGAGCGTCATCTTCGACAACGTCAACAACGACGCCGGGCTCACCCTCGACCCCGAGCACGGCGTCGTCACCGGCTGGTCCGACGTCAAGAGCGGAGGGTCCGCCGGCGCCACCCGGATGTTCGTCTACGGCGTCTTCGACGCTCCCGTCAGCGCGAGCGGCCCGCTGCCCGGAGGCGGCGGCAAGGACGTCACCGGCTACTTCCGCTTCCGCCCGGGTGCAGACCGCACCGTCACCCTCCGGCTCGCCACCTCCCTCATCGGCATCGACCAGGCGAAGACCAACCTGGAGCGCGAAATCCCCGCCGCGACGTCGTTCGAGCAGGTCAAGCGCCGCGCCCAGAGCGCCTGGGACGACATCCTGGGCCGTATCGAGGTCGAGGGAGCCAGCCGCGACCAACTCACCACGCTCTACTCCAGCCTCTACCGGCTGTACCTCTATCCCAATTCCGCTTACGAGAACACCGGGACCGCGCGGAAGCCGCGCTACCAGTACGCGAGCCCCTTCTCCCCCGCCGTCGGCGAGAACACCCCGACCCGCACCGGCGCGAAGATCGTCGACGGCAAGGTGTACGTCAACAACGGCTTCTGGGACACCTACCGCACCACCTGGCCCGCCTACTCGCTGCTGACCCCGAAGCGCGCGGGCACGATGGTCGACGGCTTCGTCCAGCAGTACAAGGACGGCGGCTGGATCTCCCGCTGGTCCTCCCCCGGCTACGCCGACCTGATGACCGGCACCAGCTCGGACGTCGCCTTCGCGGACGCGTACCTCAAGGGCGTCCGCTTCGACGCCGAGGCCGCGTACGAGGCGGCGCTCAAGAACGCCACCGCCGTGCCGCCATCGCCGGGTGTGGGGCGGAAGGGCATGTCCACCTCCCCCTTCCTCGGCTACACCAGCACCGAGACCCATGAGGGCCTGTCCTGGGCGCTGGAGGGCTACCTCAACGACTTCGGCCTGGCGAAGATGGGCCGTGCCCTGTACGAGAAGACCAAGAAGCCCCGCTACAAGGAGGAGTCCGACTACTTCCTCCACCGCGCCCAGAACTACGTCATGCTCTTCGACGACAAGGCGGGCTTCTTCCAGGGCAAGGACGCGGCCGGGAAGTGGCGGGTGCCGTCCGAGAAGTACGACCCCCGGATCTGGGGCTACGACTACACCGAGACCAACGGCTGGGGCTACGCCTTCACCGCCCCGCAGGACAGCCGGGGCCTGGCCAACCTCTACGGGGGGCGGTCGGGGCTGGCAAAAAAGCTCGACACCTACTTCTCCACTCCGGAGACCGCCTCCCCCGAGTTCAAGGGTTCCTACAGCGGCGTCATCCATGAGATGACCGAGGCCCGCGACGTCCGGATGGGCATGTACGGCCACAGCAACCAGGTCGCGCACCACGCCACCTACATGTACGACGCGGCCGGACAGCCCTGGAAGACCCAGGAGAAGGTCCGCGAGGTGCTCGCCCGCCTCTACACCGGCAGCGAGATCGGCCAGGGCTACCACGGCGACGAGGACAACGGCGAGCAGTCGGCCTGGTATATCTTCAGCGCGCTCGGCTTCTACCCCCTGGTGATGGGCGGCTCCGAGTACGCGATCGCTTCGCCGCTGTTCACCAAGGCCACGGTGCACCTGGAGAACGGCCGCGACCTGGTGATCAAGGCTCAGCGCAACAGTCGGTCCAACGTCTACGTCCAAGCCCTGAAGGTCAACGGCAAGGCGTGGAACTCCACCGCGCTCCCCCACTCGGTGCTCGCCCGGGGCGGCACGCTGGAGTTCGCGATGGGCGCCGAGCCGTCGAAGTGGGGCACGGGCGCCGATGCCGCCCCGTCGTCCATCACCCAGGACGACAGGGTGCCCACACCGCGCCGCGATCTGACGGTCCCAAGCGGTGGCACGGCGCTCCTCGATGACACCTCCGGTACGGATTCGACGTTCGAGTCGGTGGCCCTGCCGGTTACTTCGCCGTCCCGGGCGGTCCAATACACCCTGACCTCCTCCGACCGCACGAAGGCCCCCACCGGGTGGGTCCTCGAAGGCTCCCAGGACGGCGACAAGTGGCAGCCCCTGGACCGGCGGTCGGCCGAGTCCTTCGACTGGGACAAGCAGACCCGCGTCTTCACGGTCCACACGCCGGGCACGTACGAGCACTACCGCCTGGTGCCGGACGGCAAGGCCACGCTGGCAGAGGTCGAACTGCTCGGCTGAGCCAATGGGGATGGGTCAGGCCGGGCTCAGTCCCGGCGCGGGCACGTGGTCGGCGACGACGCGCCATCGGACGACGCGGCCCGGCCCGCTTCCGCGCCGTCTCGCGCCTGCGGCGCCTGGAGCATGGGGCGGCCCGGGGCCGGGTAGCGCGCCGTCGCCGTCGAGCGGGCCGGATGGGGCTGAGCGCCGTGCGCTCGGCCCATTGCGGTGAGTCTGGGCCGCCCGCTGGCCGCATGTGAACGAACCGACGGCGCATACTCACCGCAAGCGCGGCGACAGCCCGCCGGACGGCGACGGCGCGGGCCCGGGGCGGGGCCCCGCCGCTGCTCCATGCGCCGCAGGCGCGAGACGAAGCCCGCGCCCGACGGCCGGTCTCAGGCCGCCTCGGCGCGCTCGAAGGCGGGCGCCGAGGGCGCGGCGAACCACACGATCCGCGCGGTGATCCCCTTCTCCCGCCCGAACCACCACGTCGCTCGTTCGGGTGAAGTGAGGCTGAGCCGATGTTGCCCGTTGGCGGTGACGACATGCGCGCTCCCGTCCTCGTACGCCATGCCCCACGCGGCGATCTCCCCGTCCAGGGCGCCAGGTTCCACCTCGTACTGCACGGCCACGGCGAAGACGCGGGGCGCCGTGTCGAGTGCGAGGTCGCGGAGTTCTTGGTCGAAGTCGAAGGCAGCCATGGAAGTCTCCCGTCAGGAAGGGGAATTGGGCCATGCACGTACGGTGACGTGGTTCACACCGTAGCGGCCAACATGCGCTGCATTCCATGCTTTCTGCGAATGGAGCGCACTAACCCTCCGTTAGAGTGACAGCGGTGCATCTCGACGGACATAAGGAGTGACAGGTCATGGCAGCGACCACCCGGCCACCGACCCAGCGGCAGCGGCGCTTGGGCGCGGAGCTGCGGCGGCTCCGCGAACGAACAGACATGTCCGCCACGGAGGCAGGGGCGCGTTTCGGCTCCAATCAGTCACGCATCAGCAACATGGAGGCGGGGCGCTACCCGGTAAGCGCCGACCGAGTTCGTGCTTTCGCCCACCTGTACAGCTGCGCGGATCAGGAACTCATCGACGCGCTCGCCAACATGACTGGGCGGCAACCCCGGGGATGGTGGGAGCAGCACCGGGAGACCCTTCCGGCGGAGCTACTCGATCTGGCCGAACTGGAACACCACGCCACGTACGTACGCGTGGCCACCATGGTTCACATCCCTGGACTTCTGCAGACCCGGGAATACGCTCAAGTGCACTTCGAGGCAGGTATCCCCAGACTCTCGCCGCCAGCCGTAGAGCATCGTGTCTCGTTCCGGATCAAACGCCAGGGCATCCTTTACGCCGACGAGCCAACCCCACTGACCGCAATCATCCACGAAGCCGCGTTGCGCATCGGACTCGGTGACCCGGACACCGCCCGTGCCCAGCTTCAGCACCTTGTCGATATGAGCGAACGCGAGCACATCACCGTCTTGGTGATCCCCTTCGGCGTAGGGCCTCTACCTTGTTCCGGCCAGCCCATCGACTACTTCGGCGGCTCTGTGCCGCAACTCGACACCGTCCAGCTCGACACGGACCATGGCATCGATCTGCTCGACGCTGAGGCGCACCTCGTCCATTACAGGAGTGTTCTGGACCGTTTCGAGGGCTACGCTCTCAAGCCGACGGCGTCCCGTGACCTGATCCACGGGGTCACACAGAGCCTTGAGAGGTAGCAGCAGATGTCAGCTCGCGTCTGGCGAAAGTCTTCTTACAGTCAGCAGGGAGCCAACTGCCTCTACGTCGCCGCTCCGGCCCCCCACACCATCGCGCTCCGGGAGAGCGACGACCCGGACGTCATCCTCACCACCACACCCGCCACCCTCGGCACCTTCATACGCGCGGCGAAGGCCGGCACACTCGACCGCCTCACCGAGAACCAGTAGGGCTCGGAGACTGCGTGGGGCACGTCATCGCGATGAGGGCGTGGCGGAGGGTGGCATCGCTCGGTGGGCGGTCGCGCCAGCGGGCGCCGATGTGGCCGTCAGGCCGGATGAGCAACGCTCCACCCGGGCGGAGGCCGCAAAGGTCGGTGTGTTCGCCAGGAAGGGCCTCGACGCGCAGCGGCCATGGTGCGGGGGTGCGCTGTGCCCAGTAGGTGGGGTCCGGGGCGAGCAAGGTGAACCATTCACCAAAGGCGTCCAGCGTGGATCGGTCGCTCGTGAGCCAGAGGTGCGGCATGCGACGGCCTGGTTCTGCGGTGGGGACGTAATCCGTGGCCGTCTCGGATGGCTCGGGTGGGGCGTCGGTGAGGACGGCGTGGGAGCGGTAGGTGACGCCGAGCACAAGACCGAGCTGGGCGAAGTACCGGTCCGACCAAGGAAGTTCGACGTCGGCCGGCGTCACGTCGCTCATCCGGCGCTGCTCGCGGCGCCGGTCCTGCACTTGGAGCATGAGGCGGGTGTTGGCCACCGCTTCCCGAAGCGTCTGGTGGGCGACGGGTTGTCGCTCCGCCTCGTAGGTATCCAACAGGCTCGGTTCGGCCCACCCATGGAGCACGCCCGCCAGCTTCCAGCACAGGTTGTGCACGTCGGCGATGCCGGCGTTCATGCCCAGGCCGCCGATGATGGGGATCGCGTGGGCGGCATCACCGGCCAGCAGGATCCGGCCGTGACGGAAGCGTTCGGCGACGAACGCGTTCATCACCCAGTGCTCGACCCGCAACGCGTCGGCTCGTACGTCGCCACTTTGGCCGAGGGCGCGCGAGAGGAGTTCGGGCCAGTCGGCGTGCGTGGCGTCTTCGGGTGTGGGGAGGGACCAGGCCCAGCCTCGTTCAGGGTACAACGGGGCGAATAATCCGTGGGCGGTGAAGTAGACCCCGGCGGGCTGGCGGGCGCACCAGCGATTGAGGTCGGCGTCGAACAGGATGGTGGTGAAGCCCCCCATCGCCCCGGGACCGGTGGTGTCGATTCCGAGCAGTTGCCGGACGGTGGAGTTCGCGCCGTCGGCGGCGAGTACGTATCGGGCACGTACAGAGGTCTTGCCACCGCGTTGGTGGTCGACGAGCGAGGCCACGAGGCTGTCGGCTTCCTCGGTCAGGCCGATGAGCTCGACCCCGAACCGCACGTGCGCGTCCGCTGCGGCAAGCAGAGTGGGTTCCAGCCGATCCTGCGAGGTGACCACACCGATCACGGGGCTCTCGGGTACCGGCGCGTTGACCCCGACCATCGCCGCCGTGGCGAAGTCGCGGTCGTGCAGGGTGTCACGGAAGCGGACGCGGCCATACTCCGGTGGGAACGCATTGCCCGTGATCTCGGCGGCGAGGCCGAGCTGACGGTAGATCTCCATCGAGCGCATGTTGACCAGCCGGGCCCGGGGAAAAGGCGACAGTCCGCCGTGTTTCTCGACCAGCAATACCCGCACGCCCCACCGCTCCAGTAGCGCTCGGGCGGTGAGCCCGACGGGCCCAGCGCCGACGATCAACACAGCTACCTCGGTGTGTGCTACGGGCATGTCGCGCTCCTGCTGCTCACCTCGGATCCATCGGGGCACTCGGTGAGGTCAATCTGCCGCACCCGGTGACCGGGCGCAATGCCAGCGCGACGGCGTACGCCCGAACGTGCTGCGCGACCCTTCGCCGACTGGGCATCCGCGATACCGCGGCTCTCTGACGCCCGACGAATGCCAGGATGGACCGCATGGCTACCGTCCTGGCATTCCACGCCCACCCCGACGACGAGGCCCTGCTGACCGGCGGCACGCTCGCCCGGCTCGCCCACGAGGGGCACCGAGTGGTGGTCGTGGTCGCCACGGACGGGCTGATGGACGCCGCGCCGACGGAGGCCGAATCACCCCGCCTGCACGAGCTGCGCACCAGCGCCGCCCTGTTGGGCGTCGACCGCGTCGTGCACCTCGGCTACGCGGACAGCGGCCACGGCCCGCTCCTCTACCCCGACCCGCCGGACCGTGCGCGCTTCGTCCGCGCGGACACGGAGGAGGTCGCCGAGCGGCTGGCCACGATCCTCCGCGACGAGGATGCGTCGATGCTGCTCCACTACGACCCCCACGGCGGCTACGGCCACCGCGACCACATCAAGGTCCACCAGGTCGGACGCCGCGCCGCCGAACTGGCCAAGACGCCGAGGGTGCTGGAAGCGACGATGCCGCGCGACACCGCCGAGCGCCTGGTCCGCCTGGCCCACCGGCTGAGGATCCCCCTCCGCTTCGACCCCGAGGAGCTGAGCACCCGTTTCAGCCCCCGGTCGGATATCACCCACCGCCTCGACGTCCGCCGCTACGCCCGCCAGAAGCAGGCGGCCCTGGCGGCCCACCGCTCCCAGATCGACGGCACCGGCCGCATGAGCGCCGCCATGCGGAAGCTGACCCGCCTACCGTCCCCGCTCTTCGGCCTGCTGCTCGGCCGAGAGTGGTATATCGACGTCTCCCCCGTCCGTTCCCCACAGTCCTAGGTGCATCGTGGGCCGGTGTGAGCGTGCGCGGATGGAAGATCTGGGGCCCGTGGCTTGGCCGCCTGAGCCGATCAGGACCGAACGGCTCGTGCTCCGTGAGCCCGAGACCCGGGACCGGGCGGCGTTCATCGAACTGCTCGTCTCGCCAGAGGTGCACACCTACCTCGGAGGCCCCCGCCAGCGTGACGAGCTTGAGCGCGAGACGCCTGAGGTGCCCGAGCGGTGGCCCGGGAGCTTCGTCGTTGATCTCGACGGGGCGATGATCGGCCAGATCCTGCTCAGGAGAACAACCGGGCATTGTCGCCTGGCTGCCACGGGGAAGGCCGATCTCGGCTACCTGTTCCTGCCGCAGGCCTGGGGACTCGGGTACGCCGCCGAGGCCTGCGCGGCGGCACTCGGTTGGCTCGCCGACATCCTTCCCGGCGAGCCGGTGGTGCTCACCACCCAAACCGCCAACGTCGGCTCGATGCGCCTCGCGACGAAGCTAGGGTTCACCGAGGTAGAGCGGTTCGAAGCATGGGACGCTGAGCAGTGGCTCGGTATGTGGACCCCGGTCACGCCGTCCAGTTGAGTTCGTCCTAGCCGTCGGCGAACAGCTCCGCAGTGCGCGAAACGGTCACGGCCCGGTCCAGCCAGACGCCAAGGACGTCCAGGTCCCTGCACGACTCGATACGCTTTCGCGCCTCGGCGGTGACTACAAGCTCCCGTTGGCCAAGGACCCGCAAGATGTCCTCAGCGCGGCTCTCGATCCGAACGTCAGCGAAGGCTTGCTGGCCGATGCTGGAGCAGTAGAAGAAGTTGGGCTCCACGTCGATCAGGCGACACAGGTCCTCAGCGGAAGACACCGTCAGGGCTCCATCCACCAGTCCCCGAGAAGTTCCAGGTCGGTACACAGCTGAATGCGTTCGCGAGCCATGCCAACGACCTCAAAGCCCCGCTGATTGAGGACCCGCACAATAGTTTCGGCGCGGGTCTCGGCCCGAACCTTGGCGAAGGCTACCTGCGAGTGCTCGGAGCGGAAGAAGCTGAGCAGTGCGGACATCAGTCGAACAGATCCTCCACACGGGAGGCGGTGGCGGCCCGGTCCACCCAGGTACCGAGAACATCCATGTCCTTGCACGCCTCGATGCGCTCACGTGTCTCGTCGGTGACCTCAAGCCCTCGGGCCTTGAGGACCCGTAGCAGGTCGACGGCGCGCACCTCTGCGAAAGCGTGCTGGGCATGCTGGGAACGGAAGTAGTTCATCAGCACGGGCATCAGGTCTCTCCAGATCTCTCGTGCCGGGGTGTTTCCAAGACCGGCTTCAACGAGTTCGGCGTAGATGTTTTCCTGAACCGGGTCAAGTTTGCTGAGAGCGGTCGCGAGTGCCTTCAGTATCTCATCGATGCCTTCGCTTCTGCTGTGCGTAATCGCGGAGAAGGCAGCGATCGGGATATCCCTGGCCACCTCCTTCGCATCCGTGACGACGGGAGTGTTGCTGGGGCCCAGGACCAGCGGGCGGACCGTCAGGGAAGGGTGGCTCGGTAAGCCCAGCGTGATGGGCCGGGCGGCCCAGCGAGCCGTGGCGTCGTCGGGGCAGAGCACGATCAGCACCGGCTGGTGCCGGAACTTCGCGTGCATGTACGAGAGGTAGTACGCCCAGGCCGCCGGTTTGTCCTTGTCCCGTCTGCTCTGCGGCTCGATCGCGAAGAGATACGTGCCGTGCTTCTCGGTCTCGACCTGGAGCAGGGTGTCCACCCGTCTCTCGACGGGTGCGATCTCGGTGAGGTCGGGGCTGACGACGAACGTCTTGCTCGTATCCGGGAACGGAACACCCAGCAGTTTTCGGAGCGCTCGGACGATGGCCCCGGTGTCCTCCTGGAAAATCCGGTGGAGCGCTTCGTGTGAGGAACTGACCATGCGTTGAACGCTAAAGACGTGAGGGCAAGTGTCGGTGGCATTTGCCTTCACCTCACTCGAACGCATGCAGCCGCTCTTTGCGTTGACGTTGGGCGGCCAGCACCTCCGCCTCCTTCTCCGGTGCAAGGCCCACCGTCGGGCGGTCCGGGCGCTGCGGCGCCTGGCCGCCCAAGCCTCGCAGCCAGGCCCACGTATCCGTCACCGTCTCCCCGACCGGGCGGCACCGCAGGCCCGCCGCGAGCGCCTTCGAGACGTCGGCGGCGTGCAGCGTGTCGTACCGCTCGCCCGGGGGGAGCCAGATGGGGAGGTCGGTCCAGGGGGCGATGTCGGCGGCGAGGATGCGGTCCGGGTCGGTCCAGCGGAGGTCGGCGAGCGCGCCGGTGACGCGTACGCAGGTCTCCAGGAGTTCGCCCATCGTGGTGTGGCCCTGTGGGCTGACCGTGTTGTACGTGCCGCCGAGGCCGCGTTCGGCAGCGTCGAGGAGCCAGGTGGCCAGGTCGCGGGCGTCGATGTACTGCAACGGGAGGTCGCGCGGGCCGGGGGCGAGGACCGGGCCGCCGCGGGCGATGCGGGTCAGCCACCAGGGCAGGCGGCCGACGTTCTCGTACGGGCCGAGGATCAGCCCCGGCCGGGCCAGCAGCGCGCGGTCGCCGAAGGCGGAGAGCGCGGCGAGTTCGCCGCCCCGCTTGGCGCGGGCGTAGTCGGCGTCGTCATCGTCGTCCGGGGACGCCTCCACCACCGGGCCGTCCTCGGCGAGTCCAGCGGGCCCCGGGTAGGCGTAGACGGAGCGGGTGGAGACGTACGCGTAGTGGCGTACGCGGCCGGCGAGGAGCCGGGCCGCGTCGTGGACGGCCGAGGGGGCGCCGGACCAGGTGTCCACGACGGCGTCCCATACGCCCTCTTCGAGGGCGGTGAGCCCGTCGGGTGCGGTGCGGTCACCGTGCAGCACGGTGGTCCCCGGCGGCGGGGCGTGGTGGCCGCGGTGGAACACCGTGACCTGCCAGCCCCGGGCCAGGGCCGCCTCGGTGACGGCGCGTCCCACGAACTCCGTTCCACCCAGCGTCAGAAGTCTCATGACGGGGACTCTGACCGTTCCGGGCGGCGCGCGCCCGGCGTCTTAGCCAGCAGCAGATTTCGCGCCATGATGGTGCGCATGATCCTCCGCCAGCTACGTGACACCGAGGAGGACGCCGAGGCGGTCAGGACCGTGGCCTCGGCCGCCTTCGACACCTCGCGCGCCCTGCGGGGCGAACCGGCGGCCGACTGGCCGCCCGACCGGCTCGCCCGGATCGACAGCCGCAACCGCCATCTGGCGCGCACCGATCCGGGCGGCTGCTGGCTCGCCGTGGACGATGTCGGGATGCCGGTCGGCACGGTGCTGTCCACGCGCCGCGAAGGCACCTGGGGGCTCGCGCTGTTCGCCGTGCTGCCCCGGGCCCAGCGGCGCGGGATCGGCCGGGAGCTGATGGCGGCGGCGCTGCTGTACGGGCGGGCCTGTCTGCGCGGGATCATCTGCGGGTCCCGGGATCCCCGCGCGGCGGCCACCTATCGACGGGCGGGCTTTACCCTGCATCCGTCGATGCGGCTGCGCGGCACGGTCGACAAGGAGCTGAAGAACCGGCTGCCGTCGCTGGACGGCGCGGTCCACGAGGGCACGGCGCGGCACCGGGACCTGATGGACTCCCTGGACCGCCGCACCCGCGGCGGGGCGCACGGCCCCGACCACGAGGAGATGCTGCGGCACTCGCGGCTGCTGGTCGTCGACGAGCTGACCGGCAGCGGCTACTGCTACGTCGGCGCGGACGGGGACGTCGAACTGCTCGCCGCGACCTCCCGCCGCATCGCCGGGCGGCTGCTGACCGCCGCCCTGCTCAGCGTCCCGGTCGGCACGGAGGTGGCGGTGGAGAACCTGACGGCCGAGCAGGAGTGGGCGGTGGACGTCGGCCTCGAAGCGGGTCTGGAGCTGTCCAACGCGGGCTATGTGTGCCTGCGCGGGATGCGTCCGCCGTCGCCGTACATCCCCTCCGGCGCGTTCCTCTGAGGCATACGGACGGGCCGTACCCCTGCGCAGGGGTACGGCCCGTCCGTCGCGCGGATGCGTCTTACTTGCGGATCAGCGAGCGCAGCACGTACTGCATGATGCCGCCGTTGCGGTAGTAGTCCGCCTCGCCGGGGGTGTCGATGCGCACCTTGGCGTCGAACTCGACCTCACCGGCCTTGACCTTCACCGTCTCCGGGATGCCGCCCTCGTTGAGCGCGGTGACGCCGGTGATGTCGAAGGTCTCCTCGCCGGTCAGGCCCAGCGACTGCGCCGAGGCGCCCTCGGGGAACTGGAGCGGGAGGACGCCCATGCCGATGAGGTTCGAGCGGTGGATGCGCTCGTACGACTCGGCGATGACGGCCTTGACGCCGAGCAGCGCGGTGCCCTTGGCGGCCCAGTCGCGGGACGAGCCGGAGCCGTACTCCTTGCCCGCCAGGATGACCAGCGGGGTGCCGGCCGCCTGGTAGTTCTGCGAGGCGTCGTAGATGAACGAGACCGGCCCGCCGTCCTGCGTGAAGTCGCGGGTGAAGCCGCCCTCGGTGCCGGGCGCGATCTGGTTGCGCAGCCGGATGTTGGCGAAGGTGCCGCGGATCATGACCTCGTGGTTGCCTCGGCGGGAGCCGTAGGAGTTGAAGTCGCGACGCTCGACACCGTGCTCGGTGAGGTACTTGCCGGCCGGGGTGTCGGCCTTGATCGCACCGGCCGGGGAGATGTGGTCGGTGGTGACCGAGTCGCCCAGCTTGGCGAGCACGCGGGCACCGCTGACGTCGGTGACCGGGGCCGGGTCCATGGTCAGGCCCTCGAAGTACGGGGGCTTGCGGACGTAGGTGGACTCCGCGTCCCACTCGAAGGTGTTGCCGGTCGGGATCGGCAGCGCCTGCCACTGGGCGTCACCGGCGAAGACGTCCTGGTAGGACTTGTTGAACATGTCCTCGCCGATGGCGTTGGCCACGACGTCGTTGACCTCGGCCTCGGTCGGCCAGATGTCCTCGAGGAAGACCGGCTTGCCCTCCTGGTCGGTGCCCAGCGCGTCCGTGGTGATGTTCACCTTCATCGAACCGGCGATGGCGTACGCGACGACCAGCGGCGGGGATGCCAGGTAGTTCATCTTGACGTCGGGGTTGATCCGGCCCTCGAAGTTCCGGTTGCCGGAGAGGACGGAGGTGACGGCGAGGTCGGCCTCGTTGACGGCCTTGGAGACCTCGTCCGGCAGCGGGCCGGAGTTGCCGATGCAGGTGGTGCAGCCGTAGCCGACGAGGTTGAAGCCGACCTTGTCGAGGTAGGGGGTCAGGCCCGCCTTGTCGAAGTAGTCGGTGACGACCTTCGAGCCCGGGGCCAGGGTGGTCTTGACCCACGGCTTGCGGGTCAGGCCCTTCTCGACCGCCTTCTTGGCCACCAGGGCGGCGGCGACCATGACGTACGGGTTCGAGGTGTTGGTGCAGGAGGTGATCGCGGCGACGGTGACGGCGCCGTGGTCGATCTCGTACGTCGAACCGTCGGGGGCGGTGACCAGGGTGGGCTTGCTCGGCACGCCGTTGGAGACGGCCGGGGCGTCGGAGGCCGGGAAGGACTCCTTGCCCGCCTCGTCCTCCTCCGCGTCGGGGACGTAGTTGCGGACGTCCTGGGCGAACTGCTGCGCCGCCTCGGCGAGCACGATGCGGTCCTGCGGGCGCTTCGGGCCGGCGATCGACGGGACGACCGTGGAGAGGTCCAGCTCCAGCTTCTCGGAGAAGTCGGGCTCGGCGGCCGGGTCGAGCCAGAGGCCCTGCTCCTTGGCGTACGCCTCGACCAGCGCGAGCTGCTGCTCGCTGCGGCCGGTGAGCTTCAGGTAGTTGATCGTCTCGTCGTCGATCGGGAAGATCGCGGCGGTCGAGCCGAACTCCGGCGACATGTTGCCGATGGTGGCGCGGTTGGCCAGGCTCGTGGCCGCCACACCCTCGCCGTAGAACTCGACGAACTTGCCGACGACACCGTGCTTGCGCAGCATCTCGGTGATGGTCAGCACGAGGTCGGTGGCGGTGGTACCGGGCTTCAGCTCACCCGTCAGCTTGAAGCCGACGACGCGCGGGATGAGCATCGAGACCGGCTGGCCGAGCATCGCGGCCTCGGCCTCGATGCCGCCGACGCCCCAGCCGAGCACGCCGAGGCCGTTGACCATGGTGGTGTGCGAGTCGGTGCCGACCAGGGTGTCCGGGTACGCCTGGCCGTTGCGGACCATGACGGTGCGGGCCAGGTGCTCGATGTTGACCTGGTGCACGATGCCGGTGCCGGGCGGGACGACCTTGAACTCGTCGAACGCGGTCTGGCCCCAGCGCAGGAACTGGTAGCGCTCCTTGTTGCGCCCGTACTCCAGCTCCACGTTCTGGGTGAAGGCGTCGTTGGTGCCGAACTTGTCGGCGATCACGGAGTGGTCGATGACCAGCTCGGCCGGGGCCAGCGGGTTGATCTTCGCCGGGTCGCCGCCCAGCTCCTTCACGGCCTCGCGCATGGTGGCGAGGTCGACCACGCACGGCACACCGGTGAAGTCCTGCATGATCACGCGGGCCGGCGTGAACTGGATCTCCTGGCTCGGCTGGGACTGTGAGTCCCAGCCGCCGAGCGCTCGGATGTGGTCGGCGGTGATGTTGGCGCCGTCCTCCGTGCGGAGCAGGTTCTCCAGCAGGACCTTGAGGCTGTAGGGGAGGCGGGCGGCCCCCTCCACCTTGTCCAGCCTGAAGATCTCGTACGACTCGTCGCCCACCTGCAGGGTGCTGCGGGCATCGAAGCTGTTCGCCGACACGACAGTCTCCTTCATGCATGAATTACGCGCGTACCACCGCAATGCTGCCGCGACATGCCCGCGCCGATCCGCTAAGGTAGGGCTAAGTTAGGTAACCCTTACCGGTGCGGCGCGACGGTAGCGCCCGTTCGACAGATATCTCGATGTCGAGATAACTCTAGTACATGGCCATCCCGGCGGTCAGCCCAGCCCTGCCACCGGGGCGGCGTCATGCCGTGAAAATGGGGGCATCGGCGGCCATCGTGATGTCCGGAGACCTCACGAACGGCCCCTGCCGAGCCGCGATACTTGTCCCCATGGATCCGCATCTGCTCCGCACCTTCGTCTCCGTGGCCCACTGCGGCTCCTTCTCCGACGCCGCCCACAAGCTCGGCTCCACGCAGTCGGTCGTCTCCCAGCAGATCGCGACCCTCGAAGCCGATCTGCGCACACCGCTGCTGACCCGGCGGCCGGTGACGCTCACCACAGCCGGGGCACGGCTGCTGGAGCACGCGGGTCCGCTGCTGCGGCGACTGGACGCGGCCCGGGCGGACGTCGAGCGGCTGGCCGGGCCCGCCGCCGGGCGGCTGGTCCTCGGCGCCTCACCGTTGGCCATGACCCCCGACGTCGCGACGGCCCTGGACGAGACGCGCCGCGCCTGCCCGGACGCGGGCGCCGCCGTACGGATCCTCGGCCGCCGGGAGGTCCCGGCGGCCGTCGCCACCGGGGTGCTGGACCTGGGGCTGCTCGACGGCCCGGCCACCCCCGGCGCCCCGCTCCCGCTGCCCGACGCCGGGCCACTCACCACGATCGCGGTCGCGGAGACGCCGCTGGTCGTGGTCCTGCCGACCGGCCACCCACTGGCCCGCCGACTCGGCCTGCGGCTGGCGGACCTCGCCGACTCCCCCTGGCTGGACGCCCCGGACGCCGCGATGCCGCTCGGCGCCCTGCGCGCCGCGAGCGGCGCCGGCGGCTTCCGCGCCTCGCTGACATACGAGGGCACGGACGTCCGCGCGCTCCTCGCCCTGGCCGCGGCCGGCCACGGCCTGACGCTGCTCCCCCACGCGGCCGCCGAGGACGCCCCTGGCCTCGCCGCGATCCCCCTGACCACCCCCCGTCTGGTCCACCGCACCGAACTCCTCCACGGCCCCGCCGTGGACGGCCCGGCCCGCACGCTGGCGGCGGTCCTGACGGGGGACGGTCACCGGTACGGGTGATTGCCGGGCGGATTTGCGCGACTTCGGCTGGGATTGCGATAGGCCATGCGCCTATGAGGACGCAACCCCATGAATACACGGCTTCGTATGTGCCCGACGACCCCGAAACCGCACTGAAGTTTGCGGTCCAGCACCACCAAGGGGACCGGGTGCAGATCATCGAGGGGAACATCGAACCGTCGTCTCGGCCGTGGGGCGATGAAAGGACAACCGACAAGATCCGCAACCAGATCGCGTCAGCCGTGTCCAAGCTCGGCTGCGCATCGGGATCAGGAGATCTGGACCTTCCTGGCAGCAGCAACTGGTACGTGCCGGATCTGGCCGTCGTGCCGCGCGAGCTCGCGAAGGGTGGTGGCGCGCTGCTACCCGACCAGACCCTGCTGGTCGTCGAGATCACCTCGGACTCCAACGGCGACACCGATCGGATCGTCAAGCGCCGCCGCTACGCCGAGTACGGCGCACCGCTGTATCTGCTGGTCGACCGGCAGGAGCGCACCTGCACGCTCTACGCCGCACCCGGACCCCTCGGCTACACCAAATCGGACGGGCCGCACCCCTTCGGCACCCCCATCACGCTCCCTGAGCCCTTCGGCCTGGAGTTGGACACCTCGGATTTCTGACGCGGCTCAGCCGCCCGCCAGGCGGGTGCGCACCAGGGACAGGACCTCCTCGTCCGACAGGCCGAGCGACCGGGCCTCCTCCACCAGGTTCTGGACGCCCTCCAGGAGCCGGGCGCGGGCGGTGGGCTGTTCGCCGGTGATCACGGCGCCGCGGCCGCGGCGGAGGTCGATGAGGTCCTCCTCGCGGAGGCGCTGGTAGCCGCGGAGGACCGTGTGGACGTTGACGCCGAGGGAGTCGGCGAGGGTGCGGGCGGCGGGGAGGCGTTCGCCGGGGCGGAGGGTGCCGTCGGCGATGGCGCCGCGGACGGTGGCGGCGATCTGGTCCCCCAGGGGGACCGGGGAGCCGAGGTCGACACGGAAGAGCATGGTGAGCCTTACGTTCCAGGAGCGGTCCGGTCGCGCTCGACCAGGGTGTTGAGCAGGGCCGCCGCGGTGGCGGCGTCGTCCACCGTCACCACGAACTCCTTGCCGGTGGTCAGCCGCAGGAACAGCGCGTCGCCCGAGCGCAGCACCAGGGCGCTGCGCCCCGACTGGATGCGGTAGCCCCAGCCGCCCAGGGTGAGGGCGCGGGCCTCGCGGCTGGTGGCGTTCGCGATCCGCTCCAGCGGTATCCGCATCCGCGGGCGCGGGGCGAACCACGGCGCGACGGAGAGGCCGCGGCGGTCGACGGTGACCCGGCATTGGGACAGCGCCACCGAGATCAGCCCGACGACGATCAGCGCCGCCTCCGCCGGCACATCCGTGACCACGGTGAGCACCACACCCAGCAGGGCGGTGCCCCCTCCCACGACGGCCAGCACGCGCGATCCGACGCTGCGCGTCCAGACGGCGGGCTCGCCCTTGGCGAGCGGCAGCCGGGGACCGGCCGCCTCGTCGGGGGGCTCGTCGGCGGGGGCGGCGCCCCGGCCCGCCAGCAGCCATCCCGCCCCGCCGACGGCCCCGGCGACGGCGAGGGACACGGCCAGGTGCCACAGGGGGAGGGTCACCTCGGTGGCACGGCCGGCGCCGGCGTTGGCGCCCAGCGTCGTGATGAAGACGTACGCGAGCATCGCGGCCGTCCCGCACCCGGCGGCGACCAGAATCCGCCACGTGCCGGGCCCCGTGCGCGAGTGGTGGGCCGTGACCGCCATGAGGAGGCCCGGGAGCAGCAGAGCAGCGGTGATCACCGGGAGGAAGGCACCCAGACCGGTGAATCCGTCGGCCTGCCCGCCGGAGCTGAAATGTATGGCGAGCCGATCCGGCAGCCGATCGCGCAACACGGCGAAGGCCACCAGAACAGCGGCCCAGGCCAGCACAAAGGGCAGAGCGACGACGCCCGCGCGCCGCCAGGAACCGTTCACGACAACCCCCCTTGTTCGCGTACTACTAGAACAATACCCGGCTGGACAGACAGCACACCCCCACTCACCCCTGTCGCATGCGCATCTCATATCTGAGATAGCCTCTACTGCATGACTGACGACTACCTCTCCCGCATCGGCAAGCTCATCCGTGACGCCCGGCAGCACCGCGGCTGGACCCAGTCGCAGCTCGCGGAGGCGCTCGGCACCAGCCAGAGCGCCGTCAATCGCATCGAGCGCGGGAATCAGAACATCAGCCTTGAGATGATCGCCCGTATCGGTGAGGCGCTGGACAGTGAAATCGTCTCGCTCGGGTACGCGGGCCCGATGCATTTGCGTGTAGTCGGCGGGCGCCGCCTTTCCGGCGCCATCGACGTGAAAACGAGCAAGAACGCGTGTGTCGCGCTGCTGTGCGCCACCCTCCTCAACGCGGGCCGCACCACGCTGCGGAGGGTCGCCAGGATCGAGGAGGTGTACCGCATCCTCGAGGTGCTGGGCAGCATCGGCGTTCGCGCCCGCTGGATCAACGACGGCAACGACTTGGAGATCGTGCCGCCCGCCGAGCTGGACCTCGGCTCCATGGACACCGAGGCCGCGCGCCGCACGCGCAGCGTCATCATGTTCCTCGGCCCGCTCCTGCACCGGATGGACCGCTTCCGGATCCCCTACGCGGGCGGCTGCGACCTCGGCACCCGCACCGTGCAGCCCCACATGACCGCGCTGCGCCCCTTCGGCCTCGAAGTGACCGCCACCGACGGCATGTACCACGCCCGCGTCGACCGCTCGGTCTCCCCCGGCCGCGCGATCGTACTGACCGAGCGGGGCGACACGGTCACCGAGAACGCGCTGCTCGCGGCCGCCCGCCACGACGGCGTCACGGTGATCCGCAATGCCTCCTCCAACTACATGGTCCAGGATCTGTGCTTCTTCCTGGAGGAATTGGGCGTCAAGGTCGAGGGCGTGGGCACCACCACGCTGACCGTCCACGGCGTCACCCACATCGACCGTGACGTCGACTACGCGCCCTCCGAGGACCCGGTGGAGGCGATGAGCCTGCTCGCCGCCGCCGTCGTCACCGAGTCGGAGCTGACGATCCGCCGGGTGCCGGTCGAGTTCCTGGAGATCGAGCTGGCCATCCTCGAGGAGATGGGGCTCGACCACGAGCGCAGCCCGGAGTACGCGGCGGACAACGGCCGTACCCGGCTGATCGATCTGACGGTCCGGCCGTCGAAGCTCCAGGCGCCCATCGACAAGATCCACCCGATGCCGTTCCCCGGCGTCAACATCGACAACGTGCCCTTCTTCGCCGCCATCGCGGCTGCCGCCCAGGGCTCGACGCTGATTCACGACTGGGTCTACGACAACCGCGCCATCTATCTGACGGAGCTGAACCGCCTGGGCGCCCACGTCAAACTCCTCGACCCGCACCGGGTCCTGGTCGAGGGCCCCACCCGCTGGCGCTCCGCCGAGATGATGTGCCCGCCCGCCCTCCGCCCCGCCGTGGTCGTCCTGCTGGCGATGATGGCCGCGCCCGGCACCTCGGTGCTGCGCAACGTGTACGTGATCAACCGAGGTTACGAGGACCTGGCCGAGCGGCTGAACTCGATCGGCGCGCAGATCGAGACCTTCCGCGACATCTGAGAGCTCTCAGAATCGGTGCCGCCAAGCCCCCTATGACCTGCACAAATACGGGGACGAGAGGGTGCGGCGGCGCCTCTGGGACTTTTCTGGGACTTTTGGCCACCGTCTACAGCTCATGGCTGTCTCCCACTGCTTCAGTTCCTTGCCGCGGTCGCACCCGCAGGAGGAGGCGGCGCGGATGCAGGATGGCGCTGTGCGGGGCCGGACGCGCATCGGACCCCGGGGCGCTGCGCAACTGCCACCGGTGGGTAATGGTCGCGAGGGCGAGGGTGGCCTCGACCATGCCGTAGCGATCTCCGATGCATTTGCGTGACCCTGCGCCGAAGGGCAGGTACGCCCCGCGGGGAAGACGGCCGACGTGGTGCGGCAGCCAGCGGTCGGGGTCGAACACGTCAGGATCCGCGTAGAAGCGGGGGTTTCGGTGCACCGCGGCGCTGCTGAAGACGACCGTGCTTCCGGGGCGCAGTTCGTGTCCGCCCAGCCGGGTGGGGGCGGTGGTCACCCGTGTGAGCAGCCAAGCGGGAGGATAGAGGCGGAGCGCCTCGGTCAGTACGCGGGAGGTATAGGGAAGTCGGGCCGCGTCGCTCCACTGCGCCGACCTGCCGTCGAGCACCCGGTCCACCTCCTCGTGGACCCGGCGCTCGGCGTCGGGATGCTGGGCCAGGAGGTGCAGGGCCCAGGCCAGCGATGCCGCGACGGTGTCCGAGCCGGCGATGAGCAGCGGGAGGACCTGCTCATCGATGTCCGCGTCGGACAGCCGGCCGTCGCCCTTCTCCTTCCGGGCGGCGATCATGGCGGAGAGAATGCCGCCGTCCTCGCCCCGATCATGAGCGCTCTCGGCCATGAGGCGGTCGCGGGCGCGCAGGAGATCCTGCATCACTTGCTGGAGTCGACGGATCATGGGCAGCGGGAGCTTTTCCAGCCACCGTGGCACCATCAGCCGCGGCAGGAAACTACCCATCGCAGCTGCCATGCTGCGCCGGAACTCCTCTACCGAGTCCGGGTCGGCACTGGTACGGAACAGCGTGCGGCTGACCGTACGCAGTGCCATGTCACAGAGTGTGGGGAAGCCGTCGATGACCTGGCCGTCTCGCCAGGAGGCTGTCGTGGCGGTGATTTCGTCGACCATGGCCTCGCTGTACTGCTCCAGCCTGCTGCGATGGAAACCCGGTTGCATCAGCCGACGCTGCCGAAGGTGATCCCGATGGGGACACAGTGGCAGGCCGTTGCCCGCCAGCGCGCGCGCCTTGCCATACATCCAGCCGCCCTTGTCGAACGTACGGTCGTCCGTCAGGACCTGCCACAACAGCTCCGGATGGCACGCGACGTACGCGCGCAGCGGACCCAGCCGGATCGTCACCAGATCACCATGACTGGCCAGAGAGGTGGTGAAGTCAAGCGGGCGCCGCAGCAGCGCCCAGCCATGTCCGACGACCGGAAGCGCGCCCGGGGCAGCCGCGGCAGTGAAGGTGTGGGGCATCGGCGCCGGTTCCCTCATCAAGCGGTGGACCAGGGAGTACTTTCAGATGACCTCACCTGATCATCGCGCCATCGCTCCGTCAAGATCGACTGAAAAGAGCGAGGCCGACGGCTCGATGAACACCGCACGGTCCCGGACCTCGGGCCCATGGAGCACGAGCCTCTCAGCAAGCTCGGCAGCGATCAAGACTTGCCCACCGATCAACTCATCGGCCTGAGGCAGGGCCTGGCAGGCGGCCACTTCTCGGCCTTGGCCCCAGCGCCTTGACGCGACACGACGCCAATGACCAGGTAGGTCAGGAAACGAACATCGTGCAATCGCGACTCGCCATATTCACCCGCATGAGTGAACCGCGTCGGTAGAAGTTTTACCTCCTCGCACTCCGCGCAGACGTACCCGGGGCAGGTCAACAACGAGAGCGAAGGAGTAGTTATGTCGTACGAGGGTGAGAAGCAACTCATGGTGAACCGCCTGAATGGGAGCCTCCTGACGGTGCAGGGAGGCAAGTGTTTCGACGGAGCACGCATATGCAGTGTTCGCTACGCGACTTATGACCACTACCCGCAGCGGTGGACGACGCGGAAGATCGGAGAGGTAGGCGGGTGGACGGTTTGCCACGTCGAAATA
This sequence comes from Streptomyces sp. NPDC021212, assembly GCF_044332925.1. Classification (NCBI taxonomy): domain Bacteria; kingdom Bacillati; phylum Actinomycetota; class Actinomycetes; order Kitasatosporales; family Streptomycetaceae; genus Streptomyces; species Streptomyces sp. NPDC021212. Next base: position 310,426 of record NZ_JBIRPZ010000007.1, read on the forward strand.
TCGGAAGGCGGCGAAACCTTCCGTCTGGCCGTTGACAGCGATGAGCCAAAGATCTCTCTCGCCAGCCAGCCCTTGCTCAAAGAGCCCGACGACTCAGATCGGCAGAAGTGGTGCTTTCGCTCCGACTGGTCAGGAGGGGGCGCTCATCTGATGAATGTGGCACCTTATTTGAACCGTTCGGCCGGGCTGGGACTCAGGGATGACTTCGGACTGGAGTGGACTGAGGCCGCCCTGGTCAGGAACTTCTCGACCATTGAACAACTGTGGTACTTCAATGCGGGCGATTACAAGGACTCCATTCCCAACTGACCTCTGCTGGTAGGCGGCCTCCAGAAAGTCATACAAGGAGTTCTTCATGAGCACGACCGACATCAGGCCCTCCGCCGATGCCGTGGAACCGCACGGAGGCGGGCACCCCTTCCACATCACCAAGGAGGAGGAGCGGCAGCTGCGCCTCCAGGGCGCGCGGGCCACGCCATCACTGGTGATCGGGCAGGCGACGTCCTTTGACGAGTACGCCCGGCAGCTGATGATCCCGCCCGCGGTGATGGACCTGGCTCGCAAGGCCGAGCCCCTGCGGCTCTCGGCCTGGGAAGTGGAGGCGCTGCGCAAGCATCTGGCCCCCGCCGAGCCGGACGGCAGCGTGGGACTACTGCGCCGGATCCTGCAGCTGAAGTACGACGACGACAGCTCCCACCCGCCCTACATCCGCGTCGCCTGCACCGGCCGAGGACACTACGACCACCTGGCCACCAAGCATGGTCACCTGGATTCCCTCGAAGACCCCGAGGGTGAGATCGGTTCGCCGGTGGTGCTGGAAATTTGGCCCGCGCAGCACTATTCGCCCATCCACTCCCACGGGCACACGTCGGGCATCGTCTTCTGCCTCGCCGGCCAGCTCGACGTCATGGCCTACGACAGCCTGCACTGGGACGCCACCAAACTCGGCCTGATCACCCTCACTCCGGGGCAGTGCGCCTGGCTCACGAAGGACAACTACGCCGTACACCGGGTGTACTGCCCGATGGACGGCGGCGACGGCACCACGGGGCCGGGATACATGAACTCCACTGCCGAGTTCGGTGCCAGCTTCCACGTCTACCTCAACCCGGACGGCTCCTCAGTGGAGAGCGACGACGGCGAAAGCCATAACCGGGACGCCTTCGACTACATACACGAAGAGAGCAAGAAACACAAAAAGTTCGAGACCCAGTCCGACCTGTCCTGGAGCGTACTGCGCCGAGTTCTGTCCAGCACCACACTGACCTGACCAGACGCGCCACGTAACTCCGATTTCGCATGGGGCCCGTCAGCTTGTTGGCGGGCCCCTTGCTCGTTCAGATACGCCGTCATGGGGGGCGATCAGAGCGATGCGGAGCGAATAGATTACTGTTGAATGGTGGACCCGCAAGAACAAGACGTGAAGCTGTCAGGCGTTGCTGAGACGACTTTATGGACGCTATATCACCGCGCACTCGATGCCCGTAACCCGGACACCGCACTGTATGACCCGAAAGCGGTGGAACTGACTGACTCCATCGCCTTTCCCTTCAAAAACCGTTTCGGCTCCGGCAACTGGGGACAGGCGCAGGGAACGGGGCTGCGTGCCCTCTGTTTCGATGCTGAGGTGCGCCGCTTCCTCACCGACCACCCCGAGGGCACCGTGGTCTCACTCGGGGAGGGACTGGAAACGCAGTTCTGGCGGGTGGACAACGGCAGCGTCCGCTGGCTGAGCGTCGACCTTCCCGACGTGGCCGCTGTCCGGAAACGGCTGCTTCCGGACACGGACCGCCGCCGCACTCTGGCCTGTTCGGTGACCGACAGGTCATGGATGGCCGAGGTGGACGATTCGCGTGGCCTGCTGATCACGGCTCAGGGCGTGCTGATGTACCTGTCGCCTGCCGAGGCTCACGATCTGATCGCGGAGTGTGCGCACCGCTTCCCCGGTGCGGCACTCGTATTCGACACACCACCTCAGTGGGTCACCGGCCGTACGGTACGACGCCAATGGCGCTATCCGGCCGGCTACCAGCCGCCCCCCATGCCCTGGGGCATGACCTCGGCGGAGGAGGAGAAACTGCGCGGGCTCCCGAAGGTGGCCGGGGTGCGCAGCGTCCGCGTCCCGCGCGGGCGGGGCCTGGTGTGCGGGGTGCTGCTGCCCGCACTGACATATGTGCCGGGACTGCGGTCGCGAAAGCCCCTCTGGGTCACGCGAGTCGACTTCCAGACAGATGAGGAGCGTCCGGTGGGAGCCGACGCGGCACAGCAGGATCAGCAGATACGTAACGTTCCCGCCAAGCAATCGGAAAGTGACCGTTGATGAGCGCGCCTCCGCAGGAAAGCAGCTACACAGAGGGACAGCCAGTGCTGCTGGAGAGGAATGACCTCCGGCTGAGGGAGTTCACCCCTGACGACGTTGACGGTGTGCTGCGTATCTTCGGCGACCCCAGCACCACACTCCAGTTCGGCATGAAATCCTTCCGGCAGAGTGAGGCCGCGGAACTGGTGGAACAGGCAGCCGAGAGTGCGCGGCAGCGGCCGCGTACGCAGTACAGGCTGGCCGTCAGCCAGATCAGCACAGGCGAACTCATCGCCACGGTCAAGCTTTTCGTCACACCGCCGTCCGAGGGTGCGCTCGTACAGCTGGGTCACCGCAGTGCGGAGTTCGGCTGTGCGTTCCGGCCTGACATGACCCACAAGGGCCTGAGTGTCGAGGTCGGCCGCCTCGTGAGCGCATTCGCCTTTGGCCAGCTCGGGCTGCACCGAGTCTGGGCAGGTTTCATGCCGTCCAACGTGGCGGCACAGCGGGCCGCGGAGAAGTCCGGTCTGACGCACGAGGGAACGCTCCGCGACTACTGCTGGGTAGACGGCAACTGGCACGATCTGGCGATCTGCTCGATTCTGGCAACCGAATGGCAGCAATCCGTGTCCGGCCCCCTCTCCGGCCCTCGTCCAGGAGCGATGGCCGCTCGGCCGTGACCGGGCCCTGGGCCCCGAGCCGGTCCAGCGTCATCGCCTCGCGCTCACCCTGACCTGGTAGGTGCAGGTTGCCCGGCCGCCCGCGATAGCAGCCGGGCAACCGGCTTCCTGCTGAGCGGCGTCGGCGTCGATCACGAAGCTTCCTAGGCTGCCCGGCTCCTCTCCTCACGTAACGTGGGGGCCACGGTTGCGATAACCCCGCGCAAGGCCCGGCGTTGCTACAACGCTCACCATCCCTTCCACGCGGGGTACTACTTCGCACCCGAGCACGACGACACGTACGCCGAGCTCGGGCTGGCGCGCGGGGCCATGGCGTACTTCGCCGGGCGGTCCTCACCGTTCGGTGCTGTGGGATCAGGTGTGGTCACCGCCGCCTTCTACAACTTCCATCCGGACCTCGTTGCCCCGCACCTCCCCCGCGCCTGGAAGATCGCCTCCCCCGAAGCCGTCCTGGAGGCCCGACCGCGCATCACGGATGCGTACCTCAGGCGGTTGCTGGGGCGTGAGGCGCTCTCCTCACCCGAGATGGCGGAAAGCGCCACCTTGGCTCTTCGAGCGGCGGAGGCATGCCGCCGACCCGGGAGGCCGCTGTACTCGGCCAATGCCGACCTGCCGGTGCCCGACGCTCCGCATCTGGCCCTGTGGCACGCGACGACCCTGCTCCGTGAACGCCGCGGCGACGGCCATGCGATCGCGCTCTCGGAAGCCGACCTCGACGGCTTGGAGGCGCTGGTGTCTCATACCGCCACCGGGACGAACTGGCGCCCCGCATACCTGCAATCCACACGGGGCTGGTCCCCGGAAGAGTGGGCCGCGGCGCAGGACCGCTTGCGGGAACGTGGGCTTCTCGACGCCCAAGGCGCGTTGACGGACCAGGGCGCCGAGCTGCGCCGTGCCATCGAGGCGGATACCGACCGCCTCGACCTGGCACCGTACGAACACCTGGGAGCGGCGGGCACCCGACGGCTCACCGAACTGACCGGCGCCTTCTCCAAAGTGGTGCTGGCAGGTGGAGGCATGCCGCTCAAGGAGATCGGCAAGCGCTGAGCCGGACGGTCTCCTGCCGAATTCCGTGACGATCAGGCTGAGATGTTGTCCGTTGCGTGCCGTGGGCTCTCATCCGTGAGGCTTTGACCCGGGCCGGGGATGCCAGGTCCGCGTGGTGGCTGACCTCGCGCATGAGCCGCCCGACGGAACAGCGGGCCGCGTGCCCACGCCTTCGCACCGGAGCCGACGGTGGGCGCACCGGACCTCATAGGTCCCGCCAAGGCGAGGGGATGCCACGGACGCGCTCGGCGAGCTGCTCGTCGCACAGGCGCCGGGCGGACCTGGACCGCCCGCGGCGTGCGTTGTATGCCGATGCCGACGGGTCCAGTTCCTCTCACACGGGCTCGCCCCCGAAGTCGTCGCGGAGGTAGTTGATCTCCGAGTCGGCCTCGTGCGGGGCTGGACGAGCTCCTTCGGGCTGCGGGCCGGGCGGGCGGCGGCCAGCTCGGGGAACGCGCCTTCCCACCCCGACCGTGCTGTCACAACCGGCCTGACCAGGCCGAATTGAGTCGCTTCCGCCAAAAACTCCCTATCCACCGCTTCGAGTTACCGCCAGGAGCGGAGTGTTAGTGTCCGATGCGGGCGAAGATCATTTTCTTGCGTCCCGACAGTGACGACCGGCCTGTCGCTGTCGTTCCTTCTCCCGCTCTCATGGATGGATGGCGCCTTCATGTCCCTGCCGTTCGACCCGCCCCCTGCCGACCAGGACGCCCCGCAGCCTCAGCTGAGCCTGGCCACGGCTGCCGCGCGGAATCTGGCGAGTACGACGAAGACCCCTCCGCAGATGCAGGGCCTCTCCTCGCGGTGGCTGCTGCGCCTGCTGCCATGGGTGCAGGTCTCCGGAGGTGCGTACCGGGTGAACCGCCGGCTCACCCACACCCTCGGCGACGGCCGGGTCGAGTTCGTCGCCACCGGCGCGGACGTCCGGGTCATCCCGGCCGAGCTGCGTGAGCTGCCGCCGCTGCGGGACTTCACGGACGAGCAGGTCCTAGGCGCGCTGGCGGAGCGGTTCGAGCAGCGGGAGGTGGCCGCGGGCGAGACCATCGTGGAGTCGGGCCGCCCGGCCGACGAGGTCGTTCTCCTCGCGCACGGCAAGAGCAACAAGCTGGGTACCGGCAAGTACGGGGACCCGACCGTCCTCGGTGTGCTCGCGGACGGCGACTACGTCGGCGAGGGGCTGCTGACCGGCGCGGCCGGCGAGTGGGAGTTCACGGTGCGCGCGGTGACGACGTGCACCGTCCTGAGCCTGTCCCGGGCGGCGTTCGAGGAGGTCCAGGGCCGCTCGGAAGTGCTGCGCACGCACCTGGAGGCGCTCGGCACCGCCGCTCGCCCGCCGCAGAACAAGCAGGGGGAGGCCGCCATCGACCTGGCCTCCGGACACGAGGGCGAGCTGACTCTGCCCGGCACGTTCGTCGACTACGAGCTCAGCCCCCGCGAGTACGAGCTGAGCGTCGCCCAGACCGTGCTCCGCGTGCACAGCCGCGTCGCCGACCTCTACAACGACCCCATGAACCAGGTGGAGCAGCAGCTCCGTCTCACGGTCGAGGCGCTGCGCGAGCGCCAGGAACACGAGCTGGTCAACAACCGTGACTTCGGCCTCCTCCACAACGCCGACCTGAAGCAGCGCATCCGTACGCACAGCGGCCCGCCCACTCCCGACGACCTCGACGAGCTGATCTCGCGGCGCCGCAAGACCCAGTTCCTGCTCGCCCACCCGAAGGCGATCGCGGCCTTCGGCCGGGAGTGCAACAAGCGCGGGCTCTACCCGCAGGGCGGGGAGCTGGACGGCCACCAGGTCCCGGCCTGGCGCGGCATCCCGATCCTGCCCTGCAACAAGATCCCGGTCAGCTCCGCAGGCACCAGCTCCATCCTGGCCATGCGCACAGGCGAGGAGGACCAGGGTGTCGTCGGCCTCCACCAGACCGGCATACCCGACGAGATCGAGCCCGGCCTCAACGCCCGCTTCATGGGCATCGACGAGAAGGCGATCATCTCCTACCTGGTCAGCACCTACTACTCCGCGGCGGTCCTCGTCCCGGACGCGCTCGGCGTCCTCGAAGACGTCGAGATCGGCCACTACGGGAACTAGAGAAGGCCGGGCGGATCAGGGCGCGCGCCCCGAGGGGCAGTCGACGATCTCGCCGGGGCGCGCCCCGCACCCCGCCCCGACTGATCCGCCGGACCCGGTGTGATCCGCCGGACACGGCTTGAGCGCACGCTTCGCATCCAGGAAAGGGCCGGGCACCCGTGACACAGCCTTTTGAACTGCCGGACTTCTACATGCCGCACCCCGCGCGCCTGAACCCTCATCTGGAACAGGCACGGCAGCACTCGAAGCGGTGGGCCCGTGAGATGGGCATGCTCGAAGGCTCGGGTATCTGGGAGGAGCGGGACCTCGACGCGCACGACTACGCCCTGCTGTGCGCCTACACCCACCCCGACGCGTCCGGCCCGGCCCTTTCCCTGGTGACCGACTGGTACGTGTGGGTCTTCTTCTTCGACGACCACTTCCTCGAGGAGTTCAAGTACACGAATGACCGGGAGGGCGCCAAGGCGTACCTGGACCGGCTGCCGCTGTTCATGCCCACCGACCCGGCCGCGACCGTCCCCGAGCCGGTGAACCCGGTCGAGGCCGGTCTGGCCGACCTGTGGGCCCGTACGGTGCCGAGCATGTCGGCGGGGTGGCGGGCGCGGTTCGCGGAGAGCACCGAGAACCTCCTCAACGAGTCGTTGTGGGAGCTGTCGAACATCAACGCCCACCGCATTCCCAACCCTGTCGAGTACATCGAGATGCGCCGCAAGGTCGGCGGTGCCCCCTGGTCCGCGGGACTGGTCGAGTACGCGATCGGGGCCGAGGTACCCGCGCCGGTCGCCGCGGCGCGCCCGTTGCAGGTGCTGCGCGACAGCTTCTCCGACGCCGTGCACCTGCGGAACGACCTCTTCTCGTACCAGCGCGAGGTCGAGGAGGAGGGAGAGAACAGCAACGGCGTGCTGGTCCTGGAGACCTTCCTCGGCTGCGCCACCCAGGAGGCCGCAGACGCCATCAACGACCTGCTCACCTCCCGCCTCCAGCAGTTCGAGAACACCGTCTTCACCGAGCTTCCCCCGCTCTTCGCCGAGACCGGCCTGAGCCCGGACCGATGTGCGGCCGTCCTCGCCTACGTCAAGGGGCTCCAGGACTGGCAGTCGGGCGGCCACGAGTGGCACATGCGGTCCAGCCGCTACATGAACGGGAACGGGGCGGAGGGGGACCCGGCCCCGTCGGGACTCGGCGGGTTCTCGCTCGCGCCGAGCGGACTGGGCACCTCCGCGGCGCGGATCGGGCTGACGACCACCCGCCGGGCCGAGGCCGGCCGGCTGCGGAGCTTCAGCCACGTCCCGCATCAGCGCGTGGGGCCCTCGCGACTGCCCGATTTCTTCATGCCGTTCACCACCCGGCTCAGTCCCCACCTGGACGGCGCCCGGCGGAACGTGGTCGCGTGGGGGCGCCGCATGGGCATGCTCGAAGCCCAGCCCGGCATCCCCGGCTCGCACATCTGGACCGAGCGCGAGCTCGCCGGTTTCGACTTCCCCCTGTGCGCGGCGGGCATCCACCCCGACGCCACGCCCGAGCAGCTCGACATCACCTCCGGCTGGCTGACCTGGGGCACGTACGGGGACGACTACTTCCCCGTCGTCTTCGGCCGCACCCGCGACCTGACCGCCGCGAAGGCCGCCAACGCGCGGCTCTCGTCCTTCATGCCGGTGGACGGCTCCGCGCCACCCACCCCCGCCAACGCGCTGGAACGCGGCCTGGCCGACCTCTGGGCCCGCACCGCCGGCCCGATGACCCCGCAGGCCCGCCGCACCTTCCGTACGGCCATCGAGGACATGACCTCCAGCTGGCTGTGGGAACTGGCCAACCAGGCCCAGAACCGCATCCCCGACCCCGTCGACTACATCGAGATGCGCCGGATGACCTTCGGCTCCGACCTCACCATGAGCCTGTGCCGACTGGCCCACGGGCAGCAGGTCCCACCCGAGATCTACCGCAGCGGCCCGCTGCGCTCCCTGGAGAACGCCGCCGCCGACTACGCCTGCCTCCTCAACGACGTCTTCTCCTACCAGAAGGAGATCGAGTACGAGGGCGAGGTGCACAACGGTGTCCTGGTCGTCCAGAACTTCTTCAACTGCGACTACCCGACCGCCCTCGGTATCATCCACGACCTGATGACCTCCCGGATGCGCCAGTTCCAGCACGTCGCGCAGCACGAACTCCCCGTCGTCTACGACGACTTCAAACTGGGTCCGGACGCCCGCCGCATCCTGGACGGCTACGTGCGCGAGCTGGAGAACTGGCTGTCGGGCATCCTCACCTGGCACCAGGGCTGCCGCCGCTACAAGGAGGACGACCTGCGCCGCGACCTCCCCGGCCGCCCGCACCGCCGCCTCGACATCCCCACCGGCCTGGGAACCTCGGCCGCCCACATCCCCCGGCTGACGCGACGGCGGTGACGCCTCGGCACGTCCGGACACCCACGGCGAGCCGACGGCGGCGCGGGGACGAGCGGCGAAGGGCGTCCGCGCCCGGAAGGAAGGAACCGGCCCCCGGGCGCGATGCGTTTGCCCGCCGGTTCCAAGCCATGCCGCTTCGCGTAGTTGACGCCGCGCCGCCACTCCGCGACCTCGTCTTCATCGGGATCAGCAAAGCGGACACGTCCCTCGGCGACGAGTCTCTCGATCAGCTCCCGTGCTTTCGCACGCCGGGCACGCGCGAACAGAAGGCCACGATCACGCGGGGCGTAGGCCGAGCGCCAGTCTCCCGATGCCCAGGCTCCAGGTTCTTCGCCAGCTGCGAGCCGTTCGAGAAGCGCGCGCGCTGCCTTTGTTCAGGGTGGACCACCGATGCACAGGCTCCAGCTCACACCGCACCACCGCACTCTGGATAGAGCCGAAAGAGTGGCCGTCAGCAGTGGGAGTCCTCTGGGACTTTTCTGGGACTTCCGGCTGCATCAACAGGGACGAGCGCGAAACAGGGGAAAGGCTATCTATGCTGGTCAGCGGCATGCAGCCACTCAGCACGGCAGGTCACAGAGCCGGCTGGTCTCTTCCGCGACATCTGAGCCGAGCCGAAGTCTGAGCCGAGCCGAAGAAGGGGCGCGCGGCACCGCGCGCCCCCTGCATCGCGTCAGCGGTCGGCGGCGAGGGCGTCGAGCAGCTCGTGGGTGAGGATGTCCATCGGGCGGTCCTTCCCCTCGGGCACCGGGCTGACGTTGTTCGTCATCATCACCACCGCCGTCCCGCTCTCCCGGTTGAACGCCGCACAGGTGCCGAAGCCGCCCGTTTGCCCGTTGTGCCAGGTCATGGTGCGGCCGCCGGGCAGCGGGCTGAGGTGCCAGGCGAGCCCGAGCCGCAGGCCGCTGTCGTCGGTGAAGTGGGTCCGCTGGGTCAGTTCGATGGCCGCGCGCAACGGGGAGCGCTCGGGGCGGAGTTGGGCGGCCAGGAAGCGCAGCATGTCGTCGACGGTACTGTAGAGGGAGGTGCCCGCGGCGCTGAGCACGCGGTCGTGCCAGTCGGGCACCGGTGTGCCCTCGTAGTGGCCCACGGCCTTGCGGAGCAGCATGTCCGGCCGCAGGGTCGTCGTGGTGTCGGTCAGCCGCAGCGGCGCGGCCACCCGCTGCCGCAGCATTTCGTCCACGCGGTCGAAGGCCAGGGCCTGGCCGAGGAGTCCGAAGCCGAGGTTCGAGTAGGAGTATTTCTCGCCCGGTTCGGTGGCGAGGGTGGTCTTGCCGAGGCCCTCGGCCAGGTCGTCCAGCGTGTAGTGCGCATACGGGTCGTACGGGTTCGCCCCGTCGAGGAGGTTGGGCGGCAGCGAGGGCAGGCCGGAGGAGTGGGTCGCCAGATCGGCGAGGGTGATCCGCCGGGGGCCCTTGCGGGGTATGGGGAACCGGGCGGGCAGGGTGAGCGGGGCGTCGAGGCGCGTTTCGCCCGCGCCGACGGCGAGGGCGAGGGCGGTGGCGGTGAGCGTCTTGCTGATCGAGCCGAGCTGGAAGACGGTCCGGCCGTCCGGCGTCCGCTTCCCCTTCCCGGCCGCGCCCGCCACGTACGTACGCCCGCCCCGGATGACGCCGCACACCGCACTCGGAGCCCCGGCGGCCAGCACCTGGTCCAGGGTGCGCCGCACCTGTGCGGGCAGGGTGTCGTCGGCCGCTGCGGCGGTGCCGGACAGCAGCGGTGTGACCGCCGTGGCGGTCGCCATGGCGATTAATTGACGTCGGTTCATATGTCATTCCCCCGTTGTGGGTTTGCCTGGTGGCACCACCGCGGACAGCAGCACGAGCAGCGGTACGACCCGGCCCGCGGGCACCTGGTAGTGGCCACGGCCCTCGGCCTGGAGCCAGCCGGCCGCCGTGAGCTGCTTGAGGTGGTGGTAGAGCTGGCCGGTGGTGTTCAGCCCGGCGGTCTCCTGGAGTTCGGCCGCGGAGCAGATGCCGCCCAGCACGGCGTGCAGCAGGGTGAGCCGCACCGGGTGGCCCAGCGCGGCGTAGGGCGCGGCGTGTTCGGACCAGTCCGCGTCCAGCAGCCCGTCCGTCGTGGCGCCCTGCTGCCATTCGTAGTGCTTGCCGGTGGGCAGCTCGACCGCACCGGTGAACAGCACCTGCCCGTGTCCCGTGGCCCGTCGGCGCAGCCCCTCCAGGGCCCAGAACACCTCGTTCCGCGGGGTGTCCGGCGCTTCGGACTCCAGGCGCGACACCCGTTCTTCGAGTGCCGCGACCCGCTCGTGCAGGGACTCGTCGGCCATGCGCGAGACACTACGTTATTCCGGAATAACAGAGCAACAGCTTTCCCTACGGCAGCACCGCCATGCCGTCCAGTTCGACCATCGCCTCCTCGTCCCACAGCCGGACGATGCCGATGACCGCCATCGCCGGATAGTCGCGGCCGGCTATCTCCTGCCAGATCCGGCCGAGTTCGGGGGCGCACTCGCGGTAGGCGGCGACATCGGTGGTGTGGACGGTCAGCCGGGCGAGGTCGGCGGGGGCGCCGCCGGCGGACTGCAGCGCGGTGAGCAGATTGATGAGCGCCCGGCGGAACTGGTCGGGGAGGGTGTCTCCGACGATCTCGCCGTCCTGGTCCAGCGCGGTCTGACCCGCCAGGAAGACAAGTTGCCCGCCGGTCGCGGTGACGGCGTGGCTGAATCCGGCGGGCGGGGACAGCTCGGCGGGGTTGATCCGTTGCAGGGGCTCTGTCATCGGTACAGCTCCTTCGCGATGATCGTGCGCTGGACCTCGGTGGCGCCCTCGTAGATCCGGGGCGCGCGTACTTCACGGTAGAGGTGTTCCAGCGGATGGCCACGGCGAAGCGCGCGGGCGCCATGAATCTGGACGGCGGCGTCCACGACGTACTGCGCGGTCTCGGTGGCCAGCAGCTTGGCCATGGCCGAGCGCCGGGCGATGCCGGGCTCGCCGTCGTCGTACGCCGTGGCCGCCGCGTACACCAGCAGCCGGGCGGCCTCGGTGCGGGTGGCCATCTCGGCGAGCTGGTGCGAGACGGACTGCAGATCCTTCAGGGGTCCGCCGAAGGCGGTACGGCTTCCGGCGTGCGCCAGCGAGGCGTCCAGCGCCGCCTGCGCCATGCCGACGGCGAACGCGCCCACGCTCGGGCGCAGCAGGTTGAGGGTGCGCATGGCGACGCGGAAGCCCGCGTCCGGCACGCCCAGCACGTCCTCGGCGGTGACCGGGACGCCGTCGAAGACGAGGCGGCCGATGGGGTGCGGGCTGAGCATCTCCAGGGGTTCGCCGCCGAGTCCGGGGCGGTCGGCGGGGACCAGGAAGGCGGTGACGCCGCGTGAGCCCGCGCCGGGGGTGGTGCGAGCGAAGACGGTGGTGACGTCGGCCCCGGGCGCGTTGGAGATCCAGCACTTCTCGCCGGTCAGCCGCCAGCCCCCGGCGCCGTCCCGGTCGGCCCGCAGGGTGAGCGCGGCCGCGTCCGATCCGGCGTCCGGCTCGCTCAGCGCGAAGGCGGTGACGGTGCGGCCCGCCCGGATCCCGGGCATCCAGCGCTCGTAGAGCTTCTCGCCGCCGGACAGCACGATCGGGTACGCGCCGAGCCCCTGGAGGGCGAGCGCGGTCTCGGCCTCGGTGCATTCCATGGCCAGCGACTCGCGCAGCAGGCACAGGTCGAGTGCCCGGATCGGTCCGTCCTCCGGGAACAGCCGCTCCAGCAGGCCCAGTTCGCCCAATGCCTCGGTCAACGGCCGGTTGATGCGCCCCGGCGTACCGGCGTCAGCGAGCGGACGCAAGCTCCTCCGGGCCAGCGTACGCAGCCGGGCGCACCAGCGCCGCTGCTCCGGATCCAGTGCGAATGACGGCATCGGGGCCCTCCCTCGACACAACCCTTATCGCGGCATATTGACTGTCGTCACCATCACGTTACGCTGGCAAAGCGGCTTCAGACAGCCATCCGGCAGGCACATCGGGCAGGCAGGGGGCGCATTCTCGATGGAGCTCAGGCCTTCGGCACACGTCGACACCTTCGCCCGTGACCACCTCCCGCCCGCCACCCAGTGGCCCGGGCTCCTTCTCGACCTGCCGGGGCCACGCCGCCCCGACCGGCTCAACTGCGGGGCGGAGTTACTGGATCGGACCGTGGAGCGCTACGGGCCGGAGCGGGCCGCCGTGCGCGACGGCTCCGGCGCGGTGTGGACGTACGGAGAGTTGCGCGCGCACGTCGACCGCATCGCGCACACCCTCACCACCACGCTCGGCGTCGTCCCCGGCAACCGTGTGCTGCTGCGCGGCCCCACCTCCCCCTGGCTGGCCGCCTGCTGGCTCGCCGTCATGAAGGCGGGCGCGGTCGCGGTGACCGTCCTGGCCGCCCAGCGGTCCCGCGAACTCGCCACCATCTGCGGCATCGCCCGCGTCCGGCACGCGCTGTGCGACGCGCGGTTCGCGGACGACCTGGTCAAGGCGGAGGTGCCGGGGCTGCGCACCCTCACGTACGGCGGTGACGCGCCCGACGACCTGCTGCGGCTCGCGGCCCGCGCGCCCGCGTCGTACGAGGCCGTGCCGACCTCCGCCGACGATGTCGCCCTCATCGCCTTCACCTCGGGAACCACGGGGCGGCCCAAGGGCTGCATGCACTTCCACCGCGATGTGCTCGCCATCGCGGACACCTTCTCGGCCCAGGTGCTGCGGCCCACCCCCGACGACGTGTTCGCGGGCAGCCCGCCGCTCGGCTTCACCTTCGGCCTCGGCGGTCTCGTCGTCTTCCCGCTGCGCGCCGGGGCGTCGGCGCTGCTGACCGACCGGGGCGGGGGCGGGCCGGAGCGGCTGCTCGGCGACATCGGGCGCCACCGCGTGTCCGTGCTGTTCACCGCGCCCACCGCCTACCGGGCCATGCTGCACCGGCTGCGCACCGACCCCGGGGCGTACGACGTCTCCTCCCTCCGCCGCTGCGTCTCCGCCGGGGAGAACCTGCCCGCCGCCACCTGGCACGACTGGCACGAGACCACCGGGCTGCGCATCATCAACGGCATCGGCGCCACCGAACTGCTCCACATCTTCCTGTCCGCCGCCGACGACGCGATCCGCCCGGGGACGACGGGCGTTCCGGTGCCGGGCTACGAGGCGCGAGTGGTCCGGATGGCCGACGCCGACCTGTGCCCCGTCCCCGACGGCGAACCGGGCCTGCTCGCCGTGCGCGGCCCGACCGGCTGCCGCTACCTGGCGGACGAACGCCAGCGTGTCTACGTACGCGACGGCTGGAACCTCACCGGTGACACCTACGTCCGCGACCCGGACGGCTACTTCCGCTACGTGGCCCGCGCCGACGACATGATCATCTCGTCCGGGTACAACATCGCGGGCCCCGAGGTCGAAGACGCCCTGCTGCGCCACCCCGACGTGGAGGAAGCCGCGGTCACCGGGCAGCCGGACGAGGAGCGGGGCATGATCGTCGTGGCCCATGTCGTGCTGCGCGCGGGCGTCCCGCGGACCGAGGAGACCGTGGCCGCCCTCAGGGCCTTCACCACCGCCGAGCTCACCCCCTACAAGTGCCCGCGCCGCTTCGTCTTCCTCGACGCGCTCCCCCGCACCGCCACCGGCAAGCTCCAGCGCTACCGCCTCCGCGGCGGCGCCCTAAAGTGACCTCGTGAACGGCCAGCACACCCCGCGCTCCCTCATCGTCACCCACTACGGCGCCTACGGGCGCGGCGCTCCCGGCCGGCCCGCCGGGCCGGTGCCCGTCGCCGCCCTCATCCGGCTGCTGGGCGCCGTCGGCGTCGATCCGCCCTCGGTGCGCTCCGCCGTCTCCCGCCTCAAGCGGCGCGGGCTGCTGGTCGCCGACCGGACCGCCGCGGGCGCCGCCGGGTACGCCCTGTCGACGGACGCCCGCCAACTCCTCGACGACGGCGACCACCGCATCTACCCCCGCCCCACCCCGGAGCCCGGCCGCTGGCTGCTCGCCGTCTTCTCCGTCCCCGAGCAGGAGCGCAACAAGCGCCATCTGCTCCGCTCCCGCCTCTCCCGCCTCGGCTTCGGCACCGCCGCCCCCGGCGTCTGGATCGCCCCGGACCGCCTCTACGACGAGACCCGCCACACCCTGGAACGGCTCGGCCTCTCCTCGTACGTCGACCTCTTCCGGGGCGACCACGCGGGCTTCACCCCCACCGCCGAGGCGGTCCGCCGCTGGTGGGACCTGGACGAACTCGCCGCCCTCCACCACGACTTCCTCGCCGCCCACGAACCGGTCCTCGCTCGCTGGACCGGCCACACCCCCACCCCCGAGGCCGCCTACCGCGACTACCTCCTGGCCCTCGACTCCTGGCGCCACCTCCCCTACGCCGACCCCGGCCTGCCCCCCTCGCTCCTCCCCGACGACTGGCCCGGCGCCCGCGCCGCCGAGGTCTTCACGGCGCTGCACGAGCGGCTGCGCGACGCGGGGGCGGAGTACGCGGAGGCGGCACTTCACTGGACGATGGGATCAGTCTGATGGCACTCGCAGCCCTGGGGTTCACCCTCATACCGTGGTTATGGGCCTTCGCCGCCACCATCCCCTTCCGCCAGGTCCGAACGGGACTGCTCTGGTCCCTCCTCCACCTGTCCGCCACCGGCGCCCTCCTGCTGTGGCTGCGCGCGAGCACGGGCGGGCAGACGGCAACTTGGACAAAGCTCCTCCTACCGCCGCTCCTCGCCGGCGGCGTCCGGCTCGTCTACGAGATGTACCGCCGCCTCACCGGCGAAACGAACGACAAGCCCTGAGCCCCCACCTCACACCCAGAACGGCGGGACTGGTACGGCGACGGCTTCGCCTCCCACTCCCCTGGGCGGACGTTTTCTCGGCCTCGGCATTCGATAAGCAGATCTTCGACCCCTTCTTGCTCCGATCCACGAGTCGGATCAGCCTGCTCCTCGGCCGGCTCGATGGACACGGCAAGTGGACTGATCAGCGCAGGTCGAGTACGGCCTTCCCGATGAGGCCGTTCTCGACGGCCTCGTGTGCGAGCGCCACGTCGTCGAGGCTGAAGGAGTGCACTGGCAGTGGCGTGAGAGCGTCCTCGCGCAGGGCTGCGGTGATCTCTGTGGCGGCGCGCAGCAGCGCGTCCCGCGGTTCGGTGAGGAAAAGCGCGAACCGCAGCACCAGGTTGGACCACATGAGCCGGAAGACCGGCAGGGTCGGGTCGTCGGGCTGTGCCGCGTAGGTCACGATGGTTGCTCCCGGGCCGGTGACGGCCAGGTCCAGTTCGAGGTTGTCGGTCAGCGAGACCTCAATGATCCGGTCGACAGGCCCGGCTCCGTCGAGGATCTGCTGGGCGGCGTCGGCGTCGCGATAGTTCACGACGAGGTCTGCACCCGCGGCCCTGGCCAGCGCGGCCTTTTCCGGACCGCTGACCGTCGTCACGATCCGTGCGCCCGCAATCCGGCCGAGTTCGATCGCGTAGTGCCCCACGGCGCCCGCACCGGCCGCAACGAGTACGGTGCGGGCGCGGGGCGAACCGTCGGCATGCAGGCACCAGTGCGCGGTCATCGCCGGGATGCCGAGGCAGGCGCCGAGCTCGTCGGGGGCCCCGTCCGGCAGCGCAAGGGCCTGCTCGGACGGTACTACGGTCCACTCCGCCGCGGTCCCCCACGGATGACCTGCGCCGGCCATCCAAATCCACACGCGTTCACCGATCCGGCTCGGGTCGACGCCCGCGCCGACCGCGTCGATCGTGCCGGTGCCGTCCTGGTGCGGAATGCGGCCGGTGTATTCGCCGACACGTGGGAAGTCCTGCGGGGTGGAGTTCCGCCGCATGAATATGTCGCCCGGGTTGATCGCGGAGAGTGCGATACGAACGCTGACCTGGCCGGGGCCGGGCTCAGGGCGTTCAACGTCAAGCACCCGCAGCACGCTCTTCGCGGGGCCCGGCGTGTCGTAGAAGGCCGCCTACATCGGTTCATCTCTCCTCTTGGGTGTGGCGCGATCCACGGCACTGGCCGGGGAGCGCGCACGTCACCACGGCGGGGTCCTTCCCGGCCTGTGACTCTCGCTCTACAGGCCGGCTGCGACGCTTCGCATGACCGATTCCAGATCGCGCTCACCCGCAGGAGTCTGCACACCGCGCTCCAGAGCCCCTGTCATAAGTCGTGCCGGCAGATCCCCGCTCACCAGCTCCGCCCATGCGTCGTTCTCCGCTCGCAGGCCGTCGGTCAGGTCCGCCGGAGGGACCAGTCGCTTGGCGGCGGCGATGAGCACCGGGGAAAGCGCGGCGATCTTTTCCGCCACCCCGTCGACGAACGCGTCCAGTTCGGCCGCCGGTACCGCACGGTTGATCCACCCGTAGGCGGCTGCGGTGTCCGCATCCACCAGATCGCCGGTGAGCAGCAGCTCCAGCGCCCGGTTGCGCCCGGCCCGCTCGCGCAGGTACTGCGTTCCTCCGCCGCCCGGCACGATGCCCATCAGCACCTCGCTCTGTCCGATACCCGCGGTCTCCCGCGCAGCGAAGGTCATGTCGGCCGCCGCGACGAACTCGGCGCCGCCGGCTCGCGCCGTGCCCGCCAGTTTGATGATCGTCACCTGCGGCTGGTGGCGCAGCAGTTCGCCGACCCCCTGGAAGAGATTGGCGTCCGGGTTGCGGTCCGCGATCCCCTGCAGCTCGTCCATCTCGTGGAGGATGTGGATGTCGACGTGGGCGATGAAGAACTCGGGGTTCGCGCTGGAGAACACGATGACGCGGACCGAGCGATCGTCCCGCAGCGTCCCGAGGGCGTCGTGCAGTTCGCGGATCAGGGTTCCGCTGAGCACGTTGACAGGGGGTTGTCCAGGGTGAGCCACGCGACTCCGGCGTCGATGGCGACGCGGAGCGTCGTGTACCGGTCCAGGTTCATGAGTGTTCCAAGGTTTGCGGTAAGCCAGTAGGTTTGCAACGCATACCTACCCTGGGCTCTGCCCCGAGGACGAGATCAAGCGACAACTGGAGGGCATCACGCAGCGGGTACTGACCCAGACACTGCGCAGACTCGAACGCAACGGCCTGATCCGGCGCCGGGTGCTCGAGACCTCCCCCCTCGGCGTGGAGTACTCCCTCACTCACCTCGGCGAGTCCTTCCGCGAGCCCTTCACCCGTCTGTACGACTGGACGGTCGAGCACAGCGACGAGGTCCTGACGGCGCAGCACGAATACGACGTGCGGTCATCAGGACAGTGAGATGTCATCTCACTTGACTCAGTAAGTTTCCTTGCTGACCGCAACCGTCTTCATCGCAATCGGTGAGTCCGCACTATTGGCGTGCCCGCGGCAGCGGTGAGCTGTACCCGGCAGCGCCCGGGGCGAATGTCGGCCATCCCTTCTAAAGCGATTGCCTTAATAAGTCAGTCGACTTACGGTGATCGCAGGTCCCCGACACCGGAGGAGTCCCCCCATGACGGAAGCCGTCCCCGACTACCCGTTCGAGCAGCCGAACCTCCTGGAGCCCCCGCGCGAGTGGGCCGAGACGCGGGCCGCGTGCCCCGTGGCACACGTGCGGATGCCCAGTGGGGATGTGGTCGGCCTGCTGACCGGGTACGAGGAGGTCCGCGGGCTGCTGACCGACCCGCGGTTCAGCCGCAACCTCGACCGCAAGGGCGCCGCACGCATGGCGACCACCGACGACGGGGGGATGTTCAGCCGGCCGTCCCCGGGAGAGGTGGACAACAAGGAAGGGCCGGGGCACCGGCGGTGGCGGCGGCTGATCAGCCGCGCGTTCACGGTGAAGAAGATGGAGGGGTGGCGGCCGCGGGTCCAGGAGATGGCCGACGCGCTGGTGGACGACATGGTGGCCAAGGGGTCGCCCGCGGATCTGCGCGCGGCGCTGGCGCTTCCGCTGCCGGTGCGGGTCATCTGCGCGCTGCTGGGTGCGCCGAGCGAGGACCAGGACAAGTTCGCGCGCTGGTCGGAGGTGCTGCTGACGCTGACGCGTTACACGCAGGCCGAAGTGGACGAGGCACAGCGGGACTTCCACGCGTACGCGTCGGATCTGGTCGAGCGCAAGCGGGCCGAGCCGGGCGACGATCTGCTCAGTGAGCTGACGCAGATCTCCGACAGCGAGGACGGGCGGCTCAGCCACGACGAGCTGATCTCCACCGCGGTCGGCCTCCTGCTGGCGGGGCACGAGACCACGTCCAACATGATTTTGAAGATGACGGCGATGCTGCTGTCGGAGCGGGAGCGCTACGAAGCCATGGTCGCCGACCCCGGGCTGGTCCCCGGTGTGGTGGAGGAAGCGCTGCGGATGGACGCGAACGGCGGCGTGGGCATCCCCCGGTTCATCACCGAGGACACGGAGGTCAGCGGGGTGCCGGTCGCCGCCGGGAGCACGCTGTTCGTCAATCTGCACGCCGCCAACCGGGACGAGCGCAAGTTCCCCGAACCCGACCGGTTCGATCCGCGCCGCGAGAACAACGCCCAGCACCTCGCCTTCGGCGCGGGACCGCACTTCTGCGTCGGGCAGACCCTCGCCCGGGTGGAACTCCAGGTGGTGC
Source organism: Streptomyces sp. NPDC021212 (assembly GCF_044332925.1). Lineage (NCBI taxonomy): Bacteria > Bacillati > Actinomycetota > Actinomycetes > Kitasatosporales > Streptomycetaceae > Streptomyces > Streptomyces sp. NPDC021212. The sequence goes on from NZ_JBIRPZ010000007.1 coordinate 329,431, forward strand.
TGGGGACGTTCGTCAGGCGGCTGCCCGAGCTGCGGCTGCGGGAGTCCGCGGAGAATCTCCGCGCCCGCGAGGGAGTGGCGGCGGGCGGTTTCGAGGACATGTGGGTCACCTGGTGACGGCCGGCGAGGAAGGTACCATGAAGATCACTGCTGACGAGGGAGTCTGCTGCGGCAGCGGGATGTGCGTGCTCAGGGCCGACCAGGTCTTCGACCAGCGTGAGGAGGACGGGATCGTGGTCGTGCTGGACGACGCTCCGCCTCCGGAGCACCACGATGCCGTCCGCGAGGCCGCTTCGGCGTGCCCGACCGGGGCCATCAGCCTGACGGAATGACTCCTGCCGAATGACGCTTTCCGGCCCGGCTGCCCCGCCGTCCGCGCGCTCGGTGCTCGCGCGGGACAAACTGATGCGCACCGCCGAGCGGCTCTACGCCGAGCGCGGCTTCGCGGGCGTCTCGGTGCGGCAGATCAGCGAGGCAGCCGGGCAGCGCAACAACTCGGCGGTGCAGTACCACTTCGACAGCCGTGACAACCTCATCAAGACGATCCTGTCGAACCACACCGCGCTCGTGGAGAAGCACCGCATCGCCATGGTGGAGGCGCTGCGCGGGCAGGAGGCCGTGTCCCTGGAGAAGCACTACCGCTGCCTCATCCTGCCGACCGTGGAGACCCATATCGAAGCGGGCACCCCCACGTGGCGCGCCCGCTTCTTCGCCCAGGCGCTCGTCGAACCGGTGTTCCGCGACCACGTCCTGCGGGAGCATCTGGACAGCCCGTCCCTGCGCCTCCTGGACGAGATCGGTGCCATTCGCCGGGACGAGATCCGCCCCGATCTCTTCGCCCGGCACGGCGCCATGGTGCGCCAGCTGTCGGCGCACGCCTTCGCCGAGCTGGAGTACGACCTGGCGAACGGCCGTATCGACCCGGCCGCAGCGGTGGATTCGTGGCGGGTCCTGGGCCGGGACCTGATCACAGCGCTGTGCGGGCTCACCACCGCTCTGCTCGGTCCCCTCTAGCTCTCCAGCGCGAGCCGGGGCCTCGGGGCATCCGTGCGGCCCGTCGGGGGTGTGCGGCTGCCCGCCTGGTACGGGAGGGGCCAGGGGGCGGCCGGGCCGGTGTAGTTCTGGTCGGCGGCGGCGTGCAGGGTCCAGTGGGGGTCGTACAGGTGGGGGCGGGCCAGGGCGCAGAGGTCGGCGCGGCCCGCCAGGATCAGGGAGTTGACGTCGTCCCAGGAGGAGATGGCGCCGACCGCGATGACGGGGACGCCGAGTTCGTTGCGGATGCGGTCGGCGTAGGGGGTCTGGTAGGAGCGGCCGTAGTCGGGGGTCTCGTCGGGGACGACCTGGCCGGTGGAGACGTCGATGGCGTCGGCGCCGTGGGCGGTGAAGGCGGCGGCGATGGCGACCGCGTCGTCGGCCGTGGTGCCGCCGTCGGCCCAGTCGGTGGCGGAGACGCGGACCGTCATGGGTCGGTCGTCGGGCCAGACGGCGCGGACGGCGTCGAAGACCTCCAGGGGATAGCGGAGGCGGGCGTCGAGGGAGCCGCCGTAGGCGTCGGTGCGGTGGTTGGTGAGCGGGGAGAGGAAGCTGGAGAGCAGATAGCCGTGGGCGCAGTGGAGTTCGAGGAGGTCGAAGCCCGCGCGGGCGGCGCGTTCGGCGGCGCGGACGAACTGATCGCGGACGGCGGCGAGTCCGGCGGTGTCGAGGGCCTGCGGGGTCTGGTTGACGCCGGGGCGGTACGGGAGGGGCGAGGGGGCGACGAGCGGCCAGTTGCCGTGCGGGAGGGGCATGTCGATGCCCTCCCACATGAGCCGGGTGGAGCCCTTGCGCCCGCTGTGGCCGAGCTGGACGCCGATGGCCACGCCCGGGGAGTGGGTGTGGGCGAAGTCCGTGACGCGGCGCCAGGCGGTTTCGTGGGCGTCGGCGTAGAGGCCGGTGCAGCCGGGGGTGATACGGCCCTCCGGGCTGACGCAGACCATTTCCGTCATCACAAGACCGGCCCCGCCGAGCGCCCGGCCGCCGAGGTGGACGAGGTGGAAGTCGCCGGGGGTTCCGTCGGGGGCGGCGGAGTACATGTCCATGGGGGACACGACGACGCGGTTGCGGAGGGTGAGATCGCGGAGGCGGAAGGGGGTGAACATGGGCGGGGTGGCGGCGGGTAAGGCGGCCTCGCGCTCCACGGTCTCCACGAATTCCGCGTCGCGCAGCCGCAGGTTGTCGTGGGTGACCCGGCGGCTGCGGGTGAGGAGGTTGAACGCGAACTGCCGGGGCGGCTGGTCCAGATACAGCTCCAGGCCCTCGAACCACTCCAGGCTGGCGCGGGCCGCGCGCTGGGTCGATGCGACCACCGGGCGGCGTTCGGCCTCGTACGCGGCGAGCGCGTCGGGGAGGGCGGAGTGTTCGTCGAGGGAGGCGGCCAGTGCGAGGGCGTCCTCGACGGCGAGCTTGGTGCCGGAGCCGATGGAGAAGTGGGCGGTGTGCGCCGCGTCGCCGATGAGGACCGTATTGCCGTGTGACCAGCGCTCGTTGACGACCGTGCGGAAGGCGGTCCACTGTGAGCGGTTGCCGCGCAGGGGGTGGCCGCCGAGCGCGTCGGTGAAGAGCTTGGCGCAGCGCTCGGTGGACTCGCGTTCGGTGCACTGGTCGAGCCCGGCCCGTCGCCACACCTCTTCGCGCGTCTCGATGATGACGGTGCTGGCGTCCGGCTCATACGGGTAGCCGTGGAGCTGCATGACGCCGTGCTCGGTCTCGGCGATCTCGAAGCGGAAGGCGTCGAAGGCGATGTCGGCGGCGAGCCAGATGTAGCGGCAGCGGTGCGTGGTGATGCGGGGGCGGAACGCGTCGGCGTGGGCCTGGCGGGTGGTGCTGCCCGCCCCGTCGGCCGCGATGACCAGGTCGTACGTGCGGGACAGCTGCTCGGCGGGTGGCGCCTGGGTACGGAACCGGAGCCGTACGCCGAGGGCCTGGCAGCGCTCGTGGAGGATCCGCAGCAACCGGCGGCGGCCGAGGGCGGCGAAGCCGTGGCCGCCGGAGGTGAGCACATGGCCGCGGTGGGCCACGTCGATGTCGTCCCAGCGGACGAACGCGTCGCGGAGGGCGGCGTAGACGACGGGGTCGGCGTGTTCGATGCCGCCGAGGGTCTCGTCGGAGAGGACGACGCCGAAGCCGAAGGTCTCGTCGGGGCTGCCCCGCTCCCAGACGGTGATCTCGCGCCGCGGGTCGAGGCGGGCGAGCAGGGCCGCCGCGTACAGACCGCCGGGGCCGCCGCCGACGACGGCGATGCGGAGCGGGGGGCGTGAAGAGCCGGGGACGGGGGTCATCGCCCCTGCCACAGGGGCGCGCGGCGGGCGGTGAACGCGGCGTGGAACTCGGTGTAGTCCGCGCCGGTCATCAGCAGCGCCTGGGTCGACGCGTCCATCTCGATCGCGGCGGACAGCGGCATGTCGAGTTCGGCGGTGAGCAGCGCCTTGGTCTGGGCGAGGGCGAGGGAGGGCCCGTCGGCCAGCCGCCGGGCGAGCGCCGCCGCCTCGGCCCCGGCCTGGCCCTCGTCGGCCAGCACGCTGATCAGGCCGATGCGCTCGGCCTCGGGGGCGCGGACCGGTTCGCCGAGCATCAGCAGCCGGGTGGCGTGGCCGAGCCCCACCACGCGGGGCAGCAGATAGGCGGCGCCCATGTCGCCGCCGGAGAGCCCGACCTTGGTGAAGAGGAAGGAGAAGCGGGCCGACGGGTCGGCGACCCGGAAGTCGGCGGCGAGGGCGAGGACGGCGCCCGCGCCGGCGGCGGCACCGTGCACGGCGGCGACCACGGGGAAGGGGCACTCCCTTAAGCCGCGGACCACCTGCCCGGTCATCCGGTTGAAGTCGAGCAGCTGGCGGGTGTCCATGGCGAGGGTGGCGCCGATGATCTCGTCGACGTCGCCGCCGGAGCAGAAGCCGCGGCCGTCACCGCCGAGCACGAGGGCGTGTACGGAGCCGTCGCGGGCCAGCTCGGCGAGGAGGTCGCGCAGATCGGCGTAGGCGCCGAAGGTGAGCGCGTTGAGCTTCTCGGGGCGGGCGAGGGTGACGGTGGCGACGCCCTTGTCGAGGGTGAGGCGCAGATGCCGCCAGTCCTCGGTGCGGGGCGCGGAACCGGTGAATGGACTCATGGGGGCCATGGCCTCCTTCAGCCGGACGGCTGGGTCTGCCTGGTGCCTGCGTGCCTGCTTTTCGAAGTTATCACCGCTACGTGATTGTCGTCACGAGTGCGCGATAGAACGGACCGTGATCGATGAGTGGCCGATGGGGCCTTAAGTCCCCCCAAGAGTGGTCTCAGGCCCCTTCCGGCACTATCGTCCGCTTCATACCGTCAAGGGCTGCGGTACTCCGCTCCACGCCGACCGTCTGGACCCGTACGTGCCCGAACCCCTTCACGCCGCTACCTGGCGCTTCGCACTGCCGCACACCACGGCCGCCGTGCCGCTGGCCCGTGCGCTGATCCGCAACACGCTGGCCGACATCGGCGCGCCCGTGGACGGCGACACGGCGGAGCTGCTGACGGCCGAGCTGGTCGCCAACGCGGTGCAGCACACGGCCGGAGACGAGCCGATAGAGCTGGTGGTGGAGCTGGTGCCGACCGGCGGCTGGCAGGTGGAGGTGCACGACATGGACCCCACCCCGCCCGGCGGGTTCAGCGGCCCGGACGGCCCACGGGAACACGCACATGAAGAGGTGCGCGAATCCGGCGGCCCCGGCCGCCCCGAGGGACCCAAGAGATCCGACGCCCTGGCCGAACGGGGACGCGGACTGCTGCTCATCCGGGCCCTCAGCGCGGACACCGGCTACCGCCCCACCCCCTTCGGCAAGGCCGTCTGGTTCACCCTTCCCCCGGCGGAAGGCTGAGGGCTGAGGGTTACGCCGCGCCGAGCGTCGCCACCAGCACCGCCTTGATGGTGTGCATCCGGTTCTCCGCCTCGTCGAAGACGACCGAGTGCTCCGACTCGAAGACCTCCTCGGTGACCTCCAGCTCGGTCAGCCCGTGCCGCTGGTAGATCTCCCGGCCCACATCCGTGCCGAGGTCGTGGAAGGCCGGGAGGCAGTGCATGAACTTCACGGCGTCGTTGCCGGTGGCGCGCAGCACGTCCATCGTCACCGCGTACGGCCCCAGCAGCGCTATCCGCTCGTCCCACACCTCCTTGGGCTCGCCCATCGACACCCAGACGTCGGTGGCGATGAAGTCCGCGCCGCGCACGCCCTCGGAGACGTCCTCGGTGAGCGTGATCCGGGCGCCGGAGGCCGTGGCCATCTGACGCGCCAGCTCCACGATGGTGTTGTCCGGCCACAGCAGCTTGGGCGCGACGATCCGCACGTCCATGCCCAGCAGGGCCCCGGTGACGAGGTAGGAGTTGCCCATGTTGTACCGGGCATCGCCGAGGTAGGCGTACGCGATCCGGTCCAGCGGCTTGTCGCTGTGCTCGGCCATGGTGAGGACGTCGGCGAGCATCTGGGTGGGGTGCCACTCGTCGGTGAGGCCGTTGTAGACCGGCACTCCGGCGTGGGTGGCCAGCGCCTCGACCACGCCCTGGCCGTGTCCGCGGTACTCGATCGCGTCGTACATCCGGCCGAGCACCCGCGCCGTGTCCTTGACCGACTCCTTGTGGCCGATCTGCGAGCCGAGCGGGTCGAGGTACGTGGTCGAGCCGCCCTGGTCGGCGGCGGCGACCTCGAAGGCGCAGCGGGTACGGGTGGAGGTCTTCTCGAAGATCAGGGCGATGTTCCTGCCCTGGAGCCGGCGCGTCTCGGTTCCCGCGCGCTTGGCCGCCTTCAGCTCGACCGACAGGTCGACCAGGTGCCGGAACTCCTCTGCGGTGAAGTCCAGCTCCTTGAGGAAGTGGCGGCCGGTGAGGTCAATCGCCATGGGGTGGGCTCCTAGATCGCGGCGGTCGAGCGGGTCGAGCAGAGTGAGCGGGTCGAGCGGGTCGATGTGGCCGCAGCGCACACCACCGCGACCGTGAACCATGGAAGCATATACGAGCTTCTGTATATATGCGGGGGTCGCGGTGGTAACCCCACCGTTACGACTCCACGGCGTCCCGCTCGACCGGGCAGCTCATACAGCGCGGCCCGCCCCGGCCGCGGCCCAGCTCGCTGCCCGGGATGTCGATGACCTCGATGCCGCGCTTGCGCAGGAACGTGTTGGTCGTCGCGTTCCGCTCGTAGGCGACCACCACACCCGGCTCGACCGCGAGCACATTGCAGCCGTCGTCCCACTGCTCGCGCTCCGCCGCGTGCACGTCCTGGGTGGCGGTGAGCACCCGGATGGCGTCCAGGCCGAGCGCGGCGGCTATGGCCCGGTGCATGTGCTCCGGCGGATGGTCGGTGACCTTCAGCTCCCGGCTGCCCGCGCCCGGCTCGATGGTGTACGAGCGGAGCATCCCGAGCCCCGCGTACTGGGTGAAGGTGTCCCCGTCGACCATCGTCATCACCGTGTCGAGGTGCATGAAGGCGCGCCCCTTGGGCATGTCGAGCGCCACGATCGTACGGGCCGAACCGGCCTCGAAGAGCCGGTGCGCCAGCATCTCCACGGCCTGCGGGGTGGTCCGCTCGCTCATGCCGATCAGCACCGCGCCCTTGCCGAGCACCAGCACGTCGCCGCCCTCGATCGTCGACGGGTACGCGGCCTGACCCTCCGACCAGACGTGGAAGTCCTCGGCCGCGAACAGCGGGTGGTGGCGGTAGACGGCCTCGTAGTGCACCGTCTCGTGCCAGCGGGCGGGCCAGCGCATCGCGTTGATGGCCACCCCGTCGTACACCCAGGCGGAGGCGTCCCGGGTGAACAGGTGGTTGGGGAGCGGGTTCACCAGGAAGTCGTCCGGCTCCATCGCGTGGAAGCGGATGGAGACCGGCTCCGCGAACCGGGCCAGATACTCGCGCTTCGTCATGCCGCCGATCAGCGCCTCGGCCAGCTCCGGTGCGGTCAGCTCGTCGAAGGCCGCGCGCAGCCGGTCGGTGGCCAGCGGGCCGTACTCCTTCTCGTCGAAGACCCGGTCCAGCACCAGGGACCGCGCCGCGGCGAGGGCCAGGCTCTCGGCCAGCAGGTCACCGAAGAGATGGACCTCGACGCCCCGGTCGCGCAGCACGTCCGCGAATCCGTCGTGCTCCTGGCGGGCCCGGCGCACCCACAGGACGTCGTCGAAGAGGAGCGCGTCCCGGTTGGTGGGGGTGAGCCGCTTCAGCTCCAGGTCGGGACGGTGCAGAATGACGCGGCGCAGCCGCCCGGCCTCCGAGTCCACGTGGAATCCCATGATTCCATCTTCGCCGCTTCGGGCCCGCTGCGGATGACCCTCGACACAAAGTCATGACCGAGGGGCCCTATGCCGCCGCGAGGATGACGATCAGGACCAGGGCCACGGCCAGGAAGCCCAGCAGGGCCGAGACCCACAGCTGACCCGGCTGAAGATCGATACGGCCGCCGTCGCCGCCGCCGTCCTCGGTACCGCGGCGGCGCACGGGCCATCGTGCGGGGCGGCGGCCTGCTCCGCGGGAGACGGCCTCCGCGCGCTCCCGGCACTCCTCATGCTCACGGCACTCCTCGGCCAGGCCGCCGAACAGCGCCTTCCAGCCCTTCTCCCCGAAGCCGGTGACCTGCCGGGTGGTGGCGATACGGCGCACCACCTCGCGCCCCGCGCCGTCGCCCGCCGCCCACAGTCCGGGCAGGACGCACGCCATCAGCTCGGGGACGGCGCCCCGGTCGGCGTACGGGCGCACCAGGCCCTCGTACAGCATCAGCGCGTTGCGCACCCGGAGGCGGCCGCTCCCGCCCGGCTGATCCAGGTAGAGGCGGGCGACCAGCACCTTCTCGCAGACCGCGTCGGCGAGCCGCGGCCCGCGCTCGGGGGCGCGGCGCACCAGCTCGACGACGACGCGGGTGGCCCGGTCGGCGGGCAGTCCGGCGTCGAGCGCGCTCAGCAGCAGCCCGTCGTCGGCCTCGCGCAGCGCCGCGGGGAGGGCGTCGCCGCCGTGCCGCAGCGCCTCGCGCAGGGTGCGCAGGGTGCGTACGGCGGACACCGGGACGACCTCCGTGGTGTGGGCCCGTTCCGTGTCCCGCTCCGTGCTCTGCGTGTTTTCCGTGTCCTGCTCCGTGTCCTGGGTGTACTCCGTGTCCTTCACCATCGACGTTCCTCTCCTCACAGCGCTTCCAGCACCTCCCGGATCCGGGTGGCCGCCCGTACGTCGAGCGGTTCGTCACCGTCGTGCGCCAGCCGGGGCAGGAAGCCGTACAACACCGCCAGCTGGCGGTCGTCGCGGGCGGCCCGCCGGATCCAGCCGACCAGCGCGTCCTCGGCCGCGGCCGCCGAACGGGCCCAGGTCAGCGCGACCCGCAGCAGTTCGGCGAGCTGCGGTGCGCTGCCCGGCCGGGCGGCCAGCAGCGCGGTGGCCAGCGGCCAGGCGGCGTACGGCTCCAGCTCCGGCACCTCGCACAGCCCCCACAGATGCGAGGTGCGGGTGGTGACGGCGCGCAGCACCGTCAGCAGCGCGAGGTCCCGGCGCGGCCGCCGGGTGTCGTGCAGCCAGTGGGTGAGCGCGGCGAGCGCGGCTTCCGGCTCCGTTCCGGCCAGCAGCCGCAGCACGCTGTACGAGGTGATCCGGCCGTCGTCCGCGTACGCCAGCCGGGCCAGCTCCTCCAGGGACGCCTGGACCGAGCCCGCGGCGAGGCCGTAGCCGTGGGCGAGGGCCGCCGTCTCGCGCTCGCGTTCGTCGTCGCCGAGGGCCCAGCCGCGCAACAGGCCGTCCACGGCGGGCCGTACGCCGTCGTCCCGGGCCGCCTCGGCGAGCGCCGTGGCCGCCGCCATCCGCTGCACCGGGCTGTCGGCCCGGGCCAGCGGCAGCAGCAGTTCGACGAAGCCGTACAGATAGTCGCGGGCGCAGAGCACGCCCGCGGCGACGGCCGCGCGCACCCACACCTGGGGGCGCGGGTCGTCGCACAGGGCGCGCAGCCAGCGGGCCATCGGGCCGCGGACGTTGTGGTGGCCGTCCCATGCCTCGCACAGCACCGCCGACGCCAGCCGCCGCCCCTGGAACCGGACGGCGCGGACCGGGACCGACGCCTCGCCCAGATCCTCCACGCCGTCGCAGCACACCGCGCGCACCGCGGCGAGCCCGGCCCCGGGGCGGGCGGCGAACAGCGGGCGCCCGGGCGCGTACTGGGGGTCGAGCGTGACGGCCAGCTCCCAGGTCAGCAGCTCGGCGGCCTCGGCCGTGAGGCTGTGCGCGGAGCCGTCGAAGACGGCGAGGGCGATCCGCAGCGCCGCCGTACGCAGCGCGGGCAGCGCGGCGGGCAGGGTGCCGGGGCGGCCCGCGCCGTCGAACCACGCGCGGGCCTGGTCCGGGGCGAAGGCCCGGCAGCGCTCCAGCAGCCCTTCGCCGGACAACCGGCCCTCGGCGTGGGCGGCGAGGTGCCGGGCGAGCCGGGCGGCCTCCGCAGGGCGCGGCTCGTCCAGGCCGAGGGCGTCGGCCACATCGGGGCGGGCGGCGGTGGCGCGGGCGAGGTCCAGCAGCTCGGCGGGCTTGTCCGCGAGCAGGTCGGACAGGTGCTGGTCCAGCACCTCGGCGGCGGCCGGGGGTTCGTACGGCACGGCGTGACGGCGGGCGCCCAGCAGCCGGTCGGCGGCCGGGCCGCCCGGGACCACGACGACGCCGAACGCCGCACGCTCGGCGAAGTGGGCGCGCAGCCGGTCCAGAAGGGGCCCGGGGTCGGTTTCGTCGGCGGGGAGTTCGAGGAGATAGCCGTGGCCGCGCTCGGTCTGCGGCGCGGTGAGCAGGCCGGAGAGGGCGCCGGGCCCGAGCCGGACCACGTCGCGGCCCGCCTGCCCGTCCGCTTCGGCCGGGTCGTCTCCATCGGCCAGGTCGGCGAGGAGCGCGAGCCCCGTCCAGGCGCGGCCGGTGCCGGGTTCGCCGCACAGGGCGAGGAGGTGGCTGCGCCGCAGCCGCTCCCGCATTCCGGCGTAGCCGGGGACGGGCCGGTAGACGCGGCGCAACAGCGCCAGCTCCTCCCGGGTGACCGGCCCTTCGGGGAGCGGGCGGTGCTCGTCCCCGTCGGGCGGACGCGGCGGGCAGTCGGTGACGCGCAGATGTGCGCGCGCCTCGCGCGCCGTGCGGGCGCCGCCCGCCTCCCCCGCGCCGTCCAGCGGGCCGCCCCTCGGGATGTCCAGCCGCCGCGGGCCCGGGTCCGCCGGGATGTCGATGCCGTCCGGTCCGCTCATCGCCCGCCGCCCTTCAGCCGGTCCCCGTAGGTCCTCGTACGTCCTCGGGGGTGGCGTCCTTGGAGCGAGATCCGAAGCGGGCGGCGGGGCCTCACCCCCGTATCCGTCCCGCCGCCCTTCTCCGGTGCCAGGCGCTGGGCCATGTGCACCCCCGTCGCACACGGTCCCGTTCACCTGTGCCATCACCAGAGTGGGCCGGGCGCGGGGCGGGGGCTGTAGCCGTTTACACAGTCGCGCGCATTCGTGGAGCGTGCGCGCCCGCGCTCATTCGCAGGGGCGCGCCGGGATGTGCTCCCCGGTCGCACGCCCCTCGGCCAGCAGCCGCAGCAGCCCGATGTCCTGCACCTCGAAGCGGCGCGAGGCGGTCCGTACGACACCCTGGTCGCGCAGCAGCCGCAGCGCCTTGGCGACGGCCTCCCGGGTCGAGCCCACGGCGGCCGCGATGTCGTGCTGCGGCAGCTGCAGATCGACGGCGATGACCCCGCCGGGACCGGGGTGGCCGGTGCGCTCGGCGATCTCGACCAGCCGGGCGGCCAGCCGCTGGAGCACCTTCTCGGAGGCGAGGGAGCGCCGTTCGCCGTCGGAGCTGCGCAGCCGGGAACTGAACTGACGCATGATCAGTACGGTGGCGACCGGCCGCGCCGCCAGATAGGCGCGGAACCGGTCGCCGGAGACCACGACCGCCTCCATCCGGCCGAGCGCGGTGACGGTGGCGCTGCGCGAGCCGTGGTCCACCGCGGCCTGGTCCCCCACCACCTCGCCCGCGCCGCGCAGCGCCAGGATCAGCCGCACTCCGCGTTCGGTCTCCACGGAGACGGTGGCCCAGCCGGAGACGATCGCGACGACGAAGGTGGTGCGGTCGTGCTCGCGCAGGACGACCTCGGAGGGTTCGTACGTCCGCGGGCTGCCGAGCGCGAGCAGGGCGCGCCGGTCGTCGGCGGGGAGCGCGTGCAGAAAGGGCCGGCCGTCCTCGAAGAGACTCATCCGCCCTCCCGCTTCGCTGGTGGCTCGTCAGGTTGCGGAGAACCGATGGGATGACGAGCACGCTAGGCAGGTGGCACGGGCACGTCAATGGGGCAGGACGGAACCGGTGTCCGCGGGCGGACCTGCGGCGGAATCCGTTCGAACACCTCTGCAATCGCCCGTCCGCCCGCCGGCTCCGCGGAGGGCCGTCGCCGCGAGCGCGGCGAGCCCGGCGGCCACCGCGGCGAAGACCCAGCCCCCGCGCAGCGCCCCCACGTCCGGCCGGTCGGCGCCGCCCGTGATCACGACCAGCGCCGCCACTCCCAGGGCCGAACCGCCCTGCCGGGACATCATCAGCACGCCCGAGCCGAGGGAGAGCTGACGGGCCGGAAGAAGTCCGGCGGCCGCGAACATGACCGGCTGGTAGAGCCCCGCGCCGATCCCGGTGAGCACCAGCCCCGGCATGAACGCCACGGCGTAGTGCCCGCCGTCGCCACCGGCGAACAGCAGCCACCACACCGGCCCGGCAGCGAAGCACAGCGCGCCGAGCGCGGCGGCGCGCCGCTCCCCCAGGGCCCGTACGAGCCGCCCCGACAGCACCGAGACCACCAGCACCGCCAGCGGCCAGGGCGTGATGGCCAGGCCCGCGCGGACCGTGGACCAGCCCCAGGCGCCGGTGAACAGGAGGGTCGAGGCGAGGAGCATCGACGCGTAGGCGAGGAAGTAGCCGAGCAGGCCGAGGGTGGCGGCGGTGAACGCACGGGTACGGAACAGCGCCGGGTCCACCACCGGGTCCGGGTGGCGGCGCATGTGGGCCACCGCCAGCCCGCCCGCCACCATTCCCCCGGCCAGGAAGCCGAGGGTGGCCGGTGCGCCGTAACCCCAGTCCGGGGCCTCGACGCAGGCGGTGGTCAGGGCTCCGGTGGCGAGGAGTACCAGCAGGGTGCCGATCGGGTCGAGGCGGCGGCGCTCGCCGCGCGCCGGGCCGATGCGCGGCAGCAGCCGCAGGCCCGCCGCCCAGGCGACCAGCACCACGGGCGCGTTGATCAGGAAGATCCACCGCCAGTCGGAGGCGGCGAGCAGGCCGCCCGCCACCGGCCCCGAGCTGGCGGCGACCGCGCTGACCGCCGTCCACGCGCCGACCGCCGTGGGCCGTTCGCGCGCGGGGAAGGCGGGCAGCGCCAGCGCCAGGGAGGTGGGCACCAGCACGGCCGCCGCCGCACCCTGCACGACGCGCGCCCCGACGAGCGCGCCGAGCCCGGGGGCCGCCCCGCAGGCGACCGAGGCCAGCCCGAACAGCACCATGCTGGCCAGGAACGAGCGCCGGCCGCCGATCGCGTCGGCCAGCCGCCCGGCCGGGACCAGCAGCGCCGCGAGCACGATGGTGTAGGCGTTGAGCACCCAGGACAGCTCGGCGGTGGTGGCCGAGCGGAAGTCCGCGCCGATGGCGGGGAAGGCGATGTTGACCGCGATCATGTCGAGCACGGCGAGGAACTGGGCCGCCGACGCGACCGCGAGGATCAGCCAGCGCCGGGGGTCCGGGGGCGTGCCGGGGGCGGGCGCACCACTCCCCGGTGCCTTCGTGGAAGGAATCGTCATGCCCATCCAGCATCGGCTGTGCGGTCGTCCACAACGAGTGGCAAGAGCGACAGCACGCGCTACATTCTTGCCATGCGCCCCTCGATAGCCGTCGCCGTCACCGAAGGCATGCCGATCTTCGATCTGGCCGTCCCGTGCCATGTCTTCGGCTCCGATCGCCCCGAACTCCCCGACGACTGGTACGACCTGCGGGTCTGTGCGATCGGCCCGGAGAGCGGCCGGGCCGGGGCCCCGGTGGCCACCCGCTCGTGGTTCGCCGCGCACACGCCGTACGGGGCGGCGGAGTTGGTCGGCGCCGACACGGTGATCGTCCCGGCCTCCGCCGACGTACGCGGCGACCCGCCCGGGGAACTGGTCGACGCGCTGCGCGAGGCGCACGGGCGCGGCGCCCGCATCGTGTCGCTGTGCTCGGGCGCGTTCACCCTCGCCGCGACCGGGCTGCTCGACGGCCGGACGGCGGCCACCCACTGGATGTACGCGGCGCTGTTCGCCGAGCGCTATCCGGCCGTACGCCTCGATCCGTCGGTGCTGTACGTCGACCACGGCGACGTCCTCACCGGGGCGGGCTCGACCGCGTGCATCGACGTGTGCCTGCACCTGGTACGCGAGGACTTCGGCAGCGAGGCGGCGAACACCGTGGCCCGGCAGCTCGTGGCGCCCGCCCACCGGCCCGGCGGCCAGGCCCAGTACATCGAGACGCCGCTGCCGGAGCGCACCGACGACTCGCTCGCCCCGCTGCTGCACTGGGCCGCCGAACACCTCGCGGAGCCGCTGACCCTCGCGGACCTCGCCCACCGCGCCCACACCAGCCCGCGCACGTTGGCCCGGCGCTTCGAGGCCGCCACCGGGACGACGCCACTGCGCTGGCTGCGAGGCCAGCGCATCGCGCGGGCCAGGGCCCTGCTGGAGGGCGGCGACCTGCCGATGGACCGGATCGCGGAGCTGTGCGGACTGGGGACGCCGGCCAACCTACGGCGCCACTTCACCCGGGCGGTGGGTGTGCCGCCGCACGACTACCGCCGCGCGTTCCGCGCCCGCGAGTCGGCGGCGACCGCCGTCTGACCCCGGGGGGCGGGCACGATCAGGCCCCGGGCCGGGGACGGGAATCGGCGCCTGCCCGCCGTCCGGCACCGGGCCCGGGCCCCGGCTACAGCCGCGGATCCACCGGCTCCGACTCCAGGGCCAGCACCGCGAACACCGCCTCGTGCACCCGCCACAGCGGCTCCCCATCCGCCAGCCGGTCCAGCGCCTCCAGGCCCAGCGCGTACTCCCGCAGGGCCAGCGAGCGCTTGTGGCCGAGGTGGCGCCGGCGCAGCTGGTCCAGGTTCTCCGGGCGGGTGTACTCCGGGCCGTAGACGATCCGCAGATACTCCCGGCCCCGGCATTTGACGCCCGGCTGGACCAGCCGGCCGTCGCCCTTGCGGACGAAGCCCTGGAGCGGTTTGACGACCATGCCCTCGCCGCCCGCCTCCGTCAGCTCCAGCCACCACGCGACGCCCTCGGCCACCGACGCGTCGTCCTCGGTGTCGACGACCAGGCGGCGGGTGGGGGCGAGCAACGGGCCACCGTCCGGGCCCGGCTTCTCCGCCTCGATCATGCGGTCGATCAGGGCGAGTTGCCGGTCGTGCGGGAGCGCGGCGAGGCTGCGCCCCTGGGCGGCCAGGATCTGGAACGGCGCCATCCGTATGCCGTCCAGCCCGTCGACCGGCCAGCAGTAGCGCCGGTACGCCTCGGTGAACGCGGCCGCGTCCACGGCCCGCCCGCCCTGCTTGTCGAGGAGCGCGGACACCTCGACGCCGCGCGCCGCCGCGCTCTCCAGCGCCGAGAGCACCCCCGGGAAGACGGCACCGGACGCCGCGCCCACCGCCGCGTACTGGTTGCGCAGCAGCCCGGCGGCCTTGAGCGACCACGGCATCAACTCGGCGTCCAGCAGCAGCCAGTCGGTCTCCAGCTCCTGCCACAGACCGGCGCCCTCGATGCCGCCGCGCACCCTGCCGAGGACGGATTCGGCCAGCGGCGGGTCGTCGAAGAACGGCCGCCCGGTGCGAGTGAACACCATGCCGGATACGCCCTCGGGCGCCCCGAAGCGCTCCTTCGCCACCTCCTCGTCGCGGCAGATCAGCGCCACCGCCCGGGAGCCCATGTGCTTCTCCTCGCAGATCACCTGGCGCACCCCGTCCGCGCGGTAGGCGGCGAACGCCTCCGCCGGGTGCTCCAAGAAGTGTCCGTCAGCGGCTCCGCCGCGGGCTTCCCCCGCCGAGGTGGCGACGGGCGCCATGGTGGGCGGGAGGTAGGGCAGCAGCCGTGGGTCGACGGCGAAGCGGCTCATGACCTCCAGGGCCGCCGCCGCGTTCTCCTCCTTGACCGCGATCCGGCCCATGTGACGGGTCTCGACGACACGGCGGCCGCGCACATCGGCGAGGTCGAGCGGACGGCCTTCGGCGCCGCCCGGGGCCTCGTTGCCCAGCGGTCTGACCGGCTCGTACCAGACCTGCTCGGCCGGGACGTCCACGATCTCGCGCTCCGGCCAGCGCAGCGCGGTCATCCGGCCGCCGAAGACGCAGCCGGTGTCCAGGCAGAGGGTGTTGTTGAGCCAGGTCGCCCTGGGGGTGGGCGTGTGGCCGTAGACGACCGCGGCGCGGCCCCGGTAGTCCTCGGCCCACGGGTAGCGCACCGGCAGACCGAACTCGTCGGTCTCACCGGTCGTCTCCCCGTACAGCGCGTGCGAACGCACCCGGCCCGACGTGCGGCCGTGGTACTTCTCGGGCAGCCCGGCGTGACAGACCACCAGCGCCCCGCCGTCCAGCACATAGTGGCTGACCAGCGACTCGATGAACTCCCGCGCCCGGTCGGCGAACTCCGGGTCCGCGGTGTGCTCGCGGTCCAGCTGCTCGACCGTCTCGGCGAGGCCGTGGGCGATCCGGACCTTGCGGCCCTTGAGATAGCGGGCGAGCTTGTTCTCATGGTTGCCGGGCACACAGAGCGCCGCCCCGGAGGCGACCATACCCATCACCAGGCGCAGCACCCCGGGGCTGTCCGGCCCGCGGTCGACGAGGTCGCCCACGAAGACGGCGGTGCGCCCCTCCGGGTGGACGGCGTCGACCGGGCGGCCCTGCCCGTCACGGCGCAGCGCATATCCGAGCTTGCCCAGCAGGGTTTCCAGCTCGGAGCGGCAGCCGTGGATGTCGCCGATGATGTCGAACGGGCCGGTGAGGTGGCGCAGATCGTTGTAGCGGCGCTCGATGGCGATCTCCGCGGCCTCGACCTGCTCGACGCCGCGCAGGATGTGCACCTTGCGGAACCCCTCGCGCTCCAGGGCCTTCAGGGAGCGGCGCAGCTCGCGGCGCTGGCGCGGGATGACGTGGGAGGGCATCTCGGCCCGGTCGGGGCGGGCCGCGTTGCGCCGCGCGCACTCGCCCTCGGGGATGTCGAGGACGATCGCGACCGGGAGGACGTCGTGCTCGCGCGCCAGCTGGATCAGGCTCCGGCGGGCCTCGGGCTGGACGTTGGTCGCGTCGACCACGGTCAGCCGCCCGGCCGCCAGCCGCTTGCCCGCGATTGTGTGGAGCAGGTCGAAGGCGTCGGGGGTGGCGCTCTGGTCGTTCTCGTCGTCGGAGACGAGGCCCCGGCAGACGTCGGAGGAGACGATCTGGGTGGGCTTGAAGTGGCGCCGGGCGAAGGTGGACTTGCCGGAGCCGGTGGTGCCGACGAGGACCACGAGGGACAGGTCGGGCACGCCGAGGCTGCGCGGGTCGAGCGTCATGGTGTCGGTCATGCGGCGGCCTCCTTCGATGTCGTGGTCGTCGTGGAGCCGGCAGTCGTGCCGGTTTCGCCGCTCTCCTGCCGGAAGAGCGCGAGCTGGGTCGGCGGCCCGACCTCGGGGTCCTCGGGGCCGACGGGGCGGAACTCCACGGCGTAGCCGTGCCGTTCGGCGACTCCCCGGGCCCAGTCCCGGAACTCCTCGCGCGTCCACTCGAAGCGGTGGTCGGGGTGGCGGACCTGCCCGGCGGGCAGGGTCTCCCAGCGCACGTTGTACTCGACGTTGGGCGTGGTCACCACGACCACCGTGGGCCGGGCGGCGCCGAACACCGCGTACTCCAGGGCGGGCAGCCGGGGCGGATCCACATGCTCGATCACCTCGCTGAGCACCGCCGCGTCATAGCCGGTCAGCCGGGAGTCGGTGTACGCGAGCGAGCCCTGCGTCAGCTTGAGCCGCGCCGACTGCCGCTCGGGCATCCGGTCCAGGCGCAGCCGCCGCGCCGCCTCGTTCAGCGCGCGTATCGACACATCGACACCGACGAGCTCGGTGAACCGCGCGTCCTTGAGCAGCTCGCCCAGCAACTGGCCCTGGCCGCACCCGAGATCGACCACCCGGGACGCCCCGGCACCCCGCAGGGCGTCGAGGATCGCCTCGCGCCGCCGCACGGCCAGCGGCACCGGCCGCGGCGCGCTCTCCTCCTCCGGCTCCACGCCTCCTCGCCCCCCTTGCACCGCCTGTCCCATCTGCTCCGTCTGCTCCGTCCGGCCCTCCTGCCCCGACTGCTCCGACTGCCCCGCCCGCTCCGTCCCGCCCTCCTGCTCGGCGAACTCGGCGGCGAGCTCCTCCACCGCGTTGTCGATCTCCTCCACCTCGGCGTCGTCCGTCTCCGCGAGCCGAGCCAGCTCCAGCCGCTCCAGCGCGCTGCGGGTCAGCGACCAGCGGCGGGCCAGATAGCGGTTGGTGATCAGCCGCTGCTCGGGGTGGCGCTCCAGCCAGCCCTCGCCGGAACGCAGCAGCTTGTCCACCTCGTCCGGCGCCACCCAGTAGTGCTTCGCGTCGTCCAGCACCGGCAGCAGCACATACAGATGGCGCAGCGCGTCGGCGAGCCGCAGCTCGCCCTCCAGCACCAGCCGTACGTACCGCGAGTCGCCCCACTGCGGGAACCGCTCGTCCAGCGGCACCGGCTCGGCCGTCACCGCCCAGCCCAGCGGCGCGAAGAGCCGCTCGACCAGGGCGGCGCCGCCGCGGGCCGGCAGGGCGGGCACCTCGATCCGCAGGGGCAGCGGCCGCTCCGGCAGGTCGGGCCGCGCCTTGCAGTGGCCCCTCAGGGCGCTGGAGAAGACGGTGCTCAGCGCGACGGCCAGCAGCGAGGAGGCCGCGTACGGACGGTCGTTGACGTACTGGGCGAGCGCGGAGTCGGGCGCGCCGCCCCGCCCCTTGCCCCGGCCCCGCCGCACCAGCGCGACGGGGTCGACCTCCAGCAGCAGCGCCGCCGTGCAGCGCTCGGTGTCCGCCTCGGGGTAGAGGACGTGCGCGGTGCCATGGGAGGTCGAGAACCGCTGCGCCTTGTCGGGATGCTTGTGCAACAGGAACCCGAGGTCGGTCGCGGGACGCTCGCTGGTGCCGGTGGTGGTAATCGTCAAGAACACCCGTCCGAGTATCGCCGGGTGCGCGCCCCCTCACCTAATGGTTTCTCACCACGCCCGCCAGCTCGGCGATCCGGTCCGGCCCCACCCGGCAGCAGCCGCCGATGAGCCGCGCCCCGGCATCCCGCCACGCCTTCACCCGCGCCGGGTCGAAGGTGGACCGCCCGCGCCAGCTCCGGGCCGTCGCGTCCCACTCCTCTCCGCTGTTCGGATACACCACCACCGGCTTTCCGGTGGCCTCGGCCGCGATCTCCACGGCCCGGTCCGCGTCGCCCGGCTCGCAGCAGTTGACGCCGACGGCGATCACCTGCTCGTTCCCGGCGGCGACGGCGAACGCGTCCCGGAGCGGCTGCCCGGCCCGGGTGGCCTCTCCCGCGATGCTGTACGACAGCCACACGGGCACCCCGCAGCCCTCGACGGCCCGCAGCATGGCCGCCGCCTCGTCGGCGTCCGGCACCGTCTCCAGGGCCAGCACATCGGGCCCGGCCGCCACCAGCGCCTCGATCCTCGGCCGGTGGAACCGCTCCAGCTCGGCCACGCTCAGCCCGTACCGCCCCCGGTACTCGCTGCCGTCGGCCAGCATCGCCCCGTAGGGCCCCACGGAGGCCGCCACCCACACCGGGGCTGCCGGGTCGGCCGCCCCCTCGGCCGCGCTCCGGGCCAGCTCGACGCTGCGCCCCAGCAGCGCCGTGGCGTCCTCGCGCGCCACGCCCCGATGGGCGAAGCCCTCGTAGGTGGCCTGGTAGCTGCTGGTGATGAGCACCCGCGCGCCCGCCCGCACATACGCGGCGTGCGCCGCCTCGATCTGCCCCGGGTCATCGGCGAGCAGCCGGGCCGACCACAGCTCGTCGGAAAGGTCGCAGCCCTGGGCCTCCAACTGGTTGGACAGCCCGCCGTCGAGAACGAGCGGCCCGCTTTCCACAGCGGTGGCCAGAGGCGTAGAGGGGACGGACATCACGGGTACTCCTGGTGGTTCGTTCAGCCCAGCTGGGCCTGGACCTGGGATGAAATCAGCTCGAGGTGATCGAGGTCGTCGAGGTCCAGGATCTGGAGGTAGACCCGGGACGCCCCGGCCTCCGCATAGCGGCCGATCTTCTCGACCACCTCGGCCGGGGAGCCCGCCAGCCCGTTCTCCTTCAGCTCCGGGACCTCACGGCCGATCGCCGCGGCCCGCCGGGCGACCTCGGCGTCGTCCTTGCCCACACAGACCACCAGCGCATTCGAGTACACCAGGTCGTCGCCCTTGCGCCCGGCCTCCTCGGCGGCCGCCCGCACCCGGCCGAACTGGGCCTCGCTGTCCTCGACCGAAGCGAACGGCATGTTGAACTCGTCCGCGAACCGCGCGGCCAGCCGCGGGGTGCGGGTCGGCCCCTGACCGCCGACCAGCACCGGCACCCGGCCCTGGGCGGGCTTGGGCAGCGCGGGCGAGTCGGTGAGCTGGTAGTGCGCACCGTCATGGCTGAAGGTCTCGCCGACCGGCGTCTTCCACAGGCCGGTGACGATGGCCAGCTGCTCCTCCAGCCGCGCGAACTTCTCCTTCGGGAAGGGGATGCCGTACGCGGTGTGCTCCTCCTCGTACCAGCCCGCGCCCAGGCCCAGCTCGACTCGGCCACCCGACATCTGGTCGACCTGCGCGACCTGGATCGCGAGGACGCCCGGAAGCCGGAAGGTGGCGGCGGTCATCAGGGTGCCCAGCCGGATCCGCTTGGTCTCGCGGGCCAGCCCGGCGAGGGTGAGCCACGCGTCGGTCGGGCCCGGCAGCCCGTCGACGCCTCCCATGCGCAGGTAGTGGTCGGAACGGAAGAAGGCGTCGAAGCCGAGGTCTTCGGTGGCCTTCGCGACGGAGAGCAGAGTGTCGTAGCTCGCGCCCTGCTGGGGCTCGGTGAAAATGCGGAGATCCATGCCCCCCATCCTGCCTTCTCACGCCGCACCACCCCACTCCCCACCCCACTCCAGCCCCGTGAGATGCCTCAGCATCCCGTGCACCCGGTCCCTGGCCTCGTCCGCCGCGTCGATCGCCTCGACGCACTGCCAGTACAGCGCCTCCTCCTCCGTGCTGGAGGCGACGCCCACCAGCGCGAATCCCGCCTCCGCGAGCAGATCCCCCAGCGCCAGCAGCACGCCTCGGGGGTCCCGCACCTCCGACAGCTGAGCCGCCCGTAAGCCCCCGCCGCGCAGCGCGGGATGGTGCAGCGCCGGGTGAAACAGCGCCCCGCGTGCCCTGCCGCCCGCCTCGCACAGGCCGCGCGCCTCCGCCCGCGCCGCCGCCGGGCCGCTCACCATGAAGTATCCGCCGACCGCTTCCGCCAGCGCCTGGACCTGCCAGGCCTCGGCCACGATGTCCTGCACGCCCCCGGCCTTCGCCAGGGCGTGCCGGGTGACACCGATCAGCCGCATCGCGTCCATGCCCCGAACCCCTCTCAACGGACTTTCCGCACCCGTCACTCCTCCACTACCCAGAGTGATGACTAACAGGCCGAAAAGCTAGGGGAATTCAGGAATCTGTTGACAACAGTTGCGTTGTGGATAACTTTATCACTACGGAGAGTGACGAACGGGACTTCCGGGAGCCTCCTCGACCGGGAACCGGCCCTCGTTGCGGTCGATCTTCGCGGCCAGCGCGGCGAGCGCGTCGATCCCCAGCACCTCGCAGAACTGGAGCAGATACGCCAGCACATCGGCGACCTCGTCCTCGACCCGGGCCGCCTTCCCCGGCTCCTCCATCACCCGCGCCGACTCCTCCGGCGTCAGCCACTGGAAGATCTCCACCAGCTCCGACGCCTCGACGCTCAGCGCCGCCGCGAGGTTCTTCGGGGTGTGGTACCGCTGCCAGTCGCGCACCGCCGCGAAGGCCGCCAGCCGGCGCTGCAGGCCCGCCACATCGAGGGCGTCGGACCGTCGCTCGCCAGCGGCGGAAAGCTCAGGGGGACGCGCACCGGACTCGGGTTCAAGAGACTCGCTCACGCTCCAGGTTTACCACCGTGACGGGGGCGTCCCCGACCGCCCCCGTCACGTCCCCCACGGTCCCCACCAGCCGGATGTGCCCCCGTGCGCACATCCGGACCGCCACCCCCAGCAGTTCCCGCGCCTGCCGCCGGTCCAGGCAGCGGTCGAAACCGTCCGCCAGGACCGTCAGCACCTGCCGCGCGGGAAGCACATCCGCGACCGGGTCCATCGCCAGCACCCCCGGCCCGGTCAGCAGCACCAGCGCGAGCGCCAGATAGCGCAACTCCCCGTCGCCCAGCCGCTCCACGGGCAGCGCGCCCAGCTCCCCCTGCTCCACCAGGGCCCGCACTTCGCCGCCCCCGGCCCCCTCGGTCACCAGGCCCTCCACCGGCCCCGCGCACCCCGCCCGCACCGCCGCGACCAGCGCCGCGTGCCGGGAGACGCACTCCCGGCTGGTGCGCCGCAGCACCGCCGCCAGGTTCTCGCAGCCCCCGCGCAGCCGCCCGTCGCGCGGCGCCGCCGGCGCCCGCATCCGATCCGGCCGCGGATCGCAGGGGAACACCGAACGCAGCGCGATCACCACCTGCTCGGCGGCGGCCAGCGCGAGCCGCTGCCCCTCGGTGATGCCCGCCACCCGCAGCGGCAGCACCGAGGTCGCCAGCCGGTCGTCGGGCAGCGGAGCCCGGGTGACCGCGACCGCCCCCGCCGTATGCCAGGCGGCCTGGACGCAGCGCCGCCCCGGATCGCGCAGCGCCGTCTCCAGCAGCGTCTCCCCCGCCCCCGTCAACCTCTCGCCCACGATGCGCAGTTCGGGCTCGGCCTGCACGGCGACATCGAGCCGCACCGGCCCCACCGGCCCGTCCACGGTGCACCCGATACGGAAGCCGCGCCGCCCCTGCCGGTCCGGCCGCGCCCGGCACGGGATGTACGACGCCGGCTCGCGGAACACCTCCGCGAGCCGGGCGCCGCCCGCCAGGCGCGCGAGCGCCCCGTACGCCTCCAGCACGCCCGATTTTCCGCTTCCGCTCGGCCCGGCGAACAGAGTCAGCGGTCCCAGCGAAAACACCGCACGTCGATGGGACTTGAAGGCGGACAGCCTCAACTCGGTCACGGCGGGCCGCAGCCCGGATGCGCTCATGCCCGGAACATATCTGTGGCGCACACCGCCGAACCGTTACTCCTTCCGTATCTTCCTACCATCGGGGGATGGTGGCCGTGGCCGAAGATGACCGATGGGAAGCGAGGGGCGTGCATGAACGGGGCAACGGGGAGGGGCGGCCGTGATGGCTGACAGCACCTTCTGGATCGCGGCCCTCACCGGTGGCACCGCCGTCCTGGCCAGCTGGGTCACCAGCCGAGGCAACACCCGCGCCGCCCAGATCCAGGCCGACACCGCCGCCCGCGCCCAGCAGTCGGAACGGCTGCGCGACAGCAGGCGGACCGCGTACCTCGAATTGATCGAGCAGATTCACCGCATGGGCGACTTCTACTGGGAGATCTCCGCCGCCCAGCGCAACGGCGAGTTCCGAAGCCGCCCCGCACTGCTGGCCGAAACCCTGGAGCGCGAGCGCGACCACTACGGGAAGCTGCGGCACTGCGCGCGCGTGGTCGAGCTGGAGGGCCCCTCCGCCGCGGGCGAGGCGGCCCACAAACTCCAGAAGTCGACCGGCCGGTTCCACCGCTCGCTGGAGGCCATGGCCGCCGACGACCCGGAGGCGATACGGCGCTTCAACGACGCCTACAGCCCGTTCTGGGCCGCCCTGGGGGACTTCGTCGACACCGCGAAGGCATCCTTGCAGGAACCCTAGACACAGCCCGCGGGAGGCGAACGTGGCACAGGAGCCCGAGCCGACCGCGGCCACCCGGGTGGTCCGGGACGACGACCTGGACTCGTACCCGCAGGACGGCCCTGTCCACTACCAGGGCGAGCTGTTCACGGGCGACGGCGAGGACCGCGCGTTCGACGGCACCCTCAATTTGCGCACGTCCTACCTCGACGGCCGGCAACACGGCCCGGACCGCGAGTGGCACCCGGACGGAACCCTGAAGACGGAGGGGTTCTTCCAGCACGGCATCCCGGTCGGTGTGCACCGGGCATGGAGGCCCGACGGGACGATGTCGCAGGAGGTGGAATTCTCTGACAGCGGCATGATCCTCAGGCGTGACAGCCACCCATGACCGGGGGCAACCTTCGGCTTCGCTCAGCTGTCTGTCTGCGGTGAGTCGAGGCGTCTGCTTTCACGGGGGCGGCGGCAAGGCCATGAACCCCAAGATCACAACAGGGAGGAATCCCGCGCTGCCGTGGAAGAAGACGGTGACGTTGCGCGGCATCATGCCGTCGGCGGTGACGCCGGTCTCCACCGACCCCTCGGTGAGCTGCAAGATCGTGTACAAGGGCAAGGTCATCGCGGAGAAAAAGGGCAAGAGCCTGATCAAGGCCGGTGCGTGCGTCGGGGAGTCCCCGATCGCCGCCTGACCCCAGGCAGTTCACTCGCCGTGGTACATACGATCCAGGTCGACCAGCTCGACGTCGCCGCGTCGGCCGGCTTCGCGCCGGAGATCGTCGGTGAAACCGGAACGCGCGAAGAGCAGGAGCTTGGGCAGCGCCCCCACGCGGGCGCTGGGCAACAGCCCCCGGAGGTGTTCGAGCCGC
This sequence comes from Streptomyces sp. NPDC021212, assembly GCF_044332925.1. Classification (NCBI taxonomy): domain Bacteria; kingdom Bacillati; phylum Actinomycetota; class Actinomycetes; order Kitasatosporales; family Streptomycetaceae; genus Streptomyces; species Streptomyces sp. NPDC021212. Next base: position 353,231 of record NZ_JBIRPZ010000007.1, read on the forward strand.
TCCAGCTGCGGCAGGGCGACGGGGGCGAGGGTCGCCTTGGCCTCGCCGATCGCGGTGATCCGCTCGGGTCCGTACGCCGGCGACTCCGCCACCACGAGGTCCAGCTCGTGCCCGCGACGGTGGTCCCGGCAGGCGATCTCGGTCGGGCGCACCCAGGTTGCCCGGCCGCCGAGGCTCTCCGCTGCGGCGTGTTCGAAGCACCACTGGCGGGCCAGCTCCTCGAAGTGCGGACCGTAGATCTTCCCCGCGACGGTGTCGGCGCTGTCCGCCCAGACGCGCTCGGCCCGGCCCACGACCAGCTCCGGCTCATGCCGCTGGATCAGCAGCTGGTGCAGCCTCACCGCGGGCTCGGCGACCCGGAAGACGCTGCGCTTGTCCCTGAGGGCGTCCTCCACCTGCTCCAGCAGGCCGATGTCCTGGAGCCCAGAGAGCAGATGCGCCAGCGCGCTGCTCGGCCGCCCCAGGGCCCCGGCGATCTCCGACCGCCGGTGGTGCCCGGCGCTGACCGCCGCCAGGACCGCCGCGTACGAGGTCGGGTCGGAAATCGAGGGCTCCTCGCGCAGCAGCAGCCCTCCCTCCCGGAACATGGCGGAGGCCGGGTTGAGGAGCCGGCGGGCCACCCACCGGTCGAAGTCCGCCAGGCCCTCCGGCCCCGCGCCCCCGCACATCTCCCGGTACGCCGGGGTCCCGCCCACCAGCGCGTGCAGCCGGAACGCCAGCTCGGGGTCCTCCGCCACGCCCCAGAACGCGGCCGCCTCCCGGTAGCGGAAGGGCCGCACCACCAGCTCCATGCCCGCCCGCCCGCGCAAGGGCGCGCCGCCACCCAGAAGCTGCGCCATCGTGGTCAGCGCACTGCCACAGAGGATCATCCGGGTCCGGGTGTGCTCCTTGGCATGGCTCAGCGGGCTGAGAGCCTGTTGCAGATAGGAGGGCAGCGCAGGGGTCGCCGACACCAGGTAGGGGAACTCGTCGATCACCACCGGCACGGGGGTGTCCTCACCGATCCGCAACAGCTCGTCCAGCGCGTCCCGCCAGTCTGCGAACAGCACCGGCCGCCGCAGCCCGCGGAACGCCGCGTACGCCCTGCCCAGATCCGCGAGATTCTGCGTCTCGCTCTGCTGGGTCGCCGCGAACAGGAAACCGCCCGCCTGGCGGGCCAGCAGTTCGAGCATCAGCGTCTTCCCCTGCCGCCGCCGCCCGTAGACCAGGCCGAGCGACGCCCCCTGGCGCTCCGATGCCGCGAACTCGTCCAGTTCCCGCCATTCCGCATCCCGTGCGAACAGCCGCTCCGGCTTGATCACCGATAACCACCTCTCCGATTATGATAGGCGCAGCTATCATAATCCGCTCGATGTAATTGTCGACGCTCACGGGATCACCACGCCCACCCGCTGGGTAGGGTCCGCACGGGATCTGCCGGGCGGACGGGGAGCGGGGGCGACGGCGGTGGGGTGGGGCGAGGAGATCGCTACGGCCCTGGGCGAGCTGGTCGCGATCATGGGCGGCACGGGCAGACAGCCGTGATGGCAGCGCATCGGGCGCGCGATCCGCACCAAGGAGGCGGGCTGGTACGCGGTGGATCTGCGCGGCTCCGACATCGGACCGGACCAGCTGGACGCGCTGCGCCTCGCGGGTCCGGAGTCGGACGGTGTCGAGACCAAGGGCTTCGCCGTCGCGGAGACGGTACAAAGCGGCTCCCTGCTCACGCTGAAGGTCGCGGAGTTCGCCGACCTCACGGACGCGTATCTGTGGCTGCTCAAACAGCCACAGACCTTTCTCGTCGAGGCGCTGCGCGACGGCATCGCCGGGCTGGGCGAGACCCCGCTGGCGAGCGCCCTGGCCGGAGGCACGGTCGGCGGTGCCTCGTCGTCCGACCCCGACCCTCCGGGGTTCCATCCCGCGCAGGGGGACGCCTACCGTGCGTGCCTCGGCCAAGGTGTGCATCTGGTGTGGGGTCCGCCGGGCACCGGGAAGACGACGGTGCTGAAGCGTGCGATCGGGGACCTGATCGCACGGGGTCCGCGTGGGCCCGCCGCAGCTGCGGGAGGTCGCCGACAACCCCGAGGTGTCGCTGCCGCTCATGGTGCGAGCGCGGCTGGCCGAGACGGCCGAGCGGCGCCTCAAGATCGAGACCGCCCTGGTGGACGTCCGGACCCGCGCGGCTGAGCTGTCCGCACTGGATGTCTCCCTCACCCGCTTCGACCCGACCGCGCACTTCAACGCCCTGAAGCTGCTCCGCACGCCCAACCAGGACCCGGTGTCGGTACGGGAGCGCGCGGAGACGGCGGCGGGCCTGCTGGAGGATGCGGAAGCGACCCGGGACATGGTGGAAAAGGCCACGACGGCGGCCCAGCGGCGCCGGGACGGGGCTGAGGAGTCGCGCCGCCAGTGGGCCGAGATCGACCGGCTTCGCGAGGAACAGTCCCGCGTCCTCAACGCCGCTGAGCGGAAGCAGGCCGAGTGCCTGATGACCGAGAACAACCTCAGCGATCTGCGCGAGGAGTTTCGGCAGCTCGACGCCCAGCGCTCCGTGGCACGGTGGCGTGCCCGGGAGAAGCGACAGACCCTCCGCGAGCGTCTGGCCGCCGCAGAGGAGGATGTCGCCCGCGCTCGTCGGGTGGCGCAGGCCGCGCGCACCACAGCGGAGGCGCACGTCGTCACGCTGGAGAAGGACGTGGCCGAGCTGGTCGCCGGCATCATCCACACCCCCGAGCAGATCACCGCCCTGGAACAGGCGCTCACGACCGCACTGTCCGCCCGCAGGTCGGCCCTGGACCTCGTGGCCACCCGCCGCGAGGAGACCACCCGGCTGGAGCAGGCCGTCGTCCGCGCCCTGGACGCCGCTGAGCTCACCGCCCGCGCCGCGCGGCTGCGCCCCCAGGTGACGGCTGACGCCGCCCGCGGCTCCGCCCTCGAGGAGGAGTTCCAGCAGGTCCAGGAAGAGTACGAACGCCTTGCCCGCAACGCCCAGGGCGAGATCATCAAGAGCGCGAAACTGGTGGCCACCACGCTCACCCGGTTCCGCACCAACAAGGCGGTCTTCGAGGGCCCGTACGACGTGGTCCTGGTCGACGAGGCCGGTGCGGCGACGCTGCCAGAGGTGATTCTCGCAACGGCGAAGGCGACTCGGACGGCCGTCCTGCTCAATGATTTCATGCAGCTCGGCCCGGTCATCGAGGATCAGCTGAAAGATCTCGACCGCCCGGACGTCAAACGTTGGCTGCTCCCGGACGTTCCAGCACTGCGGTATCCGGGACCCGGCGGAGGCTCAGCGACACCCGGCCTGCGTCACCCTGACCGAGCAGCACCGCTTCGGTCCGGCGGTGATGCGCCCGCGCTCGCGTACGGAGGCATGCTGCGGGCGGCAAGCAGGTCGCCGCACCGAGACCGCCCGACGACCCTGAGATCGTCGTCGTCGACACCGACGGACTGCACGAACTGGCCAGGCCCCATCTCACAGGCCGCCGCAGCGGCTGGTGGCCGGCCGGGACGCTGATCGCCAGAGCCCTCGTGGAGTACCACCGCGAGAAGGGCGAGGAACCGGGCATCGTCACGCCCTACGGCGTCCAGGCGGATGCGACGCTCGAAGCCCTGCGGGATGTGGAAAGCGGTGGCGTCCCGCTGGCGGAGGTGGGCACTGCGCACCGTTTCCAGGGCAGGGAGTTCCCCGTCGTCGTCTTCGACACGGTCGAAGGCGAGGACGGCCGCGAATTGTGGATGTCGCTGGCGCACCGGGAACCGGGCGCGTCGGACTGGGCGCGCAGCGGCGTGCGTCTGTTCAACGTGGCGGCCACCCGCGTCCAGACCCGCCTCTACGTCATCGGCAGCTGGGAACGCATCCGGGCCACGAAGAACGGCAAGGTCTTCGCACACCTGGCCGACCTGGTCGGCACCTCCGGCGTACGGCGGCTACGGGCCAGCCACCTGATCACTCCGCCGCACGAAAACACCCGGGACCTCGGCGGTTTCGGCGCCGCGCTCGCGGATGTCCTGGCCCGGCACGTCACGGTGACGGGCATCGACGACGAGCGGACCTTCTTCAGCATGTTCGAGGACGAGATCCGCCAGGCCCGCACCTCGATCTGGCTGTGGGCGCCGTGGGTGGCGAACCGCGTACGCGACATCCTGCCGCTGCTGCGCGAGGCCTCCGAACGCGGCGTACGGGTCACCGTGTTCATCCGCGACGACACGGACCAGATCCAAGGCCGTCCGGACAACCAGGGCCTCATCGAGGATCTCCGGTCCGTCGTCCACACGGTCGTCCCCGCCGAAGTGCGCCCGCTGCGGCGGCACGAGCATCGAACTGCGCCGCCGCCGCAACGGCGTCTGGTTCTGGCGCTGCTACGACACGGTCTGCAAGACCGGGCTGAACGGCCGGAGCAACGCGTGGAACCAGGACATCAGGTCCGGCGGTGCCAGACGCTGAGGATCACGCGCCCTTCGCGGCCGGTTCGAGGATGGCGACGCACTCCACGTGGTGCGTCACCGGAAGCATGTCACCCAGCTGAGCCAGAGAAAACCGCAGGTCAGTGCAATCTCTCGTCTCCGTCTGGGGCCACCAGATGCGCAGAGCGTCAAACGAGCGTCACGGCGGAGAAAACAATCGGGCCCGGTGATCCCCTATCAGCGTCGATCGTTGGGGCGTCCCATGCAGGCGGCGTGTCGCTCATGGAGTGGATGACGTGCTCCCCTCCTCCTTCGTTCCAGCCAGCGGAAGCACGTACTGACCGGCGAGACGTGCCAGGTGCAGCGGGAGGGGCCGGGCGAGCGGCGGGTAGTCGTCGTGGTAACGCAGCTGGTGCGTGAGCGTCGCCCACTCCGCCGGCCGGTCGGGCAGGTCCCCTTCACGCCCCGAGTCCGCCAGCGCCTTCTCCGACAGGCAGCCGAGCACGGTGATCTCCAGCTGCCCGGGGTTCCAAGCGGTCTTCCCTGGTGCTGTCCGGCCCTGTGCCGTGGGCGCCAGCTTCATGAGTCCCTTCGGTAGCTTCGCCGCCGTGTGCGGGGTCGAAGCAGTACTCGCGAAGACACGGCTCTCCGTCTCCGCCGTCCCCCACACTCCCTCGGCGAAGCCGACCCTGTCCTTGGCGTCGTGGGCGTACCACTCCGCCACTTCCTCCCGCGCGTTGGCGTCCCGTACGAGCACCGCCCGCAGGTCGTCGCCGTAGAGCGTGTGGCGCTGGGCGGGTTCGGCACCGAAGCCAAGCATGTCGCGGTGCAGTTCGCCGTTGCGCAGGCCCGGCCAGCATTGGCGCAGATTGCCGGCGTCCGCCAGCAGGAGCGTCGGGCGGTCGCGGAGCTGGAAGAGCAGCGCGCGGATCTGCCGCTCGGTCTCCCGCTGTCTGTACTGCTCCACGCCCGGGCGGGTAGTGGGCCAGAGCTGTCCTCGGGCGGCCGCGCCATCGCCAGGGCCTCCCGTATCAGCCTCCTCCCCCTTCCCCGCCTCCGCCACGGGTTCCACTGCCTGGGAGAGCAGCAGCAACAGCTTCGGGTATGGCACCCATTCGGCTCGCTCGGCGTCCCATCCCTCGATGACGCCCGGTCCGTCCCCGGGTCGGACCCTCACCGCGACCAGTCGGCGGACGGGGCACCGCGTGGGCCCCTTCCTGGTGTGGCGTACGAGCCAGAGCGCCGCGTACTGGAGGTCGCCGGGAACTCCGGCTCCCACCCGGTGGGCGGGCGGACTGATCGCGCCGAGCTGCCGGAAGGCATCCAGCCAGGTCCACTTGGCCCGGTGCTCTAGGCCGCTCTCGGTGTCATCGGGCAGGTTGACGAACTGGCTCAGCCGGCCCTGCCGCGCCCAGGCGATGCGCAGCGCGTGCTTGGGGTCGGAGTCCGGGACGGCGGCGAAGCGCTCCTTGCCGGCAATCTCCGCGATCACGACTCCGGCCCCGTCGGGTCGCGAGACCATCCGGTCCGCCACCAGCCGGCAGCGCCCTTCGACGGCTTCGGCCAGCCGGACGGCCCTGGGGCGCCTGCGCTCCCGGGAAACCGGCAGGGCGTCGGCCAGGGACCCCGCGGGCCGGGCTCGTACGCGGATCTCGACCCCCTCGCCCCGCCACCGCCAGGTGTCGTCGTCGGATGGCCCCATTTTCTCCCCGGGAGGGAAACCGATGAGCTTCGGCAGTTCTGCGAGCAGTGCGGCACGGGTCTCCGGGGACTGCCAGAAGACGTCGACCTCCAGGGGACGGCCGTTCAGGGCACGCGCCAGCGCCGCCCGCCGCTGCAAGGCCAACCGCGCGTCCCGGACGCCCGGACCAACTCCCACACCCGAACGAGGCAGCAGCGAGGGGGTGTTGCTCCGGGTGACCCGCGTGAGGTCGGGGACCCGGGTCAGCATGGGGCGCACCCCTTCCTCGACCCAGGCGTCCAGATCCGCGCGCTCCCGTGGCATCAGCCCGGGTCCGACCTCGTGCGGGCCGATCGACGGGTGGTAGACGATGCCGGCGGCCACGCCCCCGGACCCGTTGATCCAGCGTTCCGGATGAGTGAAGAGCGCTTCGGGCTGCGGGTAGTTGCGAACGATGTCCAGTTCGGGCACGAGCGGTGCGGGGCTGTGGTGGCGCCAGGCCAGTTCCTTCAGCCGCCGGTCGTAGCCGAGGGTGTTCACCATCAGCCTGTGGCCCCGGTCCGGCCCTCCCGGCCACGGCAACGGGGCATCGAGCAGGACGGTCGCGCCGCCGAGCTGGTGAGGGCGTACGTCCAGCCGGGTAGCCCACCGGCGTACCTGCGTCGACAGGTGGACACGGAACCGTGGGGCGAACGGCACGGTGTGGACGGTGATGTTGAGGCAGGCCGAGTAGTACCAGGTCTGGCCGCGTCGCTCGTACCGCTGGGGCGGCCAGGAGACGAGTCGCGCACCGTTGCCCGAGCTCTCGACACGGAAGTGGAGTGTGGCGCCCCCGGTGCGGAACGTCCGGGCGGCCAGCCGGAAGGCGACCCACTCGGGCAGCAGGCTGTAGAGCCGCGCGGCGGGTTCGGCGGTACCGCCCGCCGAGGTCACCGTCTCGGCGAGGTCGATCGATTCGGCCTCCCAATGCGGCAGCTGGACGGTCTCGGCCGGGTCGTCGGAGCGGAGCCTCCCCTCCAGATCGGCGCCTTCGGTGTCGTCCTCCTCCCGGTACATGCCCGCCGCCCAAGTGCCGATCACCGGGGCCAGCGCTTCCGACGGGACGGCTTCCCGGGCGTAAAGCCACGGCAGGCGGCCGTCCCTTCCGGCGTTGCGACCTGTCGCGATGACACCGGGGGCCATCGCCTGGAGCAGGGAGTTGAGCCTGCGTACGGGGAGCCGGTCGGGGCGGGCGGAGCCCTTGTCGGCCTCGGAGTGCATCCTGGTGAGCTCGGTATGCAACTCCTCGCCGAGCCGCAGTACCTTCATCTCCTCCCGCCACGGCCCATGGAACGGGTCGGGTTCGTAGGCTGCGACGCGAATGGTGTGATACACGAAATTTCCTTCTTAAAGCTGGAGTTCGGCGCTTACGGGTGGGCCGTGGCGGCAGCAGGGGCGAGCAGACGGGTGAGCATGCGCCGGAGCGGTTCGTACAGGGCGCGGGCGATGAACTGCTCCTCCGCGCTCTTCGTACCGCCGTCGAAGTACGGGTCCAGCACGTCGAGCACGCTGTGCAGCAGGCTGGAGCGGGGGGTGTCGGGGCGTGGTGGTACGGCCTCGCGGTTCGGGGCGAAGGCGGCGTCGACGAAGACCACGCGGGCCGGTACGCCGCCGCGTACCAGACGCCCGATCACCTGCCACAGCAAGACGAGCATGTCCCAGGTGACCTGCTCCCGGACCTCGTCGTCGAGGCGGCTCCACGCCATCGAGCGGGCGAGTACCTGGTACCAGCGCGAACGGGCGAGGCGGCGGACCTCGTCGGCATATTCCTCGACGGTGGCCTGTCCCTGTCCCCAGGTGGCGAAGTCACCGCCGGTGACGGCGCGGACGATCCAGTCGTTGACGGCGTGGACGGCCAGGGACAGGTCCTCGGGGTGCGGATTGGGCCGTGCCAGGAAGTAGACCGTGCCGATGGCCGCCTCGTCGTCGTCATTGAGGATGTTGTGGCCCCGCTCCACGGCCAGCAGGGGGGCCACGAGGATGTTCGCGTCGAGGTCCTTCAGGTGCTCGACGTCGCCCCGGCGCAGTGATCGGGCGCGGTAGGCGGACGGCGCCTCGTCCTCCGGGGCGATCTCCTCGTCGTCCGAGACCAGGCAGAGCACGCTGTCGCGCCAGCGGGAGTTGAGGTTGTGCAGGGTGTCGGCCACGATGCGCGCCTCGGCGTAGCTGCCGACCAGCAGGAGAATCTGGTCGCGCCCCGGGGGAAGGGAGAGCAACTCGCGCTCCAGCGGGCCACCTTCGAGGGCGTCGTACTCCCCCGCCCCGAGATGGTTGGCGATGCGGCGCAGCTTCTCGGGGCGGTCGTCCGGGTGGGTTCCCGACAGGCGCAGCTTCTCGTCGCCGTCGTCGATGAACTCGAAGCGCATCGGGCTCTCGTCCGCGATGCGTTCGGTCACCTCGGCCGGCGGCTCGATGACCACACCGACCGGGACACAGACGTGGTAGCGGCTGGACGCGCCCGCCCAACTGCTGCCGGACATGAGCAGCAGATGGGCTCCGGGCCTGCCGTCGACAGAGGCGAGGTGAGGCATGGCGCGCAGTAGCTCACGTCCGACGCCGCTGCAGCGGAAGAAGGTCAGCTCACCGCTACGGACTCCGCCCTGGTCCTCGCCCGGGACCCGGAACTGGAAGCCGAGTACGTTGCCCATCGGGGCCTCGGGCACCATCGGGCCGTAGTCGAGCGGCCGACGGTACATCGTGTTGTAGCCAAGGCTGAGGGCGGCCTCGACGCGGGGCCACATGGCGTTGATCATGGCGAGCCGGGGTTCCAGGGCGCTGAGCAGCAGCGTGAACTCGAAGCGTTCGGCGAGTTCCTGCCGCCACTGCTCGGGGGTCTGGGGCGGCAGCTTGGGCTTCCGGCGGCGCCCGCGCTTCTTCTGCCGTTCGTCCTCCTCGCGCTGCCACTCGTCGTACTCCTCTTCGTACTTCTGCTTCCGGGCGGCCATGTACTGCGGGTCGATGTGGAAGACCTCGTCCATGACCTCGGTGAGGTGACGCCGGGTGTTCTCCGGGTTGCCGGTGTGGAGCAGTTCGTTGAGGAGGGCGGTCAGCCGACTGAAGTCCTCCTCCGTCCTGCGGCGGCGGTCGCCGAAGGGGTTGTCTCGGAAGGCGTCGAGAAGATTGCCGAGGGCCTCTCTGGGGGCGTGGTTTTGGTGTTCCGGCCCGCTGCCATAGGGAAGCTCGTAGCGTTCGTCGAGCAGTCCGAGCTGGAGCGTCCAGGCGCTGAAGTAGCCCATCCGCACCCAGTTGCGCAGCTCGTAACCGGCAACGAGCATCGCGTACAGCCGGTCGGTGGCCAACCCGGCGGTGTTGAGGGCTGCGGCGAAGGTCTCCACATCCCGTTCGGAGAGCTGGGTGCGCCCGCTCTCCGCGAGTTCCCGGATCTTGTGCCGGGTCAGCTGGTCGATGAGTCCCTTGTCCTCGTCGCTGGCGAGGACGACGGCGGGGGCGAAGGTCTGGTCGAGCTGCATCTGCACGCGGTCGGCCTCGTCAATGATCACGAGGTCGCTGCGGCGGCAGGCGAGTTCGAGGTAGCGGATGCGCTCGCCGTTCTGAGGGCTGGGCGGCGAGGCGTCGATCAGTCCGGCCGGCGTGGCCACCCAAATCAGGGCGCCGACCAGGCTGCGGGCTCCGTGGTGCCGGGGGCATGCGGACCAGTACGGGCAGCTCGTCACCCTCTTCTGCCATTCGGAAGCCCGTCCGCCGCCCTTGACCCGCCGCGGGTCCGACGGTGGCCGGAGCCGGGAGCAGGGCGCCTCGCCGAAGGCGAGCGGCTCGGTGGACGAAGTGGCGGCCTGCCGCCTGACGTTGAGCACGCAGGAGGTCCCGAGATAGGTGAAAGCGGGGTCGTCGTGGGCAAGCAGCCGGTGCTCGCTCCGGCCCGCCAGCCGACGGTGCAGCCGCTGGGCGTGCCGCTCCCGGCCGGAGGAGCCGAGCACGGGTGCGGCGGCGTCGGTGTAGAGGTTGTAGAGCCGGACGAGCTTCAGCACCTCTGCGACGTCGGTGACCACGATGGTGGTGCGTTTGCCAAGCTTGGCGAGATGGACGGCGATGATGTCGCGCAGTGTGCTCTTGCCCGCGCCGACGATGCCGAGCAGGTGCTGGATCCTGTCGACTGTGAACCTGAAGTCCTCGTTTTTCCCGGTCTTGTGGAACGTGCTGTTCTCCTTGGTGGACAGGTCGAAGGCCCGTAGCCGCTCCAGCCAGCGCGGCGGCCTCCCTCCGTCGGCGCCGGCGTGCGTGGCGTCCATCTCCGCCGCGGTGCGCTCCAGGTCCTTCCTGGTGAAGACCAGGGGCTCTCCACCGCCGGCCGGTTCCAGGTCCATGTCGTGGGCGACGAGGGGGGTGTGGGGGACGGGCGGCAGGTCGACGACGGCCATGGTGCGGCTGACGGGGAAGGCGTGCGGGCCCTGGCCCGCGACCGGCAAGCGTTTGCCCGCCAGAGGCGGTGCGGCACGCAGCAGTTGCTCGTAGACGGGGAAGCGGTCGCCGGCGACGGAGAGTTCGCGACGGGTGGCGGGCGACTCGGTGTCCGGTACGTCGTAGCCGCGCACTCTGGGGTCGAACAGCTGGTAGCTCTCCAGCGCCTCCCGCCAGGTACGGCTCCTGCGCAACGTCCACAGCGAGTACCGGGCGACACGCAGCGTCTGCGCGGTGTCCGGTGGCAGCGGCGCTCCGTACGCCTCAGCGAACCCGTACCCGCTGAACAGCACCCAGGCGCTGCCCGCGGGGCTGCCCGGCATCAGCTTCTGCTGGAGGTACAGGCCGAGTTCCACCTGGCAGAGGGCTTCCAGGGCGGGCTTGGGGGCAGACGGCCCCAGGAACGCCTGGAGTGCGCGGAGTACGTCGTTCAGGGGCGCGGTGATGCTACGCATCGCCCTTCTCCTCTCTCCTGGCCCGTCCCAGGTCGGGCACGAGGTCCACGGGTGTGGTGAGCACCAGCCGGTCCCGCAGGAGCGCGGGAAGGGCGTCGGTGAATGACTCCCGGTAGCCGTCCCGCCCAGCGAGCGCGTCAGGGACCACGACGAGAGCGCGGTCCGCGAGGAGTGCGCCGTCGGTGAGATGTGCGGCGAGGAGGGCCGGCTGCAGGCGGTCGTACACCTGGATGTCCACGATTCCGGACCCGGTTTCGCTGAGCCGGTAGGCGGACAGAGACCCCGACAGGGCATCGTGACCGACCCCGGCGCGATCCAGTGCGTCGCGGGCGGCCTCTTCGGTCCGGTACGGCAGTGCGAGGAACGTCCGCAGCGACCCCCGCAGGATCCACGCCTGGTCCGGTTCGCGGATCAGTTCTGGAGGGTCATGGCGCGGGCATTCCTCGCCCTCGCACCAGATGTCCGCGTCGGTGGCGGGCGACCCGGGTACGGGCACGGCCCCATCCCGGGGCAGTGCAGGGAGCCCGCACGAGGGGCAGCGCAGGAAGACGCCGTCGACGAGCAGGGATTCGGGCAGCGGCCCGTAGAGGTCCTTGACCCGGCTCCAGACAGCCTGGCTCCAGCCGGGCCCGAAGCGGTCCTGTCGGTGGACCACCGGGTGGCGGGCCAGGAACCTCCGGCACTGCCGGTAGCGCTCGCCCGTCACGCACCGCGCCTCCAGGTCGCCCAGAAGCGCGCGGGCTTGCGCCGCCACGCCCCCGTCCGGCCTGTACGAGGCGACTTCGAGGCACGACCGGCTCGGCATCCGGCCAACCGGGTGCACCAGCGTCGTACCCGGGGTGACCAGGGAGGCGGGAACCGCGAAGAGCGGATCGTCGGCAGGCCTGGTCCGGCACCACTCCCATAGCTCCGGAAGGCTCCTCGGTGGTGTCTCCCCGACGTCGAGGCAGTGCATCACCGTGCGGTCCAGCGCGCGCTGGGCAAGGCCGGGATAGGGCAGGGCGAAAGAGCGGAGTCCCTGGACCTCGGCGAGGGCCGCCACCATGCGGGCGAGCTCGCAGAAGAGCTCGATGCCCACGTCCTCGGGCGCCTCTCCGGCCTCCGGCTGGCCGGGCCGGCGGGCCGCCCCCGCCCTCATGCCGCGGCCTCGGCGGCGGGCGACGCCGAGCACCAGCGGGCCACTTCGCACCGTGCGCAGGAGCGTCCGGGCCTGGCCGCGTAGCGGTCGTCCTCGTGCCAGTCGGCCACCATCGCTCGTAGGACTTCCTCCGCTGCGGTCCGGTTGACCGTGGCGAAGGGGTCGATGATCTCCAGGTCGGCACCGCCGGGGCGCAGCACCTCCAGCTCGACCCGGGCACGGGACGGAGCGCCACCCAGGTCACCGCGGGCGATCAGCACGGCCGCCAAGGCCAGTTGGGGGTAAAGCTCCAACAGGGGGCGATTGGAGCGCCGTTCAGTGGCGGAAGTCTTGGTCTCGCGCCACACCCATGAGCCGGCGTCCCGGTAGAGCAGGTCGGGTGCGGCGATCACCACGACGTCGGCGGCGGTGTCGTGTCGCACCACCCGGGGTTCGGTCCGCACGTCTGTGCCGTCCCCGACGCACCGCAGCGGGCAGACCGCGGCGTGCCGCCGCAACAGGAGTGCGCCGAGCCTGCGTTCGTGGTCGGGCAGGTCGAATCCGTCGGGCACCCACTCCTCGGGGACTTCGACCGTGCACGGTCGTGGTGATCCGTGGCCGTGCCGGTCAGCGAGGTAGGCGTGCAAGGCCCGGCCGCGTTCGGCCGTTACCTCGCGCTCGACGGAGTCCGCCGTGGGCAGGTGCAATCGGCGCATGTGGTCACGGGCCGGGCAGACCCGGTAGTTACGTCCGTTGGTCACCGACCAGGTGCGGCGGGGCCGGTCTGGCGCGTCGATGCCCAGCAGTCCGGGCGCCACGCGCAGGGCCGGGCAGACCGACAGGTAGGGGCATCCGCCGCAGGCGGAACCGGGGCGGTATTCCCGTCCGTCCAGTACGCCGGCCAGGGCATCGGGGCCGTGCTTGCGGTAGCCGGCGAGTGCCTGCGCCCGGCTGCCGGCGAAGAGCTCCCGCGTACGGCCGTCGAACAGCGCGAACTCCACGATCCGTAGGTGCTCCGGCGGTGGCCCGGGGGTGCCCTCGGCCAGCACCAGGGCGACGGCGGCGGTGAACCCGTCGGGCGGCAGGTCCCGGTTCAGGCGATGCACCGGCAGACGGAGTTCACGGTAGGCGCCGTCGGCGGAGGCCAGGCAGCGGCCCCACACGGTGAAGCGGTATTCCTGGGCGTTCCGCGGGTCGGGGCCGGACGGCCGGTAGCGATACGTCCACGGCTCGGGCACCTCGTTCAGGGGGCGTTCCGGGTCGGCCGGGAAGGCAGCTTCGTACGCCTTCATGCCATGGTCTGACCAGGTCCTCAGGCCGTCGTGCGGAGGGTCGGTACGTGTCCGGGGCGGGCTGCCGGAAGGACGGAAGCGGGCGTCGCAGGCGGCCATGAAGGGGCCCAGAGCGAACTGCTCCAACTGCTCGCGGCGGCGCGGTACGGGGTCGGCGGTGTGGTAACCGCGGGCCTTGAGGGCGTCGGCGGCGGGGCACCGGAATTCTCCTCCCTTGAACATTCCGGCGGATACCGTTATGGCTACGGAGGTTCGGGTCACCCCGTCGGGGGGCATCCATGGCTCTGACATTTCCTGCTCCATTTCTGTCCGGAGGAAAGAAGGGTGGCCGTGAGGGAAATCGAGGAGATCGGCAATGCGGAGAAGCGCTACGAAGTGCTGGACATGGTCGGTGACGGCGGCCAGGGCGACCTTTTCCTCGGCCGTGACCGCAGGAGCGGGGAGAGGGTGGCGCTGAAGCTCCAGAAGGCCCGGGATCTCGGCCCCGAGAGCGATTTCCACTGGGCTGGCAGGAACCTCCTCGAAGAGGGCTCCCGCATGATGATGCTGACGGGAATTCAGGCCATTCCCGAAATCATCGCCACCGGGACACACCGAGGGCGTCGATGCCTGGTCATGGAATTCATCGAGGGACACCAACTACAGAACGTCCTGTTGGCGGCCCGGCCCGTCAGACATCCCGGTGCTGTCGCGTCCGTCATCGGCCAGCTGTGCGAAATTCTGCGGGAAGTACACGAACGGAATCTGGTGCACTGCGATCTCAAACCCGAGAACGTCATCGTGCGACCGGACGGCCGTCTCAGTCTCATCGACATGGGCCACGCGATCATGGCGGGCGAGCGGACACTCCACGAGCGAGGGACGCGTGGCTGGGCCTCCCCCGAGCAGTCCGACGCGTGCCCTCCGGGTTTGACGCGGCGGGCGGACATCTTCGGGCTCGGCTGCATTCTGCTGGAGATGACCGTCATGCGGCTGCCCTACGGCGGACTGGAGGAGCGGGCGGAACCGGGTGGCCCAGTGCTCCCGCCCGACCTGCTCGCCAAGCTCCCCCCGGAGTTCGCCTCCCTCGCGCTGTGGATGGTCCGGTGGAAGGCGGAGGAGCGGCCGGCGGATGTCCGTGAGGTGTTCGAACGGCTCCGCCCATACCTGCCCCGGCTGGGCTCGCGACGGCCGTCGAAGCGGCTGCGCCCCGACCCGACCGAGTACTACCGCACCCATCCACCCCTGCTGTGACGGTGAGCCGACGGTCACCGGCCGAGTGGGGGTCACCTCAGCCCTTCCAGCAACTCGCGTACCTCACGTACGCCTTCGCCTCCCATCAGCTCACGCAGCATGATGACTCTCTCCAGCTCCCGTACCGCCTCATCGGTCCTACCGGCGGATACCAGGACGTCCGCGAAGAGCTGCCGCGCCTTGTCCTCGTTGGGCCAGTTCTCCTGTTCGCGATAAATGTCGCAGGCCCGGCGGTACAAGGAGACGGCCTCGTCCCGCTCGGAGCGTGCCATGTGCACCTTGGCCAGGGTGAACAGCACGTCAGCCAGGCCGCTGCGCTCCACCGTGCGCTCCACCGCACCCAGGGCGTCGGCGCATCGCCGGAGCGCCCGCTCGTGATCGCCCCTGTCGTGGTAGAGCGCGCCGAGCGCGTTCAGGGTGGCCGCCTCCCCGACCGAGTCGGACACCCCCCGGCACAACTCCAGTGCCTGGCACAGCGCTTCCTCCGCCCCCGTCCGGTCGCCCTGCTTGCGCAGGGTGATCCCGAGCCGGTGCAGCGACCGGGCCAAACTCAGTCGGCCTGCCTCGCTGTGGTCCTCCTCGCTGAGCCGGACGGCCCGGCGCAGGTGGCCCACGGCCACGTCGTACTTGCCGAGCCGCCACTGTGTCCCTGCCAGCATCCGGTGGACCATGGCGCAATCGACCGGGGCGGCAGCGGATTCCGCTGCGTCGGCGGCGTACTGGAGGTTGTTCAGCGCGTCGTCGAGGAGGTGGCGGCGCCACTGATAGGTGACCAGGGCCATCGAAAGCAGCCATTCGTACCGTTCGATGCCCTGGCCAATGGCTAATCGGATGCCTCGCTGGACGGCGGCGTATTCCTCGTCCAAGAACGCCATAGCCTGCCCCGGTCCTGCGGGGTCGGTGACCGTGACCCCGTCAGCCTCGCCGATGGGTAGGACGCGCTCATGGTCGAGCGCCCGATCGCAGGCACGGACGTTATGCAGCTGGTGTTCCAGCACCTGCCGTACGGTCGCACACTCGATGTCCGCCGTCTCTCCATCCGCCCCCGGCCGCACGTGCTGGCGGGCGAAGGCCCGCACGAGGTCGTGCAGTCCATACCGGTCGCCCTGGAGCTCCACCAGGTTCGCCGCCACGAGTTCCACCAAGGCCCGGTCGGTGCGCGCCCCTTCACCTGCCGCCCTTCCTAGGTCCATCACCGCCTCCCAGGAGGCGCTGGGCCCGGGGTGGACGGCGAGCTGCCACAGCAGCAGCCGGGCCTCCTCACCGAGCACGCGTACGGAGCAGTTCAGCGCGGCGCGGACCGATAGTTCGTGCTCCGGCAGGTGCAGGGTATCCAGCTCCGCCCGCTCTCGCTCCTCCCTCAGCTCCCGCACCAGGGCGGGGAGGGTACGCAGCGGACGCGCACCGCCTTCCAGGAGCCGGGCCACCACAGCGAGGGCCAGCGGCAGCCTGCCGCAGAGGCGGACCAGGTCGCGGAAGGCCTGGGCGTACTTCACCCGGTCCTCGGCCGACACCTTCTCCTGGAGCACCTCCAAGGCGTCCGCCTCTTGCAGCGGCTCCATCTTGCGGAACAGCACCCTTCTCTCTGACTGCAGTCGGAAGAGGTCGTTACGGCTGGTGATGATCACGGCGCTAGTGCCGTCTCCGGGAAGCAACGGCAGCACCTGCTGGGCGTTGAGCGCGTCGTCGAGGACCATGAGTACCGAGCGGTGGGCCAGTGCCGATCGCAGGGCATTACTCTTGCTCTCCGGTCCGGTCACCGTGGTGTAGGGCGGCAGCGCGGCCAGGAACCCGTTCAGGACCTCGTCCGGTTCGGCGGGCAGCACGTCTCCGCCGACGAACCCGTTCAGTCCGGCGTAGAGCACCCCGTCGGGAAACCGCTGCCGCAGCCGACGGGCGAGGTGGTGAGCCACCGTGCTCTTCCCGACACCCGCCATGCCGCTGATGAGGACCAACGCCAGGTTGCCAGCGTCCTGTTCCTCGCCCACGCCCTCGACGAGGCCGCGGATCAGTTCGTCCTGCCCGACCGGCCTGCGTCTGCTGCCGGGCAACTGGTCGGGTACGGGCGGCAGGAGCGTCCCGCCCGGCCGGTGGGCGACTCCCCGGACCTGGTCGATGGCGCTCTGCAATTCGGCGTCCGGCTTTCCGTTGCGCTTCGTCCACTCCTTGATGAGCCGTTCACACTGGCGCTCCGGCAGGTCGTCGTGGGCGAGCAGGTAGAAGCGGAAAATCTGGGGCAGTTCCGGTGCGCGCTCGAACCATTTCTCCGTCTCCTCGCGGAGCCATTTCTCCTTCCTGGACCTCCAAGCGGCCTCCAGCCGGGCGAACACGGCAGCCATCAACTCGGCCCGCAGCTTCTCCCGGCGCAGTTGGAAGCCGCTCTGGGTCAGCCCGCGCAGCGGTTCGTCGTCGTCCCACTCCTCCAGGGCCGCACCGAGGTGCTCGAACCGCTCCGGGTGGCTCAGCCCTTCGGACCTCGCCACCCCGTCGCGGAAGCGGAGCAGGTCGACGCTGCCCTCCGGCACGCGGAGCGTGCAGTAGCCCGACGTGCCCTGGGGCACGACCTTCGGGCCCAGTTGCTTCCGCAGGTCGGAGACGGCACGGTCCACCCGGTCGCCAACCTTCTCGTCGCCCTCCCAGAGGACTTCGGCGATCTCCCTCCTGGTGCATCGACAGCCCGGCGATGTCACCAGAAGTGCGAACAGCGCAGCCGCCTTCGAACCTCCGAAGACCCTTCCGCCATCGTCCCCTTCGGCTCTGACCATGCCCAGCACGTGCCCCTCCATCGCCCTTCCCCTCTCCGCACCGGAAGCAGTGGTCCAGCCCCTCGACGGCGCCCCTTCATCTGTGCGCTGCGGTGTGCCGCTTCACACGCGCTTTGCTCCTTCACGCCCCCCTGGCTCAGTTTTCCCTCAGTTTCCGCTCTGCGGCCTTTTCCCGTCCCCGGGCACGATGGCACCAGCCGCTCGCAGAAGCGCGAAACGGCGGTGTAGTCATCCATCGACCCACCAGGAAGGAACCGCAGGTTCTATGAATAACCGTCAGCGAAACCGTCGGGCGAGCCGTCTGCGCCAGTCCCCCGACTGGCCGCCGAGCCGCCGTCGGCGGGCGGCCGACCGGACCGAGGGCACCACGCCGACGACCCCGCGCACCGAGGCGCCGGACGCCTCGCCCTCCGAGACCGCCTGAGCCCCACGGCTCGTGGGTGCCTGTCCCGGGCGGGCACCCACCCACCTCGGCCCCACCCTTACGAACTCCTCCGACCGGTGAGCTCGCGGCCTTTCCGCACCTGTCACACGCTCGTGGTCGAAGGCGGTGATTCCCGGTCGACAAGACCAACACCGCATACGTACGCATCAAAGTGAGGCGCCTGGGGCTTGCTCCCGTTCCATCCACATCTGGGGTGTGTGGCCACCCCGCAGGACTTCAGCCCGTGCAACACCTCGGTACCTCCGGCACCTTCAGCCCAAAGAAAGGATATTTCCTGATGTATCCACCATCAAGCAGTATGTTCGCCTCGGTGAGGCGGCACTTCGACGACCCCCGGGTCAGCGAGGCTGTCCTCGTGACCGTTCCTACGGGCACCGAGGGGGCGGAGCCGGTCCGACTGACCGCCGCCGAGACGCACGAAGCCTTGTACGGGCCGGGCTCCGACCCGCAATTCGCCGACGCGGTCTGGAAGGAGGTGCTCCGCACCGCGCTGAGTGACCTCGCTCCACACGGCGCCGGGAAGCTCCTGGTGATCTGGCTGGCGCTGCCCCGATTGACCATGACGGTCCACCGCGTCTGCACGCGCCTGCGTGCCGATCGGTCGGACGTGGAGGCCGAGACGGTCTTGGCCCTCCTGGAGGAACTGGCGGCCCCGGACGCCGCGAACCGCCTCTCCGGCTCCACCCTGATCCACGCGGCGCGCACCAAGGCGTGGCGCTTCGCCCGCGACGGCCTGCGGGAGCTCCCCTCCACCCAGGTCGAGCGGATCGCCCAGGACCGCGCGCTCACCGCGCCCGACGGGGAGGCGGACGCTCCGGCCGAGGAGGGCCTGGACGTGCGGGTCGACCGGCCGGACGGCCCGGCCGGGCTGCGCGCCCCGCTGCGCCTCCGGGTACGGCCGGAGCATCTGCGCAAGGGTACTTTCGCCGACACCGACGACGTGACGAGGGACCGTTCGACGCGCCACGGCCCCCGGAAGAAGCGACCGTCCGGACGCCGCGTGGGCACCCGGCCGGTCCGCCCTGCGGGGAGGCGAGCATGACGGACCCGGCAGAGGGCCGACTCAGTTTCACCGAGATGTTCGACCTGCCCGTCGCAGTGGACCTGCGGACGGCGGCCCGAGCGCTCGGGATCGGCTCGACGACCGCGTACCGGCTGATCCGCGAGGACGAGTTCCCCTGCTCCGTCCTCCGCGTCGGACGCAGGTACAGGATTCCGACCAACGAACTGATGCGCGCCCTGGGGATCGAGGACCGTCCGCTGTACAGCGTGGACCTGAAGCTGGACGCGGACGACCCGAGCACCCACCTCTGACAAGGAGGAAGAGGGGCTCGTGTCCTCCACCACCGTGCGGCCCCGTGGCATCAGCCACGGGGCCGCACGGCCCTGCTTCTCCACACCCCACCCGGTCCGTCACCCGATGGTGGCCCGCTGAGTCGCCGCGGCCGGATGATCGTGCGCCATGGCAAAGTGAGCAGGTCGATCTGAGGAGCGACCTCAGCGCCGGTTGTGACACGACTCCACACAGCATGAGCAGCAGGCCGGTAGGCCGGACACATCGTTAAGAGCAGCGTCGGATGAGCGTCGAAACGACTTCTCACCGCCCCCGCGATGATCGGGCCCACGAACCCTTCATCCAGCATGGCCTCCGCAGAACCGCAGGTCAGAGGCTCGCATCCGTCATGTGACAGGCTCCACGTCATGCACGCCAGGGAACAGGTCGATCACACCGCGGCACACCTGAGCAGCCCAGGGAAACCGCAGCTCAGGCGCCCTTCGCGACGGGTTCAAGCACCGCCACGCACTCCACGTGGTGCGTCACCGGGAACAGGTCGAACGCGCGCAGGCGGCGCGGTACGTAGCCCGCTTCGCGGAAGTAGGCGAGGTCGCGGGCGAGGGCTGCCGGGTCGCAGGCCACGTAGGCGATGCGGCGGGCGCCCAGGGAGGCGAGATGGGCGACGGTGTCCTTGCCGGCGCCGACGCGGGGCGGGTCGAGGACGATGAGGTCGGCCTCGGTGATGCCGGTGCGGGGCAGCACCTGCTCGACCTTGCCATGTTCGATGCGGACGCGGTCCAGGTCCTGGAGGTTGTGCCGGGCGTCGTCGGCGGCGCGCTTACTGGACTCGATGCCCAGCACCGCGCCCTGCTCGCCGACCCGCTCGCCGAGGGCGCCCGCGAAGAGGCCGACGCCGCAGTAGAGGTCGAGCGCCGTTTCGCCCTTGCGCGGCATGAGGCCCTGCATGACGGCCTCGACCAGCAGGTCGGCGGCCTTGGGGTGGACCTGCCAGAAGCCGCCCTCGCCGACGCGCCAGGTGCGGCCCGCGGCGCGTTCGCGGACGAAGGGGCGGCCGTGGACGCGGTGCACGAGGCGGTGCCGCTCGCGGCCGCGGGACTCCCCGATGCGCAGGACCGAGACCGGGCGGTCGAGTTCGACGATCGGCAGCCGGCCGCCGGGGCGGGGGGTGAGGACGACCTGGCGGTCGGAGGAGCCGGTGGCGGCGATGGCCTCGACGGACTCGATCTGCGGCCACTCCCGCTTCTCGATGCCGAGTTCGGTGACCCCGGGCGCGGCGATCAGACAGTGGTCGACGGGTTCGACCTCGTGCGAGCGGTGGCGGCGCAGCCCCGCGTGGCCCTGGGCGTCCACCGCGTACTGCAGCCGGGTGCGCCAGGCCGGTACCTCGCCGCGGGACACCTTGTCGCCGGGGGCGGGTTCGACGGTGCCGTCCCAGCGGGCGGTCTCGGGGGTGAGCCCGGCCAGCCGCTGAAGCTGCTCGGTGATCACCTCGGCCTTGAGCCTGCGCTGGGCGCCGGGGGCGACGTGCTGCCAGTCGCAGCCGCCGCACCGGCCGGGGCCGGAGAACGGGCAGGGGGCCTCCACCCGGTCCTTGGCGGGGTCCAGGATCCGCACCGCGTCGGCGCGCAGGAAGCGCGCGCCTTCCTCGCCCTCGGTGACCCGGGCGACGACCCGCTCACCGGGCAGGGTGTGGCGGACGAACAGCACCTGGCCCTCGGCGGTCCGGGCGATGCAGTGGCCGCCGTGCGCCACCGGGCCGACCTCGACCTCGTACTCCTCGCCGACCAGCGACGTCTTGGGCTGACTTTGCATGGCGGGCTCGGCTCCGTAAGGGGTGAGGGTGCGGGTGGGACAACAGCGGCCCGGGCGGGGCAACAGCAGCCCACCAGTCTACGGCCCCGCACCCCCGCCCCACACAAAGGCTATCGGCCAGGCGTACGGACGCCCGCCTTCTCGGCCTTGCGCTCGCCCTTCGGCCGCGGCGGCACCACGGGACCGCGCCGGACCGAGCCGGGTGCGGCCCACTCCGCCCGCTTGCGGGCGCGTTTGCGGGCCAGCTCCGAGGAGTCCAGCTGCCAGGGCACGGAGGTCACCATCACGCCGGGGGTGAACAGCAGCCGGCCCTTGAGCCGCAGCGCGCTCTGGTTGTGCAGCAGGTGCTCGTACCAGCGGCCGACCACGTACTCGGGGATGTAGACGGAGACCACGTCGCGCGGGCTCTCCCGGCGCAGACTCTTGACGTAGTCGATGACCGGCCGGGTGATCTCGCGGTACGGCGAGTCGAGGATCTTCAGCGGGACGTCGACTCCGCGCTCGCTCCACTCGGACTGCAGCGCCTTGGTCTCGGCGGGGTCGACGTTGATGCTGAGCGCCTCCAGCCGGTGGGAGCGCATCAGCTTGGCGTAGGCGAGGGCGCGCAGCGTCGGCTTGTGGATCTTGGAGACGAGGACGATGGAGTGCACCCGGGAGGGGCGGACGTCCTCCTCGTCCTGCTGCTCGTCGGCCGCGGCCAGTTCCTCGGAGACGCCGTCGTAGTGGCGCCGGATGGCCGTCATGGTGATGTAGAAGACGGCCATGCCGAGCAGCGCCACCCACGCGCCGTGGGTGAACTTGGTGAGCAGCACGACGACCAGGACCAGCCCGGTGAAGAAGGCGCCGAAGGTGTTGATCGCGCGGGCGCGGATCATGCGGCGGCGGGCGGCCGGGTCGCGCTCGGTGGCCAGGTGGCGGTTCCAGTGCCGCACCATGCCGGTCTGGCTGAGGGTGAAGGAGACGAAGACGCCGACGATGTAGAGCTGGATCAGCCGGGTCGAGTCCGCGCCGTAGATGTAGACGAGGACCGCGGCGGCGGAGGCGAGCAGCACGATGCCGTTGGAGAAGGCGAGCCGGTCGCCGCGGGTGTGCAGCTGGCGCGGCAGGTAGCGGTCCTGGGCGAGGATCGAGCCGAGCAGCGGGAAGCCGTTGTACGCGGTGTTGGCGGCCAGGAACAGGACCAGCGCGGTGGCCGCGGCGAGCACCACGAACAGGAACGAGCCGTCACCGAAGACGGCGGCCGCGACCTGCGAGATCACCGGGTTCTGGGTGTATCCGGAACCGAGCGCGGCGCCGTCCTTGAACAGGTCGCTGGCCGGGTTCTCGGCCATCTTGACGTTGGTGACCAGGGCGAGGGTGATGATGCCGACGAACATGGCGACGGCGAGGCCGCCCATCAGCGCCAGCGTCGTCGCCGCGTTCCGGCTCTTGGGCTTGCGGAAGGCGGGCACCCCGTTGCTGATGGCCTCGACGCCGGTGAGCGCGGCGCAGCCGTCGGAGAAGGCGCGCAGCAGCAGGAAGACCAGCGCGAAGCCGGCCAGCCCGGTCTGCTCGGCGTGGACCTCGAAACCGGCGGTGGGGGCCTTCATGTCGTCACCGAGGACGAGCCCGCGGTAGGCGCCCCAGAAGATCATCACGAAGACGCCGCCGACGAAGACGTACGTGGGGATCGCGAAGAGCTTGCCCGACTCGCGGACGCCGCGCAGGTTCATCAGGGTCAGCAGCAGGATGATCGCGACCGCGACGAGCGTCTTGTGCTCCACGATGAAGGGCACGGCGGAGCCGAGGTTCTCCACGCCGGAGGAGATCGACACGGCCACCGTCAGCACGTAGTCGACCAGCAGGGCGCTGGCGACGGTGAGGCCCGCCTTGGGGCCGAGGTTGGTGTTGGCGACCTCGTAGTCACCGCCTCCGCTGGGATACGCGTGCACGTTCTGGCGGTACGAGGCGACCACCGTGAACATGAGCACGATGATCGCGATCGTGATCCACGGAGAGTAGTGGTAGGCCGACGCACCCGCCACGGAAAGGACGATCATCACCTGCCCGGGCGCGTACGCGACGGAGGACAGGGGGTCGGAGGCGAAAACGGGGAGCGCGATGCGCTTCGGGAGGAGCGTTTCCCCCAGCTTGTCGCTGCGCAGCGCCTGCCCGATCAGGATCCGTTTCGGGAGGTCGGTCAGTTTGGACACGCTGAGGATCGTAAAGGGTGGGCGGGGCGCCCGCCCACCCGCCTGCCCACACGGAGGCGGGCGGGCGGCGGAACGGCCCGCACGGCGGTCAGGACAGCCGTACCGGCAGGGTGCGGTGGCCGTTGGAAATGAAGGACTCCACCGGCTCCAGCGCGTCCTGCCCGGACGCTAGCGAGAGTCGAGGGAAGCGGTCGAACAGCGCCGGGAGCGCGATCACTGCTTCCAGCCGGGCGAGCGGGGCGCCGACGCACAGATGGACGCCGTGGCCGAACGCGAGGTGGTTCTTGATCTCCCGGGTGACGTCGAACCGGTCGGCGTCCTCGCCGTGCACCTGCGGGTCGCGCCCGGCGGCCGCGTAGGCGGCGACGATCGCGTCACCCTTGCGCAGCACCACTCCGCCGTCCAGCTCGATGTCCTCGACGGCGTAGCGCAGCGGCAGGTTGGCGACCGGGGCGGAGTGCCGCAGCGCCTCCTCGATCACGTCCTCCCAGGTGGCCCGTCCCGCCCGGACGTGTTCAAGCTGCTCGGGCTGGCTGAGCAGCAGGTGAATGGCGTTGTCCAGCAGGTTGACCGTGGTCTCGTGACCGGCCGAGAGGAACAGGGCGAGGGTGTCGGTGAGCTCCTTCTCGCTGAGCTTGGAGTCGTTCCCCTCACCCTGGACCTCCAGCAGCCCGCTGGTCAGGTCGTCGCCCGGGTGCTCGCGCTTGGTGGCCACCAGCTCGCCGAGGACGGCGTACAGCTCGGTGTAGGTCGCGGTGACCTCCTCCGGGGTGGCGGAGGTGTGGAAGATGCTGTCGACGACCCGGCGCATCCGCCCCACCAGGTGCTCGTCGTCCATCCCGAACAGCTCGGAGATCACCTGGATGGGCACCGGATACGCGTACGCCTCGCGCAGGTCGACCACCTCGCCCGGCGGGGTGGCGGCAAGCCGGTCCAGGAGGTCGGCGCACATCTTCTCGATGCGCGGCCGCAGCGCGGCGGTGCGCCGCGCGGTGAACGCCTTGGAGATCAGCGTGCGCAGCCGCCGGTGGTCGGTGCCGTAGGAGGTGAACATGTTCTCGACGGCGACCCAGGTGATCAGCGGCCACTCCTGCGAGATCTCACCGTTGATCCAGGCCGGCCAGTGCTGGCGGGGGTCCTTGGAGACGCGGGGGTCGGTGAGCAGCCGCTTGAGCGTGCTCTGGGTGCTTATTGCCCACGCCACCACGCCGTGAGGAAGCTCAACAAGCGTCGCTTCGCCACCTGCGGCGACTCGGGCCGCTTCTCCGACGATGTCTCGGCCGGTGGGGTCGAGGACGATGGGACGGGTTTCCATTGGCT
This sequence comes from Streptomyces sp. NPDC021212, assembly GCF_044332925.1. NCBI lineage: Bacteria > Bacillati > Actinomycetota > Actinomycetes > Kitasatosporales > Streptomycetaceae > Streptomyces > Streptomyces sp. NPDC021212. The sequence continues at coordinate 377,684 of NZ_JBIRPZ010000007.1, forward strand.
GTCTCCAGGGTTCTCGGCGGATCGGGCTGACTCGGGTCGGACGGACTCGGGTGCGGATGCTGCGAACGGTTCGATGGAGGTCGCCAATTGGGCGGGGAAGCGCACCGGCAGGGACGCCAGGGCGCGGTGGAACGGTCCGGTCCGCCAGGTCAGCCGTTCGGCGGGGACGGCCAGTTCCAGGTCGGGCAGACGGTCGAGAAGCCGCTCGATCGCGACGGTGGCGATCAGACGGGCGGGCCGCTCCGCGGGGCAGCGGTGGGCGCCGGCGCTCCACGCCAGATGGGCCCGGTTGCCGGACCGCCGGTCGGTGGCGAGGGCGGCCTCCTGGTTGGCGGCGGCGTAGCTGATGAGCACCGGCTCGCCCTTGCGCAGCCGCACGCCCGCGACATCGCAGTCGTAGCGGGGGAAGCGGGTGCCGTAGTTGGCCATCGGCGGGTCGTTCCACAGGACCTCGTCGATGGCGTCCTCGACGGGCATGCTGCCGCCGGACAGCTCACCGGCGAAGCGGTCGTCCGACAGCAGCAGGCGCAGCGCGTTGGCGATCAGGTTCTGCTGGGGGTCGGTGCCGGCCGCCATCATCAGGATGATCTGCTGCATCAGCTCGTCGTCGGCCAGCTGCGAGGGGTGCGCGATCAGCCAGGAGGTGACATCGGCCGAGGGCCGCTGGCGCTTGCTCGCCACCAGGCCCGAGATCCAGCGCAGCAGGTCCTCGTTGGCCTGTGCGGCCTCCTCGCCGCTGTCGAAGAGCTTCATCATCGTCTCGACCAGCTTCGGTCCGTCCGCGGCGAGCGCGCCGAAGAGCTGGTTGAAGACGAGCAGCGGGAGGACCGACGCGTATTCGATGAGCAGGTCGGCCTCGCCCCGGGAGGCGAAAGCGTCGATCAGGGTCTCCGCGCTGCGCTCGACGTACTCGCTGAGCGCGTGCGGGTCGACCCGGTCCAGGCTGTCGGTGATCGCCCCGCGCAGCCGGGCGTGCGCCTCGCCGTCGGAGAACAGGGCGTTCGGCCGGTACATCATCATGGGGGCGACCGGGCTGTCCTGCTGGACGGTCCCGTCGTGCACCGCCCGCCAGCCGCGCGGGTCCTTGGCGAACCGCTCGGTGTCACGCAGGACCTCCAGCCCGAGCTGATAGCTGGTCACGAGCGAGCCGTACACCCCGGGCGACAGCTCCACCGGCGCGATCGGCCCGTGGACGGTGCGCATCCGCTCATAGGCGGCGTACGGGTCGGCGGCGAAGTCGGCCCCGTACATCGGCACCGTGCCGCGGCTGCCCACGACTCCGGTGGGGCCCGTGTGCGCGGGGCAGCCGGGTGGTGGAACGGGTCCGGCGGCGGCGAAACGGTTGGTCACACATTCTCCTGAGCGCTTGCGGTGTGGAGGGCCTGCAGATACTGGACGAGGGCGATCAGCGCGTGGGTGGAGGAGATCCGGTCCCGGGCGTCACAGGTGACCAGCGGGGTCTCCGGCAGCAGATCGAGCGCCTCCCGCACCTCGGTCTCGGCGAAGCGGGGCGCCCCCTCGAAGTGGTTGACGGCGACCGCGTACGGCAGCCCCTGCTCCTCCAGGACGGCCATCACCTGGAAGGACTGCTCCAGCCGCCGGGTGTCGGCGAGGACCAGCGCGCCCAGCGCGCCGCGCGTCATGTCCTTCCACATCCGGGTGAAGCGCTGCTGTCCGGGCGCGCCGAAGAGGTACAGGACCAGGGACTCGCTGAGGGTGAGCCGGCCGAAGTCCATGGCGACGGTGGTGGTCGTCTTCTCCTCGATGCCCGCGAGGTCGTCGATCAGCGCACCGGCCTGAGTCATCGCCTCTTCGGTGCGCAGCGGGCGGATTTCGGACAGCGCGCCCACGAAGGTCGTCTTGCCGACCGCGAAGTGACCGACGACCAGCAGCTTGGCCGCGGTCCGTACGGTCTGGGGCAGATAGACGGCCCGGTCAGAGGCGAGCACGGAGTCCATCGAGCACCTCCTGGAGCAGCTGGGTCTCAGGGAGCTCGGCGGTCGGGATGGGGGCCCGGGTGCTGATGTGGCCGCTGTCGACCAGATCGCCCAGCAGGACCTTGGTGACGCTCACCGGCAGCTCCAGATATCCGGCGACCTCGGCGACCGACAGCGCGCCGCCGAGGCAGAGTTCCATGACCGCCCGCTTCTCCGGGCTGAGACCGGCGAGCGGCCGGTCGGGGTGGGCCATGACCAGGGTCACCAGGTCGAAGGTGTTGCGGCTCGGGTAGGCACGGCCGTCGGTCACGACATACGGCCGTACCAGTCCCTTCTCGCGCCTGCCCGGGCCACTCATACGTGGCTGCCGATCCCTTGCCGGGTCGTGCCCTGCCGCGGCGGGCTGGTCAGTTCCTTGCCCAGCCGGTCGACCAGCTTCTGCATCCGGTAGCTGACGGCCTCCATGTCCACGTTCTCGGTGGCCGAGACGGCCAGGTACGCGCCCGGCCCTGCGGCGATCAGGAAGATGTAGCCGCCGACGAACTCGACCAGCGTCTGCTGCCAGGGCGTCTCCTCGCGGTCGCAGAACTCGGAGGTGCTGCGGCTGATGGACTGGAGCCCGGAGAGCGCGGCGGCCTGGCGTTCGGCCTCGTCGCGCGAGATGCCCTCGGAGTGCGACCGCAGCATCCCGTCGGCGGAGAGCAGGATCGCGTGCCGTGCCTCCGGCATCTTGACCACCTCGTCGAGCATCCAGCCCAGCTCGTTGTTCATGTGGTCGTTCATGCCTGGCGATTCCCTTCTTCGTTGTGAGGGGCGGCATCCTGTGAGACGCCACGGCCGGACCGCGTACCGCGCGCGAACGCGCCCATGCGCTTGGCGGTCTCTTCGGCCGAGCGGGCACGGTGCGAACCCGTGTCGGTCTGGGGGGCGCCGGACCGCTGTCCGGGCGGGGTGGGCCAGTCGTCCGCCGGTGGGGCGGCGGCCTGCCGGCGGCGGCGCTTGGGCAGACCGCCCGCGGTCTCCCCGTACACGCGCGTCGCCTCCTCGTCCATGGAGGGCGCGGGAGCGGGGGCCGGGGCAGGCGCCTGGGGCGCGGCAGGGGCCTGGGCCTCCGCGGGGACCTGCGGCGCGGCGGGGGCCTGCGGCGTGGCCCTGCGCCGGGTCGGGCGGGACGGGAGGGTACGCAGCGGAGCGGCGGCCTCGGCCTCGTACGCGTCTTGGGCCGCCGGCGCGGCGGCGGGCGCCTCGGCGTCGATGTGGGTGAGCAGCGCGCTGGGGAGGAACAGGACGGCGCGGACGCCACCGTACGGGGACCGGGTGTCCACCGAGACGCTGAAGCCGTACCGGGCGGCGAGCAGGCCCACCACGGCGAAGCCGAACTGCGGCGGGTCGCCGAGCCGCGAGACGTCCACGGCGCGCTGACCGGACAGCAGCCCGGCGGCCCGCTGGACCTCCAGGCCGTCCATACCGACCCCGGCGTCGTCGATCACGATGCAGGCGCCGTTGTGCACGGGCTGCAGGCTGACCTCGACGTTGGTGTTGGGCTGGGAGTGCCGGGCGGCGTTGTCCAGCAGCTCGGCGATTGCGAGCACCAGGGGCTCCACCGTGCGGCTCACCACGCCGATGTCGATCAGGGCGTGCACCTGGACCCGCCGGTAGTCGCGGATGCGCGACTTGGCGCCCCGGACCACATCGGTCATCGAGGAGGCGGTGCGCTGACGGCCGGGCCAGGAGCCGCACAGCACGGCGATGGCCTGGGCGCGCCGGCCGAACTGCGCGTTGGCGTGGTCGATCTCCAGGAGGTCGCGCAGCACGTCGGGGTTGTCGTGCCGCTCCTGCATCTCCGAGATCGACACCTGCTGCTCATTGGCGAGGCCCTGGAGGGCGCGCATCGACGCCTTGAGCGCGGCCTTGGCGGAGGCGTCGGCCCGCGACTGCGCCTTGTCCATCGCGCGCGCGAAGTGTTCCATGACCGCGTGCAGGCTCTGCGCGTAGGCGGTCCCGGCCAGCTTCTCGTCCCGCAGCCCGGGCAACGGGGTGGGCTGGTTCAGCGCGTCCGCGATCGCCGGGATGCGGACCGCGACCAGATGCTGCACTTCCTCGTCCCGGGCGCGCAGGCTGTCCTCGAGGGTGGCGCTACGCCTGCGGGCTGCGGCGGTGATCCGCCGCTGGCGCATCAGAAGCACCAGAACGATGAGGAGAACGACGGCCAGGCACCAGCTCACTGCCTCCGTTATGTGATCTGTCATCAGGAACCTCGTGCAGAGAACGCGGGTGTGGAAGGAACGATTCAGAGCCCTGATGTCCCGTCCGGAAACGGAGTACGGCGATCATCTTAGCCATGCTGTGACCTAGTGTCCGATGGCCGTAACAAAGTTCGAACTCACGGGACTCTATTGCCATTTCACGTAAGGGTTCGGTGAAGGTCCTGGATATCGGGCAAAGATGGGGGAGGTCGTCCCCCCACGGCGGTCGCCGGTGCCCGCCGCTCACGGTAGTCGCCCGGCCACTCGCGCACCACGTTTCCTCCCGGCCGGTGCACTCGGGCAGGGAATCGCCCCATGGGTATGGATACGGTGGGAACAGACGCCGTGGCGGACGACCTCCGTCGCCGTACGGCACCGGCATCGGGGCCCTTGCCCCGCTGTCACCCCGTAGGTCCTGGAAGGAAGATGTGAGCAGGGTGTTTGCGCAGGTCAGCACGGTCATCAGGAGTGCGGGGTAAGACGCATGCATATCGTGATCATGGGCTGTGGCCGGGTGGGCGCGGCGCTCGCCCAGACCCTGGAGCAACAGGGACACACCGTCGCGGTCGTCGACCAGGACCCCACCGCCTTCCGTCGCCTCGGCGCGGGTTTCGGCGGCCGCCGGGTGACCGGCGTCGGATTCGACCAGGACACGCTCCGCGAGGCGGGCATCGAGGAGGCCGGGGCCTTCGCCGCGGTCAGCAGCGGCGACAACTCCAACATCATCGCGGCCCGGGTGGCCCGCGAGATGTTCGGCGTGGAGAACGTGGCGGCCCGGATCTACGACCCGCGCCGCGCCGAGGTCTACCAGCGCCTGGGCATCCCCACGGTGGCCACCGTGCGGTGGACCGCCGACCAGATGCTGCGGCGGCTGCTGCCCTCCGGCGCCGAGCCGCTGTGGCGGGACCCCAGCGGCGGCGTGCAGCTCGCCGAGGTGCACACCTCCCCCGCATGGGTGGGGCACAAGGTCAGCAAGCTCCAGGAGGAGACCGGGGTACGGGTCGCGTTCCTGACCCGGCTCGGCGAGGCGATGCTGCCCACCTCGCAGACGGTGCTGCAGGAGGGCGACCTGGTGCATGTGATGATGCGCACCGACGAGGTCGAGAAGGTCGAGGCGTCCTTTGACGAGGGACCTGAGGAGGGTGTGCGGTGAGCGACGCACGCACGGCCGCCGGGCCGCACCCTGAGGCGAAAGCTGCACTTCTGCGCCGTGCGGGCGGAGAAGCGAACGAGGAGACGCGATGAGGGTTGCCATTGCCGGAGCGGGCGCCGTCGGGCGCTCCATCGCGGGTGAGCTGCTGGAGAACGGGCACGAGGTCCTCCTCATCGACAAGGCACCGACCGCCATCTCGGTGGAGCGGGTGCCGCAGGCCGAATGGCTGCTGGCCGACGCGTGCGAGATCACGTCACTGGACGAGGCGGCGCTCCAGCGCTGCAACGTGGTCATCGCGGCCACCGGGGACGACAAGGTCAATCTGGTGGTGTCGCTGCTCGCGAAGACCGAGTACGCGGTGCCGCGGGTGGTCGCCCGCGTCAACAACCCCAAGAACGAGTGGCTGTTCAACGAGGCGTGGGGCGTCGATGTCGCCGTCTCCACGCCGCGGCTGATGTCGGCGCTGGTCGAGGAGGCGGTGAGCGTCGGCGATCTGGTGCGACTGCTGCGCTTCAGCCACGGCGACGCGAACCTGGTGGAGCTGACGCTGCCGCCGGAGGCGGCCCTGGTCGGCACCCGGGTCGGCGACGTGGAATGGCCGGAGGACACCACGCTGGTCACGATCATCCGGGGCACCCGGGTGCTGACCCCGAACAAGGACGACGTCCTGGAGGCCGGCGACGAGCTGCTGTTCGTCGCGGCCCAGGCGCGCGAGGAGCAGCTGGAGCAGCTGCTGTCCGTCCAGCGCCAGGACGCCGCGGGCTGACGCCGACGCGAAAGGCCCCGGGCTTCCCCGTACGGGAACCCGGGGCCTCGTAGTCGTCAGTGCCGGGGCGGGCGCCGGTCGGCCGACTCGGTGCGGGCCTCGTTCACGATCTGGTCGGTCCACTCCGAGAGCAGCGGGTCGGCGATCCGCTCGGCCTGCTCGGCCTCCCGCTTCGCGCGCTCGCGCTCCCGCTCCGCCTTCTCCTCGGCCTCCATCTCGGCGATCACGTCGATCGGCGGCGGGGCCTTGGCGAGGAAGATCCACGTCAGGTAGACGCACAGCAGGAACGGCGGAATGCCGAGCGCCACCTTCACCCAGCCGAGCTGGGTGACGTCCCCCCACCAGTAGAGCGGGAAGAGGATCGCCGACTTGGCGAGCAGGATCAGCCCCCACGCCCAGGTGGACCGGGTGTACGCGCGGAACCGGCCGGGGTTGCGGGTGCGCCAGGAGAGGTTCTCCTTGAGCATCGGCCCGAGCAGCACGCCGATCAGCGGATAGCGGAAGATCGCCGAGAGGACGTACGCGATCGCCAGCCCGAGCGTGTAGAGCATGCCCGGCAGGTAGAAGTTCTTGGCGTCGCCGGACATCATCGCGAAGATCGCGCCGAACGCGACCCCGAAGACCCCGCTGAAGGCGTGCTTCAGCGTCTCCTTGCGCGCCAGGCGGGTCAGCGCCAGCAGCACGGTCAGGCCGAGCGCGGCGATCGCGGCCAGGTGGATGTCGCGCTTGATGGTGTACAGCAGGACGAAGACCAGCCCGGGGACGGTGGTGTCCACCATGCCCCGCACCCCGCCGAACGCCTCCAGGAGCGCGGTGTCCGCCGCCGCCCTGCTCTGTGCGGTGTCGTCGGCGTCCTGGTGATGGGTCTCGGTCGGGGTCGTCTTGTCGTCGGACGTCACCGGCTACTCCTGTCCGAGTGGTCGGAGTTCGTACTTCGGATTGAACAGCACCCGGCGCCCGTGGCTCATGGAGATCCGGCCGGTGGCGATCAGCTTGCGGCCCGGTTCTATACCGATGATGGAGCGGCGGCCCAGCCACACCACGTCGAGGGCGGCAGTGCCGTCGAAGAGCTCTGCCTCCAGCGCGGGCACTCCGGCCCGCGGCCGCAGCGTGACCGTGCGCAGTGTACCCGTCACCTTGACGATCTGTCGGTCGCCGCAGTCACCGATCTTGGTGCAGCCCGCGTTCTCCGCGTCCTGCTGCAGCTCGGCGGAGTGCAGCTCCTCCTGGGAGCTCGACAGCCGGTCGATCATCCGCCGGAAGCGGCCAACCGGCTTGTCACGCTTCCCGGGGGGCTGGGGTACGGAACTCATGCGGCCAGCGTACCGGGGAGCCCCGCCGATTCCCCGCGCAACCGCGTCCCCGCCCCGCCGCTCACCGCTCGAAGCGGTAACCCATCCCCGGCTCCGTAATACAGCATCCCCCGGGGGCAACCCCCGGACCCCCGGCCGGACACCCGCCCCGCCGCTCACCGCTCGAAGCGGTAACCCATCCCTGGCTCCGTAATGAAGTGCCGCGGATGGGAGGGGTCGTTCTCCAGCTTGCGGCGCAACTGCGCCATGTAGACGCGCAGGTAGTTGGTCTCGGTCCCGTACGAAGGCCCCCAGACCTCCTGGAGCAACTGCTTCTGGCTGACGAGGCGGCCCTCATTGCGCACCAGCACCTCCAGCAGATGCCATTCGGTGGGCGTCAACCGGACGTCGCGCCCGTCACGGTGCGCCTTCTTGGCGGCCAGGTCGACACTGAACCCGTCGGTCACGACGACCACCGCGGCGTCCAAAGGCCCGGAGGGCTCGGCGCGGCGGACCGCGGCGCGCAGCCGGGCCAGCAGCTCGTCCATGCCGAACGGCTTGGTGACGTAGTCATCGGCCCCCGCGTCCAGCGCCTCGACCTTCTCGTCGGAGGTCTGGCGGGCCGAGAGCACCAGGATCGGGACCCGGGTCCAGCCCCGCAGCCCCTTGATCACTTCCACGCCGTCCATATCGGGCAGGCCCAGGTCGAGCACGACCACATCGGGGTGGCGGGTGGCGGCGAGCTTCAGGGCGGTCGCGCCGTCCCCGGCGGCGTCGACCTCGTACTTGCGCGCCTTCAGGTTGATCACGAGGGCGCGTACGATCTGCGGCTCGTCGTCCACCACGAGCACCCGGTTCATCTGACGGCCTGCCTCTCCGTTGTGCCGTGCGGGTCGTGCCGCGGGCGGCCGGGGGCGGCCCGCAGGGTCAGCACCATGGTCATCCCGCCCCCGGGGGTGTCCTCGGCGGCCAGCGATCCGCCCATCGCCTCCACGAAGCCGCGGGCGACGGCGAGTCCGAGGCCGACCCCGGAGCCGCGCGGGGCGTCCCCGTAGCGCTGGAAGGGTTCGAAGATACGGTCCTTCGCGGCGTCCGGGACACCCGGGCCGCGGTCGGCGACGCGCAGTTCGACCCGTTCGCCGAGCGCGCTCGCGGAGACCAGCACGGGCCGGTCCCGCGGGCTGTACTTCACCGCGTTCTCGACGATGTTGGCGACGCTGCGCTCCAGCAGCCCCGGGTCGACCTCGACCATCGGCAGATCCTCGGGGATCTCCAGGGTGACGCCGCTTTCGGGCACACCGACGAGCGCCATCGGCACGACCTCGTCCAGGTCGATCTCCCGGATGAGGGGGGCGACGGTGCCGGTCTGGAGCCGGGACATGTCGAGCAGATTCCCCACCAGGTGGTCGAGGCGGTCGGCGCCGTCCTCGATGCCCTCCAGCAGCTCGGCCTCGTCCTCCGGTGACCAGGCCACGTCGTCCGCGCGCAGGGACGACACGGCCGCCTTGATGGCCGCGAGCGGGGTGCGCAGGTCATGGCTGACGGCGGCGAGCAGGGCGGTACGGATGCGGTTGCCCTCGGCCAGCTCGCGGGCCCGCTCCGCCTCCCCCACCAGCCGCTGCCGGTCCAGCACGACGGCGGCCTGGGCGGCGAAGGCGGCCAGCACCCGGCGGTCCTCGGCGGGCAGCACCCGGCCGGACAGCGCGAGCGCCATATGGTCGCCCACCGGCATGTCCACGTCCGCGTCCTCGGGCCGCTCCGGCGGGGTTGCGCCCGCGGTGCCGCCGGCGCTGCCCGCGCAGGTCCAGGGCGCGACGTCGCTCTCGCGCTCCAGCAGCGCCACCGTGTCCATGCCGAAGGTCTCGCGGACCCGTTCCAGCAGCGCCTCCAGGCTGGTCTCCCCGCGCAGCACGCTGCCCGCGAGGAAGGACAGCACCTCGGACTCGGCGCGCAGCCGGGCGGCCTGATGGGTGCGGCGCGCGGCCAGGTCGACGACGGAGGCGACGCTGACCGCGACCGCCACGAAGATCACTATGGCGACGATGTTCTCGGGGTCGGCGATGGTCCAGGTGTGCGTGGGCGGGGTGAAGTAGTAGTTGAGCAGCAGCGATCCGACGGCCGCCGAGGCGAGGGCGGGCAGCATCCCGCCCAGCAGGGCCGCCAGCACGTTGAGGAACAGGAACAGCAGCACCTCGTTGGCGAAGCCCGGACCGGCGTCCGCGCTGAGCGTGGCCCCCGTACCGGTGAGCGCCAGGGTGAGCAGGGCGGGCCCGGCGACCCCCACCAGCCAGCCCGCGATCAGCCGGGCGCGGCCGAGCCGGGCGCCGCGCGCGACCGGCAGTCCGCGCCCCTTCGCGACCTCGTCGTGGGTGACGATGTGCACGTCCAGGTCGGGCCCCGAGTCCCGGGCGACGGTCGCGCCCACGCCCGGCCCGAAGACGTGACTCCAGGCCTTGCGGCGGCTGGAGCCGAGCACGATCTGGGTGGCGTTGACGCCCCGCGCGAACTCCAGCAGCGCACCCGGGATGTCCTCCCCGATGACGTGGTGGAAGGTGCCGCCCAGGTCCTCGACCAGGGTGCGCTGGACCGCCAGCTCCTTCGGGGAGGCCGAGGTGAGGCCGTCGCTGCGGGCGATGTAGACGGCCAGGATCTCGCTGCCGGAGCCCTTGGCCGCCATCCGGGAGGCGCGCCGGATGAGCGTGCGCCCCTCGGGGCCGCCGGTGAGCCCGACGACGATGCGCTCGCGCGCCTGCCAGGTGGAGCGGATGCTGTGCTCGTCGCGGTACTGCTGGAGGTATTCGTCGACCCGGTCGGCGGTCCACAGCAGGGCCAGCTCGCGCAGCGCGGTGAGGTTCCCGGGCCGGAAGTAGTTGGACAGCGCGGCGTCGACCTTGTCGGGCGCGTAGATGTTGCCGTGCGCCATGCGGCGGCGCAGCGCCTGGGGTGACATGTCGACCAGCTCGATCTGGTCGGCGCGGCGCACCACCTCGTCGGGCACGGTCTCCCGCTGCCGTACGCCCGTTATCGACTCGACCACGTCCCCCAGCGACTCCAGGTGCTGGATGTTGACGGTGGAGACGACGTCGATCCCGGCCTTCAGCAGCTCCTCGACGTCCTGCCAGCGCTTGGCGTTGCGGGAGCCGGGGACGTTGGTGTGGGCCAGCTCGTCGACGAGCGCGACGCCGGGGCGGCGGGCGAGCACCGCGTCCACATCCATCTCGGTGAACGCGGAGCCCCGGTACTCCAGCTCCCGGCGCGGCACCTCCTCCAGGCCGGCCATCATCACCTCGGTGCGGCGGCGGCCGTGGTGCTCCACGAAGCCGACCACGAGGTCGGTGCCCCGCTCGACCCGCCGGTGCCCCTCGGACAGCATCGCGTAGGTCTTGCCGACGCCCGGCGCCGCGCCGAGGTAGATCCGAAGCTTGCCGCGTCCCATGCCCCTATTTTCCCCGTTCGCTCAGGTGCCGGACGGCGATGTTCAGCTCCAGCACGTTGACGTGCGGCTCGCCCAGGAAGCCGAGCGGGCGACCGTCGGTGTGCTCCCGGACCAGCCGGGCCACCTCGGCGCGGGGCAGGCCGTTCGCCCGGGCCACCCGGTTCACCTGGAGGGCGGCGTACGCGGGCGAGATGTCCGGGTCGACGCCGGAGGCGGAGGCAGTGACCGCGTCCGGGGGTACGGCGGCGGGCGAGACCCCGTTGAAGGCGGCGATCCGGCCGCGGCGCTCCTTGATCTGCCCGCTCAGCACCGTGCTGTCGGCGGCGAGGTTGGACCCGCCCGAGACGAGGATCTTGTACTGGGTGTTGACGGTGTTGGTGCCCGCCGCCGAGGGGCGCGGCTGGAAGTACTTCGGGTCCGGCAGCGGGTTCCCGGCCTTGTCCTTGCGCGCCAGGGTGTACGTCTGACCGATGAGCGCGGAGCCCGCGGTCCTGCCGTCCGCCCGTACCTCGGAGCCGTTCGCCCGGTGCGGGAAGGCGGCCTGCGCGATGCCGGTGACGGCGAGCGGATAGAGCACCCCGCAGAGCACCGTGAGGGCGATCAGGGCGCGCAGTGCGGCGCCCGCAAGCCGGACTGTGGAGCGTGCTGTGCCGTTGAGAAGGGTCATGACTGGGGTCACCCGATGCCCGGTATGAGGGAGAGGAGCAGGTCGATGAGTTTGATGCCGAGGAACGGGGCGATGAGCCCGCCCAGGCCGTAGAGGGCGAGGTTGCGGCGGAGCATCCGGTCGGCGCTCATCGGGCGGTAGCGCACGCCTCTGAGGGCGAGGGGCACCAGCGCGACGATGACCAGCGCGTTGAACACGACCGCGGACAGGATCGCGGACTGGGCCGAGGCCAGATGCATGATGTTGAGCGCGTCCAGGCCCTGGTAGCCCGCCACGCCCGCGAACATCGCCGGGATGATCGCGAAGTACTTCGCGACGTCGTTGGCGATCGAGAAGGTGGTCAGCGCGCCACGGGTGATCAGCAACTGTTTGCCGATCTCCACGATCTCGATGAGCTTGGTCGGGTTGGAGTCCAGGTCGACCATGTTCCCGGCCTCCTTGGCGGCCGAGGTGCCGGTGTTCATGGCCACGCCGACGTCGGCCTGGGCGAGCGCCGGGGCGTCGTTCGTCCCGTCGCCGGTCATCGCGACCAGCTTGCCGCCCGCCTGCTCGCGCTTGATGAGCGCCATCTTGTCCTCGGGGGTGGCCTCCGCCAGGAAGTCGTCCACGCCCGCCTCGTCGGCGATCGCCTTGGCGGTCAGCGGGTTGTCACCCGTGATCATCACGGTCTTGATGCCCATCCGGCGCAGCTCGTCGAACCGCTCCCGCATGCCCTCCTTGACGACGTCCTTGAGGTGGATCACGCCGAGCACGCCCGGGCTGCCGGCGCCGTCCGCCGCGACCAGCAGCGGGGTGCCGCCCGCCGCCGAGATCGCGTCGACCTTCTCCTGGGCGTCGGACGGGACGTGTCCGCCGCGTTCGCGGACCCAGGCGATGACGGCGCCCGCCGCGCCCTTGCGCACCGAGGTGCCGTCCACGTCGACGCCGGACATCCGGGTCTGGGCGGTGAAGGGCACGAAGGTGGCGTGGCCGAGTTCGCCCTCGTGGCGGGCGCGCAGTCCGTACGCCTCCTTGGCGAGGACCACGATCGAGCGGCCCTCGGGCGTCTCGTCGGCGAGGGAGGAGAGCTGGGCGGCCTCCGCGAGCTCCGCCTCGGTCGCACCGTCCACCGGGACGAACTCCGCGGCCTGCCGGTTGCCCAAGGTGATCGTGCCGGTCTTGTCGAGCAGCAGCGTCGACACGTCGCCCGCCGCCTCGACCGCGCGCCCGGACATCGCGAGCACATTGCGCTGGACCAGGCGGTCCATGCCCGCGATCCCGATCGCCGAGAGCAGCGCCCCGATGGTGGTCGGGATGAGGCACACCAGCAAGGCGGTGAGCACGATCATGGTCTGTTCGGCGCCCGCGTAGATCGCGAACGGCTGGAGGGTGACGACCGCCAGCAGGAAGACGATGGTGAGCGAGGCCAGCAGGATGTTGAGCGCGATCTCGTTCGGGGTCTTCTGCCGGGCGGCGCCCTCGACCAGATTGATCATCCGGTCGATGAAGGTCTCACCGGGCCTCGCCGTGATCTTGATCACGATGCGGTCGGAGAGCACCTTGGTGCCGCCGGTGACCGCGCACCGGTCGCCGCCGGACTCGCGGATGACCGGCGCGGACTCGCCGGTGATGGCGGACTCGTCGACGGACGCGACGCCCTCGACGACATCGCCGTCGCCCGGGATGACGTCGCCCGCCTCGCAGACCACCAGGTCGCCGACGCGCAGCGCGGTGCCGGGCACCCGTTCCTCGCCCCCGTCCGCGAGCCGCCGGGCCTCGGTGTCGGTCTTGGCCTTGCGCAGGGTGTCGGCCTGCGCCTTGCCGCGCCCCTCGGCGACGGCCTCGGCGAGGTTGGCGAAGAGCACGGTCAGCCACAGCCACGCGGTGATCGCCCAGCCGAACCAGTCGCCGGGATCGAGGGCGGCGAGCACGGTGGTGAGCACCGACCCGATCTCCACGACGAACATCACCGGGGACTTCGCCAGCACCCGCGGATCGAGCTTGCGGAAGGCGTCCGGCAGGGAGGTGAGCAGCTGCCGCGGGTCGAACAGGCCGCCGGAGACCCGGCCGCCGCCCGGGTCGTGCTGGTGCGGATGCGTTCCGTCGGGGGCGGGGCGTACAGGGGTGGTCGTGCTCATGAGAGTCCCTCCGCCATCGGGCCAAGGGCCAGGGCCGGGAAGTAGGTGAGACCGGTGACGATCAGGACGGCGCCGACGAGCAGCCCCGCGAAGAGCGGCTTCTCGGTGCGCAGGGTGCCCGCCGTCTCGGGGACGGGCTTCTGCTCGGCGAGCGAACCGGCCAGCGCCAGGATGAAGACCATCGGCAGGAAGCGGCCGAGCAGCATCGCCAGGCCGAGCGTGGTGTTGTACCAGTCGGTGTTGGCGTTCAGGCCCGCGAAGGCGGAGCCGTTGTTGTTGGCGCCGGAGGTGAAGGCGTACAGCACCTCGGAGAAGCCGTGCGCCCCGCTGTGGCCCGCCGCGTCGCCCGCGGTGTTGAGGATCGAGTGCGGCGGGGTGGACAGCACCACGGACAGGGCGGTGAAGCCGAGCGCCAGCGCCGGGGTGACGAGGATGGAGCACGCGGCGAGCTTGATCTCGCGGGAGCCGATCTTCTTGCCCAGGTACTCGGGCGTACGGCCGACCATGAGCCCCGCGATGAAGACCGCGATCACGGCCATCACGAGCATGCCGTAGAGGCCGGAGCCCACCCCGCCGGGGGCGATCTCGCCGAGCATCATGCCCAGCAGCGCGATGCCGCCGCCGAAGCCGGTGAGGGAGGAGTGCATGGCGTCCACCGCGCCGGTGGAGGTCAGCGTCGTACTCGTCGCGAAGATCGAGGACGCGCCGACTCCGAACCGCTGCTCCTTGCCCTCCATCGCGGCGCCCGCGGCCCGGAGGGCCGGGCCGCCATGGTGGAACTCGCTCCACATCATCAGCGCCGTGAAGCCCAGCCAGATCAGGCCCATGGCGGCGAGGATCGCGTACCCCTGCCGGACGTTCCCGACGAGGACGCCGAAGGTGCGGGTCAGCGAGAACGGGATGACGAGGATCAGGAAGATCTCGAAGAGGTTGGTGAAGGCGTTCGGATTCTCGAACGGGTAGGCGGAGTTGGCGTTGAAGAAGCCGCCGCCGTTGGTGCCGATCTCCTTGATGGCCTCCTGCGAGGCGACCGCGCCGCCGTTCATCTGCCGGCTGCCGCCGGTGAGCTGCCCGACCTCGTGGATGCCCGCGAAGTTCTGGATCGCGCCGCACGCCACCAGCACGACCGCGGCGATCACCGCCATCGGGATCAGGACGCGGACGACCGTGCGCACCAGGTCGGCCCAGAAGTTGCCCAGCTCGCCGGTGCGGGAGCGGGCGAAGCCCCGGACGAGCGCGATGGCCACCGCGATGCCGACGGCGGCGGACAGGAAGTTCTGCACCGCGAGCCCGGCGGTCTGGACGACATGGCCCATGGACTGCTCGCCCGCGTAGGACTGCCAGTTGGTGTTGGAGACGAAGGACGCGGCGGTGTTGAACGCCTGCGCCGGGCCGATCGAGGAGAAGCCGAGCGAGAGCGGCAGCGCGCCCTGGAGGCGCTGGAGCAGATACAGGAACAGGACGCTGACGCCGGAGAAGGCGAGCACCCCGCGCAGATACGCGGGCCAGCGCATCCGGGTGTCCGGGTCGGCGCCGACGCAGCGGTAGATCCACCGCTCGGCGCGCAGATGGGTCGCGGAGCGGTAGACGGCGGCCAGGTAGTCGCCGAGCGGCCGGTACACCAGGGCGAGCGCGCCGATGAGCGCGGTGAGCTGGAGCACCGCGGCGAGTTCGGAACTCATGACGCCCTCAGAACCTCTCGGGGAAGAGGAGGGCGAGGACCAGATAGCCCAGCAGCGCGACGGCCACGACCAGGCCGACGACGTTCTCGGCGGTCACAGCTTCGTCACCCCTTTGGCGACGAGGGCCACCAGCGCGAACACCGCGAGCGTGGCGACGACGAAGGCCAGATCGGCCATCGTGGGCTCCTAGAGGATCGGTGGAGAGCTGACCTCTAGAGCAAAACGCCTGTTCGGAGCGCAGGAGCCGCCGTTGACGGCTCCCTTACGGCGGCGGGCACCCTCTTGACGCCTCCCTGACGCCGGGGGCGCGCGCACGCACAACACCGGCGCACGCGAAATATCCGGTGGGCCGTACTCCGCAGAGAAAAGTACGGCCCACCGGTAGAACGCTCACATCAGCGGAGCCTTACGCCGGGGACTCAGCCGGATGCGAGCGAGCAGCCCGCCAGAGCGTCAAGACCGGAGGGGGCGGTCGAGCCCTGGCGGGAGAATGAGATCTTGATGCGGTCGATCGTGGACTTCCGCTTGTCGGCCAGCGGGCCCAGGATCGCGTTCTGCACGAAGTTCGGACCGCCCTGGCCCGCGGAGGTCGCGAGTCTCTTGTTGGCCTCGCTGAGCTGGGTGTCCAGCAGCGCGAGGTTGCGGTCCACCTCCGCCTTGGCGGCGGCCGGCACATCGCCGATCTCACCGGCGACGTCCGGGCAGCTGATCGTCTGGCCGGAGCCCGCGCCCGCGTCCGCACCGGCCCCCGTGTCGGCACCGGTCTCCGCCGCCGGGTCGGCCGAGGCCGCGGCGCTGGCGGCGGCCGTCGGGCTCGCCCCGGCCCCGTTCTCGGCACCCGCCCCGGCGCCGCCGCCGGACAGCGTGCACTCGGCGAGGGCGTCCAGGCCGGTCGGCTTCTCGGCCCGGCGCCCGATGGAGATCGCGATGCGATCGAGGGTGGACTTCCGCTTGTCCGCCAGCGGACCGAGGATCGCGTTCTGCACGAAGTTCGGGCCGCCCTCGCCCTGGCTGGTGCTCAGCCGCTTGTTCGCCTCGGCGAGCTGGGTGTCCAGGAGGGCGAGGTTGCGGTCCACCTCCGCCTTGGCCTCCGCGGGAATCTCCGGAAGGGATCCTTCAACGGCGGGGCAGCTGATCGTGGACGCGGCCTTGACCGACGCCTTTCCGCTGCCGCTGCTGTCGTCCTGACCCGCCATGGCGGCTCCCACCGCGACGGACGCACAGGTGATACCGCCGATCACACCGGCGACGACGATCCGCCGACGGTGAAGTAACGGAAGCCCTCGGGACATTGATCACTCACCTCGTTGAGATGGGACAGGGGATATGCCCGTCGCGCCCGCTCTCCCACTACCGCGGGCGCGCCGGGGGGTCTCTCGCCCATCAATACGCCCCGGGTGGCGGGGGTGTTCAACGTGGTGCGAAAAAAAGCCGAAGGGCCCCGGGGAAACTCCCCGGGCCCCTTCGGACCTGGCCTTGCGGACCGAGTGCGGCCTGCGGTCAGCGCACCTCGGTGATCTCCGGACCGCGCTGGAGCTGGTCGGCGCCGCCCGCGAACCGCGAGCCCTGCGCCTCATCCTGCTGCACCCCGTCGGGCACCATCTGCGCGTCGTTCGGCAGCTTGAGCACGATCGGGTCGCGCGGGGCCATCGGACCCTCACCGCGCACCACGACCGTGTCCTGGAAGATCGCCTCCAGCAGGCTGCCGGTCTCGGGCTGCACGGCGCCCTGCCCGGAGATCACTCCGCGCAGGAACCAGCGCGGCCCGTCGACGCCGATGAAGCGCACCACCTGGACGCCGTTCTTGCCGTCCGGCAGCTGCACCGGCACCTGGGCCCGCAGCTCCCAGCCGAGCGGCCCCTCGACCTCGTCCACCACACCGCCCTGCTGGGTGATGCCGGTGGCGATCTCGTCCCGCACCTCGGTCCAGATGCCTTCCTTCTTGGGCGCGGCGAACGCCTGCAGCTGCACGGCGCTGTCCCGCAGCACCACGGTCGCGGCCACGATCGCGTCCCCCGCGACCTCGACCCGCAGCTCCATGCCCTCGACCCCGGGCACGAACATGCCGCCGAGGTCCACCCGGCCCTCGCCGGGCTCCCGCACCTCGGACACGTCCCACGGGCCGTCGGGGCGCGGCGCGGGGGGCAGGCTCACCCTGGGAGCCTCCGCGTCGCCCTCGTCGACGAGGCCGTCGGCGCCCTCCGCGTCCTCCGCGTCCTCGGCCAACTCCTCGGAGGTCACGTCGAGCGACTCGACGTCCTCCTCGCTGCGCTTGCGGCGACGTCCGAACACGTCATCGTCCTTCCCGGTCGGAACCGACCGAAGCGTATCCATTCCCACCCGTTGTGCCGTCCACGGCGGCATGACCGCCGGTGGACCCGAAGCCCCCTTCGGCCCGCGCCGACCCGGGAAGCTCCGCCACCTCCTGGAAGCGCACCTTCTCGACCTGCTGGACGACCATCTGGGCGACCCGGTCGTAGCGCTCGAACCGCACGCTCTCGCGCGGGTCGAGATTGACCACGATCACCTTGATCTCTCCACGGTACCCGGCATCGATGGTCCCCGGGGCATTCACCATGGCGACTCCGCAGCGGGCGGCGAGTCCGGACCTCGGATGCACGAAGGCGGCATACCCCTCCGGGAGCGCGATAGACACTCCGGTGGGCAGAACCGCGCGCTCGCCCGGGGCCAGCTCCGCCGCCTCGGTGGTGACGAGATCGGCACCGGCGTCCCCCGGGTGGGCATACCCCGGGATCGGCACGTGGGGGTCCACCCTGCGGATCAACACGTCCACCGGTACGGGAGTCACGGATTCACCTCGAATGCGCGCGCGACCTTCACCTGATCCGGGTCGGCGAGCGCCGCGTTGATCTCCTCCGACCGGCCGTTCTTGATGAAGTGGTCGACCTGCACCTCTATGAAGAGGGCCTCCGCGCGCACCGCGACGGGCCCCTCGGGACCCCCGATGCGGCCCGTGGCCGCACAGTAGATCTTGCGGCCGTGCACGGCGGTCACCCGTGCCTCCAGGTGCAGCACGGTGCCGACGGGCACCGGCCGGACGAAGTCCGTCTCCAGCCGCCCGGTCACGGCGATCACGCGCTGCAGCCAGTTGAGTGCCCCGAGCGTCTCGTCCAGCGCCGCGGTCAGCACGCCGCCGTGGGCCAGCCCGGGCGCGCCCTGATGGGCGGCGTCCACGGTGAACTCGGCCGTGAGGCCGACGCCCTCGCCCGCCCGCACCCGCAGGCGCAGGCCACCCGCCTGCTCGCCACAGCCGAAGCACTGGTCGTAGTGCGCGCCGAGGAGTTCCCCGGGCGCGGGCGCGTCGGGGTGGCGCACGGGTGCCGTGGCGCCGTCCGGCGGCTTCAGCACTGTCGTTCTTCCACTCACAACGGCTGACCTTACCCGCGAGAGATGCCCCGGCAGGCGGCCATGCCAAGCTGATACGCATGCAGCCTTACGACGAACGTCTCACCGCGCCCCGTTCCTGGTGGTTCATCGCGATTCTGATCGGGGTCGGCACGGCGTTGGTCATGCTGCCGTTCGGCACCCTGCCGATGCTCGGTGGCCTGATCGGCGGCGCGGCGCTGGCCTGTGTCGCGGTGAGTTCGTACGGCTCGGCCCGGGTGCGGGTGGTGGCGGGCTCGCTGGTCGCGGGAGAGGCCAGGATCCCGGTGACGGCCCTCGGGACCGCCGAGGTGCTGGACGCCGAGGAGGCGGCCGCCTGGCGGACGTACAAGGCCGATCCGCGGGCCTTCATGCTGCTGCGGAGCTACATCCCGACCGCGCTGCGGGTCGAGGTCACCGATCCGCAGGATCCGACGCCCTACGTGTACGTCTCCACCCGGGACCCCGAGGGCCTGGCGGCGGCGCTGACGGCCGTACGCGCCTAGGAGACGTCTTCCCGCCTAGGAGGCGTCTTCCGGGCCCCGCTGCGGGGGCGGCAGCTCGCCCGGGGCTCCGGGCGGCTCGCCGGGGGCTTCCGGGGACGAGGGAAGGGCGTCCCAGGGCACCTGGCGGTCGCGCAGCTCCTTGCGGATCTTGCGCGCGAGTCTTTTGGTGTCGCGCCGGTTCATCGAGGCGCCGACGGCCGCGCCGACCATGAAGGGCGCGAGGACGGGCAGGTTCCGGAAGCTCCGCCTCAGCACCTGCTGGCGCAGCTCGCGCTTCAGCCGGACGTTCAGCGCGGCGTTGACGCTGCCGGGGACGGTGGGGTCGATGCCGCGCTCCTCGGCCCATGAGCTGAGGTAGACGGCGGCCCGCTGCCGGACGGTCCCGGGCGCCCGCACCCCGTAGACCTCGTGCAGCTCGGCGATGAGCTTGAACTCTATGGACGCCACGCCGACGATCTCGGCGGCCAGCTCGGTGGGCATGGCGGGCGGGGCCGGCAGCATCGCCGCGGCACCGACGCCCGCACCCACGGTGGAGGTGCCGTACGCCGCACCGGCCACCAGCTTGTCCGCGATCTCCTCCGGACCGAGCCCGGGGAACTGCTTGCGCAGCGCCGCGAGATCGCGGACCGGAACGCGCGGGGCATTCACCGCGATCCGGTCGGCGACCGCGTACACCCCCGCCCGGGCACGGCCGCCGCCCCGCCGGACGCCGCGACCGAGGGCGGCCGCGAGCGAGGCCACCCGGCCTCGCTCGACATGCGCCCCCTCCACACCATCGTGCTCCGCGTTCACACTGCCGTGCTCCGCGTCCACGACCGGCCCGCGGCTCAGGCCGCGCAGTCGCGGCAGATCGGCTGGCCGTTCTTGGTCTCGGCGGCCAGCTGGCTGCGGTGGTGCACGAGGAAGCAGCTCATGCACGTGAACTCGTCGGCCTGGCGGGGCAGCACCCGCACGGACAGCTCCTCGTTGGAGAGGTCCGCGCCGGGCAGCTCCAGGCCCTCGGCCTGCTCGAACTCGTCGACGTCGACGGTGGACGCCGACTTGTCGTTCCGCCGGGCCTTGAGTTCCTCGATGCTGTCCTCGTTGACGTCATCGTCGGTCTTGCGTGGGGTGTCGTAATCCGTTGCCATGTCGCTCTCCCCCTCTGGGTGTCTGCGGTGTCTCAGCGCTCGTAACGCGTGAGAGGCCGGACTTGTGCCCGACCTGAGGCGGAGATTTTGCCTCACATCAAGGTCTGTTACTCAATCGACACCCAACCGCACCCCTGAAGAGGTGATCGGGTTGGATGGCCATCGGGACCGTACACGGTCCGAATGTCGCACTCTCATGCGCCATGACGTGTACTTCCCGTGATCACAGTGCCTGAAAACCCGGATTTTTACGGCTTTCCGGCAACCGGCACGATCACGCAGAGTGTATGGCTTGAAAATCGCCCATGTGATCGATCACACACGATCCAGGTGGTGGGCGGATCACGAAAATTCCGCCCAAAGCGAACACCCCACGAGGGTACTCCCCCTTTCAGCATTCCGCCGTCTCGCCGTTTCGCCGTTCCGCACTCAGACCGGGAGCACCACCCGCATCACCAGGCCGCCGCCCTCCCGCGGCTCGGCCGCGATGCGGCCGCCGTGGGCGCGCGCCACCGAACGGGCGATCGACAGCCCGAGGCCGACGCCCTTGTCGCTGCCGGTGCGCTCGGTGCGGAGCCTGCGGAAGGGCTCGAAGATGTTGTCCATCTCGTACGCCGGGATCACCGGTCCGGTGTTCGCGACCACCAGCACCGCCTGCCCCTGCCGCACCTCGGTGGTCACCTCCACCCAGCCGTGGTCCGGGACGTTGTAGCGCACCGCGTTCTGCACCAGGTTCAGCGCGATCCGCTCCAGCAGCACCCCGTTGCCCTGGACCACCGCGGCCGCCCGTTCGCCCCGGATCTCCACCCCCTGGGCCTGGGCCTCGGTCCGGACCTGTTCCAGCGCCTGGGAGGCGACCTCGGCCAGATCCACCGGCTTGCGGTCGACGATCTCGTTGTCGCTGCGGGCCAGCAGCAGCAGACCCTCCACCAGCTGCTCGCTGCGCTCGTTGGTGGACAGCAGCGTCTTGCCGAGCTGGACCAGCTCCGGGGACGCCTGCGGATCGGACAGCTGCACCTCCAGCAGGGTGCGGTTGATCGCCAGCGGGGTGCGCAGCTCGTGCGAGGCGTTCGCGACGAACCGCTGCTGCGCGGTGAACGCCCGGTCCAGTCGCTCCAGCATCTCGTCGAAGGTGTCCGCCAGCTCCTTCAGCTCGTCGTCCGGCCCGTCCAGCTCGATCCGGCGGGACAGGTCCGAGCCCGCCACCTGACGCGCCGTACGGGTGATGCGGCCCAGCGGCGAGAGCACCCGCCCGGCCATGGCGTAGCCGAACGCGAACGCGACCACGGCCAGCCCCAGCAGCGCCAGCAGCGAGCGGCGCAGCAGCCCGTCCAGGGCGAAGTCGCGCTGCTGGGACATGCACTGGGCCACCGCCCGGTTGAACGCGTCGTTGTTGCCCTGGCTGGGCAGATGGCACGTGTCGGAGGGCTTGTAGTCGATCCGCACGATCTGCAGCGGGAACTCGCTGCCCCGGCGGATGGCGTCGGCCGCCAGCAGATAGATGATCGTCAGCAGCACCACACCGGCGATCAGGAACATCCCGCCGTACAGCAGGGTGAGCCGTATCCGGATGGTGGGGCGCAGCCAGGGGTTGGGCGGCGAGGTGTGCTGCGGGTCCCAGCTGGGCTTGGGCGGTGCCGCCGGCGGGAGCGGAGTCGTGGCCATGCCCGGTCAGATCCGGTAACCCGAGCCGGGGACCGTGACGATCACGGCCGGCTCGCCGAGCTTGCGGCGCAGCGTCATGACGGTCACCCGGACGACGTTGGTGAACGGGTCGGTGTTCTCGTCCCACGCCTTCTCCAGCAGCTGCTCGGCCGAGACCACGGCGCCCTCGCTGCGCATGAGGACCTCCAGCACCGCGAACTCCTTCGGCGCCAGCGCGATCTCCTTGTCGTCCCGGAACACCTCGCGGCGGTTCGGGTCCAGCTTGATCCCGGACCGCTCCAGGACCGGCGGCAGGGCGACGGTGGTGCGGCGGCCGAGCGCCCGCACCCGGGCGATCAGCTCGCTGAAGGCGAACGGCTTGGGGAGGTAGTCGTCGGCGCCGATCTCCAGCCCCTCGACGCGGTCACTGACGTCACCGGAGGCGGTGAGCATCAGGACGCGGGTGGGCATGCCGAGTTCGACGATCTTGCGGCACACGTCGTCGCCATGGACGAGCGGCAGGTCACGGTCGAGGACCACGACGTCGTAGTCGTTGACGGCGATGCGCTCCAGGGCGGCGGCACCGTCATACACGACGTCGACGGCCATGGCCTCCCGGCGCAGTCCGGTGGCCACCGCGTCGGCGAGCAGTTGCTCGTCCTCGACGACGAGTACACGCACGTCGTTCGTCCTTCCCTCATGGCCGCGGCGGGCTCTCGTGCTCCACAGCGTTCGGCGCCTCCATCCTGCCTCGAAGTCTCATAAACCGGCGGTAAGAGGTGCCGGGGCCGCGGGCGGACGGCCGACTTCAAGATCCTTCAGAAACTTTTGGCGCCGGAGGTTTCCGCTCCGAGTGGGGTGGGGAGGACGACTGCACACCCCGCGATCACGCCCTGTATGTGGCTATCCATTGACGCCGCTGCCACCCTCAGGGATTCACGTACGTGATCGCTCCCGCCGTCGGCACACCCCCGTGCCACCGACCCACGACGAGGGGGCGCACCATGGACGCGTTCACCGCAGGCATTCTGCAGCGTATAGAGACCACCCAGTCCGACCTCACCCGCGCCCGCGAGACAGGCGACGAGTTCCTCGCCGACGTGGAGCTGGCGGAGCTGGAAGACCTCCGTCGGCTCGCCGCCGAGCATGGCGTGGAAGTAAGCGCCGCCTGATCCAGGTTGTTTGATCCACTGCGCCGTCGGTTCCCGTTGGCGGCTTGATCACCCGGTGTGACGGAGACCGATCCAGCTCCGGTACGCCGATCCATGAGCACGACCGGCACAATCCACGCCGAAGCGCCCCGGTGCCCTCCTGGCACCGGGGCGCTTCGCGTGCCCGGGAGGCGACTCAGTCGTGCCAGGCGCCCAGGTCCTCCAGCAGGGCCTGCAGCGGCTCGAAGAGACCGGGGGCGGCGGCGATGGTCAGCTCCGTCGATGCGGGTATGCCCGGCCGTCCGCCGGTGAGCGCGCCCGCCTCGCGGGCTATGAGGGCGCCGGCCGCGTAGTCCCAGGGGTTGAGCCCGCGCTCGTAGTACGCGTTGAGCCGGCCGCAGGCCAGGTCGCACAGGTCGATGGCGGCCGATCCGCCGCGCCGGATGTCGCGCACCTGGGGCAGCAGTTCGTTCAGGACCCTGGCCTGCCCGATGCGGCGCTCGCGCAGATAGCCGAAGCCGGTGCCGATCAGCGCCTGCTCGAAGGGGGGCGCGGGGAGCACCCGCACCGGCTCCCCGTCCGCGTACGCGCCCTGGCCGAGGACCGCGTGGTACGTCTCGCCGCGCATCGGCGCCGTCACCACGCCGACGACCGGCTCGCCGTCCCGCTCGACGGCGATGCTGACCGCCCAGGACGGGAGGCCGTAGAGGTAGTTCACGGTGCCGTCGAGGGGGTCGATCACCCAGCGGACACCGCTGCTGCCCTCGCTGCTCGCGCCCTCCTCGCCCAGCACGCCGTCCTCCGGGCGGTGCTGCGCGAGGAAGTCGGTGATCAGCTTCTCGGAGGCGACGTCCATCTCGGTGACGACATCGATCGGGCTGGACTTGGTGGCGGCCACGCCGAGGTCGGCCGGGCGGCCGTCGCGCAGCAGGTCCCCGGCCCTGCGGGCGACCTCCAGGGCCAGTTCGAGCAGTTCGGCGTTGAGCGAGTCGGTCATCGTGCTCCTTTGCGGATTACCCGTGCGTACTGCGTGTGCGCGTGCGATGGCCCTGGAGATCCGTCGGAGGGGAACTAGTCGGCCCCGGCGGCGGCCGGCCGCGGCGAGCGGGCCGGACAGCAGCCCACCGGGCAGAGGTCGTGGCTCGGGCCCAGCGCGCCCAGCGCACAGCGCTCGGGCGCCGACGGGGCGTCCCCGGCGGCGAACCGCTCGGCGGCCGCGCGCTCCAGCAGCAGATCGCGCACCGCCGCCGCGAACCGCGGGTCCGCGCCCACCGTCGAGGCCCGGGCGACCGGGAGGCCGAGATCGGCCGCCTTGGCGGCCGCCTCGGTGTCCAGGTCGTACTTGACCTCCATGTGGTCCGAGACGAAGCCGATCGGGACCATCACGGCGGCGGGCACGCCGTCGCCGTGCAGCTCCTCCAGGTGGTCGCAGATGTCCGGCTCCAGCCAGGGGATGTGCGGGGCACCGCTGCGGGACTGGTAGACCAGCCGCCACGGGTGCTCGGCGCCGGTCTCCTCGCGCACCGCCTCGGCGATCAGCCGAGCGACGTCGAGGTGCTCGGCGACGTACGCACCGCCCGCTCCGTGGTCCTCGACCGGGCCGGAGGTGTCCGCGGCGGCGGTCGGGATGGAGTGGGTGGTGAACGCGAGGTGCGCGCCCGCCCGCAGCCCCTCGGGCAGCTCGGCGAGCGCGGCGAGCGTCGCGTCCACCATGGGCCGGACGAAGCCGGGGTGGTTGAAGTAGTGCCGCAGCTTGTCCACGCGCGGCAGCGGCAGCCCCTCGCCCTCCAGGGCGGCGAGCGCGTCCGCGAGGTTCTCGCGGTACTGGCGGCAGCCCGAGTACGAGGCGTACGCGCTGGTGGCGAGCACCGCGATGCGGCGGTGGCCGTCGGTGACCATCTCGCGCAGGGTGTCGGTCAGGTACGGCGCCCAGTTGCGATTGCCCCAGTACACCGGCAGGTCCAGCCCGTGCTCGGCGAAGTCCTTGCGCAGCGCGTGCAGAAGCTCGCGGTTCTGCGCGTTGATCGGACTGACGCCGCCGAACAGGAAGTAGTGCTGCCCGACCTCCTTGAGCCGCTCCCGGGGGATGCCCCTCCCCCGCGTGACGTTCTCCAGGAACGGCACGACGTCCTCCGGGCCCTCGGGCCCGCCGAACGAGAGCAACAGCAGGGCGTCGTATGGGGCGGGGGATGTCCGCGCTGGCTGTTCCGGCATGGTCCCGATCCTGCCACCAGCCCCGGACCGGCGGGAAATGCCCCTGCGCGGACCCCGGGGCGACCGTAAGCTGTATCAGCTTCGACGTTCCTTACCCTGCCGCGCCCCACCGCCCCCGGCGACCTGCGCTCTTTACCCGCACGCCGTCCCGTCCCGCCGCTCTGCCGCCCTGCCAGCCCGCGGAGGCCCCTGTCATGCCCGGCCCCAGTCCCTACCGTGTGATCTTCGCCGCCCCCGGCGCCAAGGCGTTCTCCATGGCCGGGTTCATCGGGCGGATGACCGTGGCCATGACGAGCATCGGGGTGGTCACGATGGTCTCCCGACTCACCGGCCGGTACGGACTCGCCGGTGCGCTGGCGGCCACCCTCGCGCTCTCGGTCGCCGTCATCGGCCCGCAGACCTCCCGGCTGGTCGACCGGTACGGCCAGCGCCGGGTGCTGCGCCCGGCGACCCTCGTCACGCTCACCTCGCTGGCCGGACTGCTGCTGGCGGCGCACCGGGGCTGGCCGGACTGGACGCTGTTCGCGTGCGCCGCCACGGCCGGCTGTGTGCCGAGCGTCGGGTCCATGGTGCGAGCCCGCTGGGCCGCGATCCACCAGGACGCGCCGCGCGAACTGCACGCCGCGTACTCCTGGGAGGCCATCGTCGACGAGGTCTGCTTCATCCTGGGGCCGATGATCTCGATCTGGCTCTGCACCGCCTGGTTCCCGGAGGCGGGGCCGCTGCTGGCCGGCTGCTTCCTGGCCGTCGGCGTCTTCTGGCTCACCGCGCAGCGGGCCACCGAGCCCGCGCCGCATCCGCGCGGGCCGCACACCGGTGGCTCCGCGCTGCGCTCGCGCGCGCTCCAGGTGCTGGTCCTCACCTTCGTCGCGGTCGGCACGATCTTCGGGGGGATCGACGTGGCGACGGTGGCGTACGCCGAGGCCGAGGGCCACAAGGCGGCGGCGAGCCTGGTCCTGGCGGTGTACGCGCTGGGCTCGTGCGCGGCGGGAGCCGTCTTCGGGCTGCTGCCACGCAAAAGATCACTCTCTTTCCGCTGGTTGCTGGGTATTTGTGCGATGACCGTGAGTATGATCCCCCTCCAACTGGTCGGGAACCTTTCGTTTCTGGCCGTGGCGCTCTTTGTCGCGGGCCTGGCCGTCGCACCGACGATGGTCACGACCATGGCCCTCGTCGAACAGCACGTACCACGCGCGCATCTGACCGAGGGAATGACCTGGGTGAGCACCGGGCTCATGGTCGGCGTGGCGCTCGGCTCGTCGGCCACCGGAGGGGTGGTGGACGCCGCCGGGGCCCGCGCGGGGTACGCGGTGCCGGCCGTGGCCGGGGCGCTCGCGGCGGCGGTGGCGTTCCTCGGGTATCGCCGGCTCCGGCCGGCGCCACAGCGGGAGGGGTCGGGAGCGGATGGCCGTCAAGACCGTAAGAACCGAGCGGAACAGCGTGTGGCGTAACTGGGCGGGGAACGTCATCGCCCGTCCGGTACGGAGTGTGGCCCCCTCCTCCACTCAGGAGCTGGCCGAGGCGGTGCGGCAGGCCGTGGCGGACGGACTGCGGGTCAAGCCGGTGGGCACCGGCCACTCCTTCACCACCACGGCCGCCACGGACGGCGTGCTGATACGCCCCGACCGCCTGGTGGGCGTGCGGGAGGTGGACCCGGAGGCGGGCACGGTGACCGTCGCCGCGGGCACCTCGCTGCGTCAGCTCAACGAGACCCTGTCGGGCCACGGTCTGTCGCTGACCAACATGGGCGACATCATGGAGCAGACGGTGGCCGGGGCCACCTCCACCGGCACCCATGGGACCGGGCGCGACAGCGCCTCGATCGCCGCCCAGGTCAAGGGGCTGGAGCTGGTCACGGCGGACGGCTCGGTGCTGCACTGCTCGGCGACCGAGCACCCGGAGATCTTCGCGGCCGCCCGGGTCGGCCTCGGGGCGCTCGGCGTGGTCACGGCGATCACCTTCGGGGTGGAGCGGGAGTTTCTGCTCACGGCGCGCGAGGAGCCGATGTCGTTCGACCGGGTGATGACGGACTTCGAACAACTCGTCGCCGAGAACGAACACTTCGAGTTCTACTGGTTCCCGCACACCGGCAACTGCAACACCAAGCGCAACAACCGCAGCACCGGCCCCGCGGCCCCGGTCGGCCGGGTCAGCGGCTGGGTGGACGACGAGCTGCTGTCCAACGGCATCTTCCAGGTGGCCTGCACGGTGGGCCGGGCGGTCCCCGCCACGATCCCCGGGATCGCCAAAATCTCCAGCCGCGCCCTGTCCGCCCGTACCTACACGGACATTCCTTACAAAGTCTTCACCAGCCCGCGCCGGGTCCGCTTCCTGGAGATGGAGTACGCGGTGCCGCGCGAGGCCGCCGTCCCGGCGCTGCGCGAACTGAAGGCGACCGTCGAGCGGTCGGGGCTGCGGGTCAGCTTCCCCGTGGAGGTGCGGACCGCGCCCGCCGACGACATCCCGCTGTCCACCGCCTCCGGCCGGGACACCGCGTACATCGCCGTCCACCTCTACCGGGGCACCCCGCACCGGGCGTACTTCACGGCCGCCGAGCAGATCATGACCGCGCACGGCGGACGCCCGCACTGGGGAAAGCTGCACAGCCGCGACGCCGCCTATCTGTCCGGGGTCTATCCGCGGTTCGGCGAGTTCACCGCGCTGCGCGAACGGCTCGACCCGGACCGGGTGTTCGGCAACGACTACCTGCGGCGGGTCCTCGGCGGCTGACGGGGCCGCCGGGCACGCTGCCTCTCCCGGCGTCGCGTGGACAGTCGCGTGGACATTCGTTCCCGCTCGCAGAGGGAAGTGAACTATAAACGAAGCGGATCATTCCGATTCTGACGTTTCCGTGAAACTTGCCGCCCAAATTGCGCCCTCCTTCGAAGGATTCGGTGCCGGATCACCACGCCACGCCCGAACTCGGCTGGCGCGCCGCTCCACCCGAGCGGCCCGAATGGAGTACTGTGGCGAGCCCTGGCCCCGATTTCCCGTCCGGCCGCCCGGACCCAACGGGAGGGGCCGAGGGCGGCAACCAACCGGCCCGGGCAACTCGGCAAAGTTGTGGCAGGCTGCACCCGGGCAGGCCACACTCGTCTAGCGGGAGAGCAGCGACGCAACCGTGACGTCGGCAGGCACCACCCGGGAGGTCCCCATGCCCGAACTGCGTGTCGTGGCCGTCAGCAACGACGGCACACGGCTGGTGCTCAAGGCTGCGGACAGCACGGAGTACACGCTTCCCATCGACGAGCGACTGCGCGCCGCGGTGCGCAACGACCGCGCTCGGCTCGGCCAGATCGAGATCGAGGTCGAGAGCCATCTCCGGCCCCGTGACATCCAGGCTCGTATACGCGCCGGCGCCACGGCCGAAGAGGTCGCCACGATGGCCGGCATTCCCGTCGACCGCGTGCGCCGCTTCGAGGGCCCGGTGCTCGCGGAGCGCGCGTTCATGGCCGAGCGCGCCCGTAAGACACCCGTGCGCCGTCCCGGGGAGAACACCGGACCGCAGCTCGGCGAGGCCGTGGCGGAGCGGCTGCTGCTGCGCGGCGCCGAGAAGGACACCGCGCAGTGGGACTCGTGGCGGCGTGACGACGGCACCTGGGAGGTGCTGCTGGTCTACCGGGTCGCCGGCGAGCCGCACTCGGCGAGCTGGACGTACGACCCGCCCCGGCGGCTGGTCCAGGCCGTGGACGACGAGGCGCGGACGCTCATCGGCGAGGCCGACGACACCCCGGAGCCCAGCTTCCCCTTCGTGCCGCGCATCGCCCGGCTGCCCCGCGACCGGGACAAGGACAGAGGGACGGCCTCCGAATACGGCGACGACGAGGACGAGTCCGCACTCCCGGTGCCGTCGTCCGCCTCGCTGGACGACGGCCTCGGCGGCGAGCGCGACTCGCTGACCAGCCTGCTGGAGGCCGTGCCCAACTTCCGTGGGGACATGGTCGTGCCCGAGGCGCCGGTCGTGGCGCCGCCCCCACCGCCGGACGAGCCGGTGGAGGAGGCGGAGGCCGTCGAGCCGCCCGCCCCGGCGGCGAGCGCGGGTTCGGCGTACGCGGATGTGCTGATGCCCCGTTCGGTCGCGGGCCACCGCGACCGGTTGACCGGCACGACGGATCGCCAGGCGGAGGCGGACGGTGTCCGTCCGGGCCGCCGGGCGGCGGTGCCGAGCTGGGACGAGATCGTCTTCGGTACGCGTCGCAAGAAGCAGGAGTAGCCCCAAGGGCCGCTCACACTCGAAAGCTCCGGGCCCGTCACCGACCAGCGGTGACGGGCCCGGAGCTGGTGCGCACGGCGATTCAGCCGCGCTCGTTCAGCCCCGCTCGGGGCCGGTGGCCACCGGACGGCTGTCGTCGGCGGACCACTCGCTCCACGAGCCCACGTACAGGGCCGCCGGAATCCCGGCTTCCGCCAGGGCCAGGACCTGGTGCGCGGCCGAGACGCCCGAACCGCAGTACACCCCGACCTCGGCACCCTTGGTGGCGCCGAGATCCGCGAAGCGCTCGGCCAGCCGCTCGGCGGGCAGCAGATGCCCGTCGTCGGTGACGTTCTCGACGGTGGGAGCGGAGATCGCGCCCGGGATGTGGCCGCCGACCCGGTCGATCGGCTCGACCTCGCCGCGGTAGCGCTCGCCCGCCCGCGCGTCCAGCAGCACTCCGCGCCGCGCGAGCGCGGCCGCGTCGTCCGCGCTCAGCAGCGGCAGGGCACCGGGCTCCGGGACGAAGTCGCCCTCGGGCCCGCCCGGGAGTTCGGTGGTCAGCGCGCCACCGGCCGCGGTCCAGGCGGGCAGACCGCCGTCGAGCACGCGTACATCGGGGTGGCCCGCCCAGCGGAGCAGCCACCAGGCGCGCGCCGCCGCCCACCCCTGTCCGCCGTCGTACGCCACCACACGCCGGCCCCGGCCGACCCCGGCCCGGCGCATCGCGGCCGCGAACGCGGAAAGATCGGGCATCGGATGGCGCCCCGCCGCCCCGGCCGGGCTCGCCAGCTCGGTGTCGAGATCGACGTACACGGCGCCGGGCAGATGTCCGGCCTCGTACGCGGGGCGACCGGGAGGGCCGCCGAGCTGCCAGCGCACGTCCAGCAGAAGCGGGGGACGCTCCCCCGTCAGCGCGTCCATGAGATCGGGTGCGGTGATGATGGCATTCATGAGAACCATCCTTGCGTAGATACCCCTGCGGCGGCTTGCCGCGACAGATGGTGGAAATATCGTTCGGGCCCCCACATCAGCACCTCCGCATCACCGCCCCGCGCCGCCGACCGGCCCGGGGCCGCACGGCCACGACGATGGTCCGAGGAGAGAGTGACGTATGACCGAGGCAGCGACTCGGCGCGCACCGGGCACGCCCTGCTGGACGAGTTTGATGGTGCACAGCCTTGCCGCGACACAGGACTTCTACCATGCCCTGTTCGACTGGGAGTTCACCCCTGGTCCGCAGCAGCTCGGCGCGTACGTCCGCGCCGTACGGGACGGCCGGCCGGTCGCCGGGCTGGGCGAACTGCCGCCGGATCGTCACCTTCCGGTTTCCTGGATGACCTATCTGGCCTCCGACGACGCCGACGAGACGGCGGAAATGATCCGCGCCTGCGGCGGCACCGTGGCCGTGGGCCCGCTGGACGCGGATGAGGCGGGCCGGATGCTGATCGCCGCCGACCCGGAGGGCGCGGTGTTCGGAGTGTGGCAGGAGGAGGAGCACGCCGCCCTCCGGGAGGCGGGGCTGCCGGGCACCCCGGTCTGGCACGAGCTGACGGCCCGCGAGTCCGGGGCGGTCGCGAAGTTCTACCGGATGGTCTTCGGCTACGAACCGGACGACGCCGAGAGCGCGGCACCGCCCGGGCCCGGCGAGCCCGGCCGCCGGACCCTGCGTCTGGCCGGGCGGCCGGTGTGCGCGATCCGGAGCGGGGGCCGGGCCCTGCTCCGCGGCCGGGGCGCGCACTGGATGACGCACTTCGCGGTGGCGGACGTGGACGAAGCCGTGCGCCGGGTGGCCGAGTTGGGCGGCCGGGTGGTCGAGCCGCCGTCGGACCGGGCCACCGGGCGCGCGGCCCTGGTCACGGACCGGGAGGGCGCGGCCTTCACGGTCGTCCGGGCTGCTACGGGAAGCTAGGGAACCGTCGGCGGGTCGGCGGGCGAGTCGACCGGCAGCACATCGGGTGACAGGCTTGCGGCCCGCGCGCCGGCGGCCGTCATCCGGCGCCGGTGGTGGCGACGGCACAGCACCTCGTAACCCACCTCGCCCTCCGACCGGTTGACGTCGCCCACGACGACCTGGGCGCCCTCGACGACCATCTCGCCGCCGACCGTACGGGCGTTGTGCGTCGCCCGGGCGCCGCACCAGCACAACGCCTCGACCTGGAGCACCTCCACCCGGTCCGCGAGTTCGACCAGGCGCTGGGAGCCGGGGAAGAGCTTGCTGCGGAAGTCTGTGGTGATGCCGAACGCGAAGACGTCCAGGCCCAGGTCGTCGACGACCCGGGCGAGTTGGTCGATCTGGAGCGGGGTGAGGAACTGCGCCTCGTCCACGATGACGTAGTCGGCACGGCCCCCGGCCGTCAGCACGCCGACCACATGGGCGTAGAAGTCCAGGTCCGCCACGGCCTCGACGGCCTCGGTGACCAGCCCGAGCCGCGAGGAGAGCTTGCCGTGGCCCGCCCGGTCGTCCCGCGCGTAGATCATCCCCTGGAGCCCACGGGCCGAGCGGTTGTGCTCGATCTGCAGAGCCAGTGTGCTCTTTCCGCAGTCCATGGTTCCGGAGAAGAACACCAGCTCGGGCATGGGGGTGGTGGAGCCTTTCATACGGGACGCTACGGGACGGATGGCGGCGGGCCGGCCGCGTGGCGCGACGCGGTCGCTCAGGAGCGTACTTCGAGCAGCGGGACGAGCTGCTCCACCGGGGTCATCGAACCGTGCAGCCCGACCATCGCGGACTCCTTGGGCTCGGTCTCCGAGGCGACGATCGCGACATCGTCGTGGGCGGCGGCCACGATGTCGCCGATGCGCCGGTAGACCCGGTCGTCCACACCGCCGTTTCCGCCGGGCGGCCCGAACCAGCCCGCCTCGATAGCCTCGTCACGGCCGGCCACCCACATCCGCTCCCCCACCACCTCGCGCCATACGGCGAGCACGTCGCCGGCGGCGCCGGGGACCGCGTACAGATGGCGGGCACGGCCCTCGCCGCCCAGCAGGGCGACACCCGCCCGCAGCTCCCAGTCCGTGTCGAAGTCGAGGCGCGACTCCGGGTCGAAGGGGATGTCGATCATGCCGTGGTCGGCGGTCACGTAGAGCGCGGCGCGGGGCGGGAGTTGTTCGGCGAGCCGCTGGGCAAGCCCGTCGACGTAGCGGAGTTGGTCACGCCACTCGTCGGAGTCGACGCCGAAACGATGACCTTTGCCGTCCACTTCGCTGTAGTACGTGTAGACGAGCGAGCGGTCCCCGGCGCCCAGCTGCTCGGCCGCGAGGTCCATCCGCTCCTCGCCGGAGAGCCGGCCGTGGAAGGTGCCGCCGCTCAGCGCGATCTTGGTGAGCGGGGTCTCCTCGAAGGTCGGCGCGGAGACCTGGCAGGTGTGCACGCCCGCGGCGTCGGCCAGCTGGAAGACCGTGGGATACGGCTGCCAGGCGTGCGGATCCGTCCAGGGCTGCCAGCGCAGCTGGTTCATCAGCAGGCCGGTGGCGGGGTCGGCCACCGTATAGCCCGGCAGGCCGTGGGCGCCGGGCGGCAGGCCCGTGCCCACGGAGGCGAGCGAGGTCGCGGTGGTGGACGGGAAGCCCGCGGTGAGCGGGGCGCCGGTGCCGTTCATCGAGGTGGAGAGCAGCGAGGTCAGAAAGGGCGCCTCGGCGGGGTGGTCGCGCAGCAGCTCCCAGCCCAGACCGTCGACCAGGAAGACGCAGGCCCGGTCGGCAGGGGCGAGGTCGAGCCCGGACGTCAACCCGGGGACCCCCTGGCCGGCGGCGATCGCGGGCAGCAGATCGGCGAGCGACCCGGTGCCGTAGCGCGGAACCGGAGCGGTGCGCGGGTCGAGCGGGACCGGCTCGGGCCAGGCGGAGTCGGCGGCGGTGGTCGGGCCGGTGGCGGATCCGGGCATCAGCGGCCGGCGTCCGGCGTGGCCGCGGTGGCCTCGGAGAGCGCCTGGGCGAAGGCGAGGGTCTGGCGGACTGTGTCGGGGCCGTCGCCCGCCTCGCTGACCCGCAGGCTCAGATCGTCGGCGGTGGACGAGCCGGTGTAGCCGTGGTCGGCCTCGCAGTTGGGGTCGCCGCAGGCGGCGGGCTCCAGGTCGAGGCGGTTGACGGCGCCCCAGCCGATGGTCAGCACGACCTCGCGGGGCAGCGTGCCCGGGGTGTACGACTCGGGGTTGGCGACGACCCGGCTGAGCACCACCGACGAGATCCGCTGGAGCTTCACGGACTCGGTGGAGGTGGTCGCGTACGGCGACGGGGAGGTGCCGTCCGCCGCCTGCTCGTCGGTGTGGCTGACGATGAAGCGGTTTCCGGTGAGGACGAGGACCGTGACATGGCGGCGGACCTCGTTGGCGTCGAACGTGGTCTCCTGATGGACCAGGTACGACACGATCGGCTCGCCGCCCACGGCGGCCTCCACCGCCTCGGCCACGAGTGCCGGGTAATAGCCGCTGCGCTCGATCGCCGCGCGCAGCCCCTGGGTCGTCGTACCGGTCTTCGCCATGGGCACCATCCTACGGGGCGGCGCCGACACCGGCTCCCATGCCCGTCCAGGTCCCAAGGGGGTGCCTTGCCAATCATGCCGGGCTCCCGACGCCGCTGTGACATCAGCCGCTGCCGCGGCGGGCGGCACCTCGCCGCGCCGCGCTCGTCGCACGCAGCGCCGCTGCGCTCTCCTCACGCGACTTGCGATGCTCCCCCAGCTACCGCTGGGAGGTGCCCCCTGCACCAGACGCCGCTCGCTGATCCGGCCTGATCGACAAGACACCCCCTGGGCCGTCAGTAGGCGGGCAGATGGCGGGGGCCGAGGTCGGTGCGCACCGGCGGCGGCGCCAGCCGCGCGGACGCGCCGAGCACGGAGAGGCCCTGCTGGGCGACCACCACCGGCTCCAGGTCGACGGCGACCACCTCGGGGTGGTCGTCCACCAGCCGCGACACCCTCAGCAGCAGCTCTTCGAGGGCCGCGGTGTCCACCGGCTTGGACCCCCGCCAGCCGAAGAGGAGCGGCGCGGTCCGGATGGACCTGATCAGCTCGGCCGCGTCCCGGTCGGTGGCGGGGACGAGCCGGTGCGCGGTGTCGCCCAGCAGCTCGGACGGGGCGCCGGCCAGCCCGAAGGAGAGCACGGCCCCGGCGCCGGGGTCTATCGCGGCCCGTACGACGGTGTCGACGCCGCGCGGCGCCATCCGCTGTACGACCAGGCCCAGCTCCTCGGCGGGGCCGAGATGCGCGGTCAGTTCGGCGTAGGCGCGGCGCAGTTCCGGCTCGCCGCCGAGTTCGAGCCGCACCCCGCCCAGGTCGGTGCGGTGACGCAGATGCGGGGCGGTGGGCTTCAGCGCGACCGGATAGCCGAGCCGCCCGGCGGCCCGTACGGCGGTGTCGGGGTCGGGCGCGGGCAGCGCGGGCAGCACGCTGACGCCGTAGCGGGCCAGCAGGCGCTGGGTGTCGGCGGCGGACAGCTCGATGCCGGTGCCGACGGCGGGGGCGTCGGGCGGCGGGATGTTCCGTTGTGGGGCTCCCTCGCGCGGGGCCAGCAGCACCTCGATGTCGGCGGCGGCCCCGGCCTCGTCGATGTCGTCGTACTCCGGCACCCGGCCGGGCTCCCCGGATTCCCGCCGCCAGCGCGCGTACCGCACGGCCTCGGCGAGCGCCCGCACCGCGCGCTCGGCGGCCGGGTAGGCCGGGATCCGGCGGGTCCCGGCCGGGGGTTCGGTCCGCGGTTCGGCCGGGGGTTCGGCGCCGGGCGGCGGGGCCGGGTCGCCGAAGCCCGCGAGGGCCTCCGCGAGGCCGGGGATCTCCAGGTGGACCACCGCCACCGGCTTGCCCGCGCCGCGCCCGGGCGCCTCGGCGGCCGCCGTGCGGACGGCCGCGGCCAGGTCCGCCGCGCGGGCGTCGCCGACCGAGGGGATGACGGTGACGACGATGGCGTCGCACTCGTCGTCGCCGAGCGCTCCGGTCAGGGCGCGGTGGAAGTCCTCGGGGGCGGCGTCCGTGGTCAGGTCGCGGGGCGGCAGCGGGAGCAGCCCTTCGGTGAGGCAGGCGTCGTAGGTGAGCAGGCCGAGGGAATCGGAATTGCCGAGGATGGCGACGCGCGGCCCCTCCGGGAGTGGCTGGGAGGCGAGCAGGACTCCGACGTCGGCGAGCTGGGTGACGGTGTCCACGCGCAGGACGCCGGCCTGTCGCAGCAGGTGGGAGACGGTGGCATCGGGGATGCGGGTGGTGGGCACCGCGTGCCCGGTGGGGGCGCTGCCGCTGTGCCGGGCGCCCTTGACGACCACGACGGGCTTGACGGCGGCGGTGCGGCGGGCGAGCCGGGTGAACTTGCGGGGGTTGCCGATGGACTCGAGGTACATGAGGGCGACGTCGGTCTGCGGGTCCTCGAACCAGTACTGGAGGAGGTCGTTGCCGGAGACATCGGCGCGGTTCCCGGTGGAGACAAACGTAGAAATACCAGCAATACCAGCGATACCCGCAAGGCCGGCGAGACCCGCGAGGCCCGTCATCCCCTCGGTGCAGGTGGGCCGGGTGAGTCCGGCGCCGCGCCGGTGCAGCCCGGACAGCAGGGCGATGCCGATCGCGCCGGACTGGGTGAACAGCCCGATGCGGCCGGGGACCGGCAGCCGCGGTGAGAGGGAGGCGTTCAGCCGCACGCCCTCGGCGGTGTTGATGATGCCGAAGGCGTTGGGGCCGATGACGCGCATGCCGTAGGTGCGGGCCCGGCGGACCAGGTCGCGCTGACGGTCGCGGCCCTCGGGGCCGCTCTCGGCGTATCCGGCGGAGAGGACGACGAGCCCCTGGACGCCGTGTTCGCCGCAGTCGGCGACGACGTCGGGCACCTGCGCGGCGGGCACGGCGACGACGGCCAGGTCGACCGGGCCTTCGACCTCACGGAGGGAACGGTGGGCCGGGACGCCGTCGGGCTCCAGGCGCGTCCAGTCCTCGGGGAAGGCGTGGTTGACGGCGTGGACCCGCCCGGTGAAGCCGCCATCGAGGAGGTTGCGCAGCACGGTGCGGCCGACCCCGCCGGGGGCCCGGCCGGTTCCGATGACGGCGACGGAGCCGGGGGTGAGCAGCCGCTGCACGGAGCGGGCCTCGGCACGCTGTTCGCGGGCGCGCATGACGGCCAGGGAGGCGTCGGTGGGTTCGAGGTCGAATTCGAGGCGGACGACCCCGTCGTCGAAGCTGCGCTTCTGGGTGTAGCCGGCGTCCGTGAACACCTTGATCATCTTGGTGTTGGCGGGCAGCACCTCGGCGGCGAAGCGGCGGATGCCGCGCTCGCGGGCGACGGCGGCGATGTGCTCGAGGAGGGCGGAGGCCACGCCGCGCCCCTGGTGGGCGTCCTGCACCAGGAAGGCGACTTCGGCCTCGTCGGCGGGGGCGCCCTGCGAGGAGGAGGACGAGAGGTGCGCGGGCAGGCCGTCCTCGTCGATGCGGTCGTAGCGGACGGTGGCGATGAACTCGCCCCCGACGGTCGCCGCGAGGCCGACCCGGTCGACGTAATCGTGGTGGGTGAAGCGGTGGACGTCGCGGTCGGAGAGCCGGGGGTAGGGCGCGAAGAAGCGGTAGTACTTCGACTCGTCCGAGACGCGTTCGTAGAAGCTGACCAGGCGCTGTGCGTCATCGGGCGTGATGGGGCGGATCTGCGCGGTGCCACCGTCCCTGAGCACGACGTCGGCCTCCCAATGGGTGGGATAGGCGTGATCATCCGACGGGCTCGGCATGGGGACAGGGTACGGGCTCAAGTCCGGGACGCCGAGGTCCGCATGGCGGACACCCTTGCGTGAACGGGAGGTGGCGAGGGAAAGTCCGTATCGGACCTGTTCGGACATGACCGGACCCACTCGGGCCCGACCCGGGCGGGACCGGACACCGTATGATCTGGTCTAGACAACACCACCCGCAGATCTGAAGGGCAACACCATGGCTGAGCGCCGCGTCAACATCGGCTGGGCCGAGGGCCTGCACGCCCGTCCGGCGTCGATCTTCGTCCGTGCGGCGACCGCCGCCGGCGTCCCCATCACGATCGCCAAGGCGGGCGGCGCCCCGGTCAACGCCGCTTCCATGCTCGCCGTGCTCGGCCTGGGCGCTCAGGGCGGCGACGAGGTCGTGCTCGCCTCCGAGGCCGAGGACGCGGAGGTCGCGCTCGACCGTCTGGCGAAGCTCGTGGCCGAGGGTCTCGAGGAGCTTCCGGAGACCGTCTGATTCCGTCCGAATCGCATTTCTGCGCGGCGGGGCCGCGGTGAACCATTACGGATCACCGCGGCCCCGTTGTTTTTCCGCCTACGGAATTTCTTTGAGCCGCCTACCGGGCTGCTGTTAATTCCGGCCACTCGCCGTGTTTACGGATTGTTTCGAAGTTCTCACCTGGGACGCGTTTCGCCATCGGTATTCGGCCAGCGAACGCTCGGTGTGCGCGGCGACGAGCTCGCGGGCCCGGTCGGCGTCACCGCGCGCGACCGCGTCCACGATCGCCCCGTGCTCCGCCCAGGACTCGACGGCGCGCACCGACGGGTCCGCGCCCCCCGTCGGGCCCGGCGCGCCCTGCACGGCCTGCGCGCCGCGCGCCGCCTGCCGGGCCGGATCCACCGCGTACACCCACGCCGTCTTGCGCCGCAGCTGCACCAGCAGTCCCGCCAGGCTCGGGCTGCCGGACGCCTGGGCGAGCGTCTCGTGGAACCAGTCGCCCAGCGAGCGCAGCTCGCCCAGCCGGCCGCGCTCCGCCCGCTCCTGGCCGAGCCGGACCAGACCGCGCAGCACCTTCAGATGCCCCTCGGTGCGGCGCTGGGCGGCCCTGGCGGCCCCCAGCGGCTCCAGCAGGGCCCGGATGTCCAGGACGTCGGCCGCCTCCTTCTCGGACGGCTGCGCGACGCACGCGCCCGCATGCCGCCGGGTGGTGACGAAGCCCTCGGACTCCAGGGTGCGCAGCGCCTCGCGGACGGGCACCCGGGAGACCCCGTAGCGCCGGGCGAGCAGTTCCTCGGTCAGCCGGCTGCCGGGCGGGCAGGCACCGGAGATGATGTCGTCACGGATCGCCGCGCACACCGCGTGTGCCGAAATCCGGCGACCGCCCTGGAGCGCGGTCGTATCCCCGTTCACTTCCGGTCCCGCATTGTCGATCCTCCGCCTCAACCCCGCGAAACGCATCCGATTGACGCGCGTTCAGCGACTCTATTCGAAGCCGCCGGGATTTCCGATGGGCGAAGGAAATTCGGGGATATTTTTTGGTCACAGCGGAGCGGGCACGCCGAAGGCCCCGTCCGGGCGCGGACGGGGCCTTTCGACAGGAGGGGCGACGGGTCAGAGGTTGACACCGTGCGAGCGCAGGTACGACAGCGGGTCCATGTCCGAGCCGTACTCCGCCGTGGTGCGGGCCTCGAAGTGCAGGTGCGGGCCGGTGACGTTGCCGGTCGCGCCGGACAGGCCGATCTGCTGGCCGGGGGTGACCTTCTGGCCGACCGAGACGCCGATCGAGGAGAGGTGGCCGTACTGGGTGTAGGTGCCGTCGTTCATCTTGATGACGACGTTGTTGCCGTAGGAGCCACCCCAGCCCGCCTCGACGACCTCACCCATGCCCACCGAATGCACCTCGGTGCCGGTGGAGGCGCTGAAGTCGATCCCGGTGTGGCTGCCGGAGGACCACAGGCCGCTGGACGCCTGGTACCCCGTGGAGACGGAGGAGCCCTCGACGGGCGAGACGAACGTGTTGAGGCGCTTGCGCTCCTCCTCACGCGCGGCGCGCTCCTTGGCGTCGCGCTCCGCCTTGGCCTTCTTCGCGGCGGCCTCGGCCTTCCGTGCGGCCTCCTGGCGGGCCACGGCCTCGGCCTTGGCCTTGGCGGCGGCGAACTCGGCGGCGCTCTGCTGCGACTGGGCCTGCGCGTCGATCTGGTCGGAGAGACCGTCGCCCATCACCATTGCCTGGCGGAGACCGGTGTCCTGGGGAGACGGCGTCTCGCCGGTCGCGGCGAGGGCCGGGCCGGCGATGCCGGCGACGACGCCCGAGGCGACCGTGGTAATGCCGGCGATGTTGGCGCCGGTACGGACGGCGGCCTGGCTGGGACGTCGGTGCTTCCCGGCGGCACGGGTGAACGCCATGTGGTGGCGCACTCCTTTCCTTCCCTCTCGCCTACCGGGTTAGCTGACGGGTTCGGAGCAGGAAGGTCTCCTACGGGCCCCTCCCCCGGCCGGGGAAGGCGTCCGATTCACCCCAGGGACGTTTGGGTCCCCGGCTCCCCTGGCACTCGCACCATGGGACTCGGCGATGACTGTCCGTGCCGCGGGTGCGGCGGTATCCGGCGAACAGCCGCACTGACGC
The DNA here is from genome assembly GCF_044332925.1 of Streptomyces sp. NPDC021212. Lineage (NCBI taxonomy): Bacteria > Bacillati > Actinomycetota > Actinomycetes > Kitasatosporales > Streptomycetaceae > Streptomyces > Streptomyces sp. NPDC021212. The sequence goes on from NZ_JBIRPZ010000007.1 coordinate 417,490, forward strand.
TAAACGGGCCGCGTTTCGATCACCAAACGGTTACGGGTTTTTGTTGTTCTCGCCACAAACCAAACAGCCCTCAAATCGGGCATAAGGGAGGACCCTGGCGTCGCACTCGACGCCAGGGTCCTTGTGGTGATACGGCGTTGGGCCGGGCCCCGGGACATATCGGGCCCGCCGGAACGCGGTTCAGCCGGTGATGACGCGCACCTCTCCGATGCCGAGCGCCTTGACCGGCTCCTCGATCTTCGAGGCGTCACCCACCAGGACGGTCACCAGCCGGTCGGCGGGGAAGGCGCTCACGACCGCCGCGGTCGCCTCCACCGTGCCCGCCTCGGCGAGCCGGGCGTACAGCTGTGCCTGGAAGTCGTCCGGCAGGTGCTGCTCGACCTGGTCGGCGAGCGTGCCCGCGACGGCGGCGGCCGTCTCGTACTTGAGCGGGGCGACACCGACGAGGTTCTGCACGGCGACGTCACGCTCGGCGTCCGTCAGCCCCTCCTCCTTCAGCGTCCGCAGCACCGTCCACAGGTCCTCCAGCGCCGGGCCGGTGACCTCGGTGGCCACCGAACCGCTGATCGCCAGCAGCGAGGCGCCCGCCGAGCCGCCGCCGGCCGGCGAGGGCGGCGTGGAGCGCAGCACCTGGCCGAAGGCGCGCACCCCGTAGGTGTAGCCCTTCTCCTCGCGCAGTACCCGGTCCAGACGGGAGGTGAGGGTGCCGCCCAGGCAGTAGGTGCCCAGCACCTGCGCGGGCCAGACGCGGTCGTGCCGGTCGGCGCCGATGCGCCCGATGAGCAGCTGGGTCTGGACCGCGCCGGGCCGGTCGACGATCACCACACGGCCGGTGTCGTCGGCGATGATCGGCGGGACCGAGCCCTGCGGAGCCGGGCCGCCGGTCCAGGCACCGAGGGTGTCGGCGAGCGCCTGGTCGAGGTCGACACCGGCCAGGTCGCCGACGACGACCGCGGTCGTGGTGGACGGCCGGATGTGCGCCTCGTAGAAGGCCCGCACCGCCGCGGCGTCGATGCCCTCGATGGTCTCCTCGGTGCCCTGGCGCGGCCGGGACATCCGCGATTCGGCCGGGAACAGCTCCTTGGCCAGGGCCATGGAAGCGCGGCGGGCCGGGTTGGCCAGCTCGTGCGGGATCTCGTCCAGCCGGTTGCGCACCAGCCGCTCGACCTCGCCGTCGGGGAAGGCGGGTGCGCGCAGGGCGTCGGCGAGCAGGCCGAGCGCCTTGGGCAGCCGGGAGACCGGCACCTCCAGGGAGACCCGGACGCCGGGGTGGTCCGCGTGGGCGTCCAGGGTGGCGCCGCAGCGCTCCAGCTCGGCGGCGAACTCCTCGGCGGTGTGCTTGTCGGTGCCCTCGGACAGGGCGCGCGCCATGATCGTGGCGACGCCCTCAAGCCCGGCCGGCTCGGTGTCCAGCGGGGCGTCGAGGTTGATCTCCACGGCGACGACCTGCTGGCCGGGGCGGTGGCAGCGCAGCACGGTGAGCCCGTTGGACAGCTCACTGCGCTCCGGCGCCGGGAAGGCCCACGGCCTGGGGGCGCCGCCCTGCGGCTGCGGGTGAAAGGTCATGGTGGCGGTGACGGCGTCGCTCACTGGGCCGCCTCCCCTTCTGCGTCGGTGTCGGCGGCTTCTGCGGCGTTGCCGGACTGGGCTGCCCGGTCTGCGTCCTCGGCGCCCCGGACGGGCTCGTAGACCAGCACGGCGCGGTTGTCGGGGCGCAGCCGCGCAGCGGCCACGGCCCGCACCTCCTCCGCGGTGATGTCCAGCACCCGTCCCACGGCGGTCAGGGCCAGCTGCGGGTCGCCGAACAGCACGGCGAACCGGCACAGCTCGTCGGCGCGGCCGCCGACGGTGGCCAGCCGGTCCAGCCACTCGCGCTCGATCTGCGCTTGGGCGCGCTCCATCTCCTGCGGCGTCGGGCCCTCCTCGGCGAAGCGGGCCAGCTCCTCGTCGACGGCGGCCTCGATGCCGGGCACCTCGACCCCGCCGGAGGTCTTCACGTCCAGCCAGCCCAGCGACGGCGCGCCCGCCAGCCGCAGCAGGCCGAACCCGGCGGCGACGGCCGTACGGTCGCGGCGCACCAGGCGGTTGTGCAGCCGGGAGGACTCGCCGCCGCCGAGGACGGTCAGCGCCAGGTCGGCGGCGTCGGCCTCACGGGTACCGTCGTGCGGCAGCCGGTACGCGGCCATCAGGGCGCGGGCGGGGACCTCCTCCTCCACGACCTCGCGCAGCTGCCCGCCGATGACGTCGGGGAGGGTGCCGTCGCGGGGCGGCCGCTTGCCCTCGTGGGAGGGAATGGTGCCGAAGTACTTCTCGATCCAGGCGAGCGTCTGCTCGGGGTCGATGTCGCCCACGACGGACAGCACCGCGTTGTTCGGCGCGTAGTACGTGCGGAAGAACTCCCGGGCGTCCTCCAGGGAGGCGGCGTCCAGGTCGGCCATCGAGCCGATGGGGGTGTGGTGGTACGGGTGGCCCTCGGGGTAGGCCATGGCGACGAGCTTCTCGAAGGCCGTGCCGTACGGGACGTTGTCGTAGCGCTGGCGGCGCTCGTTCTTGACGACGTCCCGCTGGTTCTCCAGGCTCTCGTCGTCCAGTGCGGTCAGGAGGGACCCCATGCGGTCCGCCTCCAGCCACAGCGCCAGCTCGAGCTGGTGGGCGGGCATCGTCTCGAAGTAGTTGGTGCGCTCGAAGCTCGTCGTGCCGTTGAGCGAGCCGCCGGCCCCCTGGACCAGCTCGAAGTGGCCGTTCCCCGTCACCTGGGCCGAGCCCTGGAACATCAGGTGCTCGAAGAGGTGGGCGAGGCCGGTACGCCCCTTGACCTCATGGCGTGAGCCGACGTCGTACCAGAGGCAGAGCGCGGCGACCGGGGTCAGGTGATCCTCGGAGAGCACTACCCGCAGGCCGTTGGCCAGACGGTGCTCGGTCGCTTTCAGGCCGCCGGAGCCGGCCTGTTGCGTGGCCGTGTGACCCATGGGCATGTACGTCCCTTCGATCGCGTGATGGAGCGCGTGCGAACCGTGTGATGAGCGCTTCTGTCACTCTATGCAACCGCACGGACATCTGGCGAAGTTCCCGTCGGGCAAAGGTCGGGCCAAGGTCGCGCAGGCGGCCGGAACGGGGCGCGAAGGGGGCCGTGCGGGGCCGTTCACAGGGCCACTCGGCGCCTCTCGTGGAGAGGCCCGTTCCACAGTTGTCGGCGGACGGGGCCACAATGGTCCGCGTCAGATCCCGCTCTGCCCGTTGAAGGAGCCGCAAGCGCGATGGCCCGCCGCAGCACGAAGAGTCCGCCGCCGGACGACTTCGAGGAGCGCATCCTCGACATCGACGTCGTCGACGAGATGCAGGGCTCCTACCTCGAGTACGCCTACTCGGTCATCTATTCGCGCGCGCTGCCCGACGCCCGCGACGGGCTCAAGCCCGTGCACCGCCGCATCCTCTACCAGATGAACGAGATGGGGCTGCGCCCCGAGCGCGGCTTCGTGAAGTGCGCCCGCGTCGTCGGCGAGGTGATGGGAAAGCTCCACCCGCACGGTGACGCGTCGATCTACGACGCGCTGGTGCGCATGGCGCAGCCGTTCTCGATGCGCCTGCCGATGGTCGACGGCCACGGCAACTTCGGCTCGCTGGGCAATGACGACCCGCCCGCCGCGATGCGGTACACCGAGTGCCGTATGGCCTCGGCGACCTCGCTGATGACCGAGTCCATCGACGAGGACACGGTCGACTTCTCGCCGAACTACGACGGCAGCGAGCAGGAGCCCGTCACCCTCCCCGCCGCCTATCCGAACCTCCTGGTCAACGGCACGTCCGGGATCGCGGTCGGCATGGCGACGAACATGCCGCCGCACAACCTGGGCGAGGTGGTCGCCGCCGCCCGCCACCTGATCAGGCACCCGGGTGCGGACCTGGACACGCTGATGCGGCATGTGCCGGGACCCGACCTGCCGACCGGCGGACAGATCGTCGGGCTCAGCGGCGTCCGGGACGCGTACGAGACGGGGCGCGGCAGCTTCAAGATCCGCGCCACGGTGGCCGTGGAGGACGTGACGCCCCGCCGCAAGGGCCTCGTCGTCACGGAGCTTCCCTTCACGGTCGGCCCCGAGAAGGTCATCTCCAAGATCAAGGACCTGGTCGGCGCGAAGAAGCTCCAGGGCATCGCGGACGTCAAGGACCTCACCGACCGTGCGCACGGCCTGCGCCTGGTGATCGAGATCAAGAACGGCTTCAACCCGGAGGCCGTGCTGGAGCAGCTCTACAAGCTCACGCCGATGGAGGAGTCCTTCGGCATCAACAACGTGGCTCTGGTGGACGGCCAGCCGCTCACGCTGGGGCTCAAGGAGCTGCTGGAGGTCTACCTCGACCACCGCTTCGACGTGGTGCGCCGGCGCAGCGAGTTCCGGCGCACCAAGCGGCGCAACCGGCTGCACCTGGTCGAGGGGCTGCTGGTGGCCCTGCTCGACATCGACGAGGTCATCCGCCTCATCCGGTCGAGCGAGAACTCGGCGCAGGCCAAGGAAACGCTGATGCACCGCTTCGAGCTGTCCGATGTCCAGACGCAGTACATCCTGGACACTCCGCTGCGCCGGCTGACCAAGTTCGACCGGATCGAGCTGGAGTCGGAACGCGACAAGCTCAACGCGGAGATCGAGGAGCTGACCCGGATCCTCGACTCGGACGCCGAGCTGCGCAAGCTGGTCTCCTCCGAACTGGCCACGGTCGGCAAGAAGTTCGGCACCCCGCGGCGTACGGTGCTGCTGGAGTCCGCCGACGCCCCGGTGACCGCGGTGCCGCTGGAGGTCGCGGACGACCCGTGCCGGGTCCTGCTGTCCTCCACCGGGCTGCTGGCCCGTACGGCGAACGGGGAACCGTTCGCGGGCGGACAGACCAAGCGCAGCAAGCACGACGCGATCGTCTCGGCCGTCCCGGCGACGGCCCGCGCGGAGGTCGGGGCGGTGACCTCGACCGGGCGGCTGCTGCGGCTCCAGGTGATCGACCTGCCACAGCTTCCGGAGGGGACCCCCGAGCTGTCGGGCGGGGCGCCGATCGCCGAGTTCCTGTCGCTGGAGGACGGCGAGGAGCTGATCTGCCTCACCACCCTGGACGAGTCCTCACCGGGGCTCGCCATCGGCACGGAGCAGGGCGTCGTCAAGCGCGTGGTCCCGGACTATCCGGCCCACAAGGAGGAGCTGGAGGTCATCGCCCTCAAGGAGGGCGACCGGATCGTGGGCGCGGTCGAGCTGCGCACGGGCGAGGAGGACCTGGTCTTCATCACCGACGACGCCCAACTGCTGCGCTATCAGGCGGCCCAGGTGCGGCCGCAGGGGCGTGCGGCGGGCGGCATGGCGGGCATCAAGCTCGGGTCCGGCGCGAAGGTGATCTCGTTCACAGCGGTGGACCCGGCGGCCGATGCCGTGGTGTTCACCGTCTCCGGTTCGCACGGCACGCTCGACGACTCCGCACTGCAGACGGCCAAGCTCACCCCCTTCGACCAGTACCCCCGCAAGGGACGGGCCACGGGCGGGGTGCGCTGCCAGCGGTTCCTCAAGGGCGAGGACTGTCTGGTGCTGGCCTGGGCGGGCGCGACCCCGGCCCGCGCGGCGTCCGCCACTGGCTCCCCGGTGCCGCTGCCGGAGCCCGATCCGCGCCGGGACGGCTCCGGAGTGCCGCTCGCCAAGCCGGTGGCGGTGGTCGCCGGGCCGGTGTAGCCACGGCGGAAACGGACGATCAGGGGCGCGGCACCGGATGGGTGCCGCGCCCCGCGCATATCGGGCCCCTCACATACGGGGCCCGAAGGATCAGCGGCGGTTCAGTGTCCGGCGCCGTTGCGCCGGGCCCGCAACTGCCGGAGGGCCACCTGGGCGCCGGGATGGCCGCGGTCGGCCGCCTTCCGGAAGTGCCGCTCCGCCTCCGCCGCGTCGCCGAGGTCCAGGTACAGGGTGCCGAGCACCACCAGCGCGGTGAGGTCCCCCGCGGCGACCGCTTTCCCGAGCCAGTGCAGGGCCTCCGGGTACGCACCCCGGTTGCCGAGCCCGATGCCGTAGACCGTCATGCCCTCCCGGTCACCGGCGAGCGCCGCCTGCCGGGCGAGCGCCTCGGGGATCGGCCGTCCCTCGGCGTACGCCGCCCGCACCCTCGCCCTCAGGCCCGGATCCAGCCGCCGCGCCCCGCGTCTCCCCCGGCGCCCGCGCCACCGCGCCCACAGCCCACGCATCAGAACCCCCTCCGCCCCCGGAAGCGCCATTCTCCCGCCGTCCCCGCCCACGCGGAACAGGGAGCGCCCCCGGACCGTCCCGCTCCCCCGGCACCCTGATTCCCCCGCCCGTGCGCGAAGTTGATCGACAGAGGTTAGGCTTACCTTTGTGAGCACGTGCACGACCGCTTCCCGGGACCTGTCCGAGCCGCTCGCCGGAACGGCGGCCACCGCCCCCACCTGGCTGCTTCTCGAACAGCCGGGTCCCTGGGGCGCCGAAGCCCTGACGGCCAGCCGGCTGGACCCCGCGGTGGGGCGCGCCCTGGAGCGCGCTGCCGAGGGCACCGGCGTACGGGTCGCGCTGATACGCCGGCCCGGCCGCCACGCCGATCTGCCCGCGGGCAGCCGTCACCGGGTGTTCGTGGCGCACACCCGGCCCGGCCGCTCCTGGATCCGCACGACCGCCCTCGCCGAGCCGGAACGGCTGCTCGGCCTGGACTTCGCCGCGCTGGGCGCGGGCGACCCGGGCGGGCTGGCCGGGGCGGTGGATGACGCCCCCGACGACATCCCCGGGGAGTGGGAGGAGTACACCGGCGACCCGCTGGTGCTGGTGTGCACCAACGGCAAGCGCGACCGCTGCTGCGCGCTGCTCGGCCGCCCGCTCGCCGCCGAGCTGACCGCCGCCGGTGTGGAGGGCACCTGGGAGATCACCCACATCGGCGGCCACCGCTTCTCGCCGACGCTCGTCGTCCTGCCGCACGGCTACGCCTACGGCAGGGTCACCGCCCAGGACGTCAAGGACACCCTCGCGGCGCTGCGCGAGAACCGGGTGGCCACCGAGGGCTGCCGCGGCCGCTCCGCGTGGGAGCGCCCCGGGCAGGCGGCCGAGCTGGCGGTCCGCGAGCTGACCGGTGAGGACGGCGCCGACGCGCTGACCGTCGTACGGACCGAGAGCGCCGCCCCCGCCTGGTCGGTGACCGTGGCGCACACCGACGGCCGGGTGTGGCGGGTGAGCGTGGCGCAGGTGGCCGCCGCCCCGCCGCGGCAGCAGAGCTGCGGTTCGCCGCTGGGCTCCCCGGCCCGTATGGACGTGGTCGGCATCCGGGCGGTCCGGCCCGCGCGGGACGGACGGACGGTCACCCTCGGCAGGCGCTGAGCGATCGCCCCGGCGCTCCTGAAGAACCGCGGGGGTCCTGGCGGCGTCCCCGGGCCCCGCCCTTCGTTACCCTTCGTTGCCATGAGCGCCGCGATACCGCCGGGGCCGCCCTCCGCGGCCACAAGGTGGCGCATCGGCTGGCCCCGACGCGTCTTCTCCCAGGTGCTGCTGATGCAGCTGGCCATCGCCACGGGCGTCACCGTGCTCGCGACCGGCCTCTTCCTGCGCCCGCTCGGCGCCCAGCTCGACGACCAGGCCATGCGCCGGGCGCTGGCCATCGCGCAGACCACGGCCTCCGAACCGCGGCTGGTCACGGCGCTCCAGCACACCCGCCCCTCGGCGGGCGGTCCGGTCCAGGCCGCGGCGGACCGCATCCGCCGCTCGACCGGCGCCGAATACGTCGTGATCATGGACCGGCGCGGGATCCGCTGGTCCCACACCTCTCCGGACGAGATCGGCAAGCACGTCTCCACCAGCCCCGAGGAAGCCCTCGCGGGCCACGACGTCATGCAGATCGACGACGGCACGCTCGGCCGCTCGGCCCGCGGCAAGGTGCCGCTGCGCGACCGGGACGGCCGCATCGTGGGCGCGGTGTCGGTCGGCATCGCGTACGAGACCGTGCGCGGCCGGCTGCTCGGCGCGCTCCCCGGGATGCTCGCGTACGCGGGCGGCGCGCTCGCCGTCGCCGTCCTGGCGGCCTATCTGGTCTCCCGCAGGCTCCAGCGGCGCACCCATGACCTCGCCTTCTCCGACATCTCCGCGCTGCTCGCCGAGCGCGAGGCCATGCTGCACGGCATCCGCGAGGGTGTCGTCGCGCTCGACACGCATGGCCGCATCCGGCTGATGAACGACGAGGCGCAGCGGCTGCTGGACCTGCGCGCCGAGGACACCGGGCGGCCGCTGGAGGCGGTGCTGCCGCCCGGCCGTACGACCGATGTGCTCGCAGGCCGGGTCACCGGCGCCGACCTGCTGACCGTCAGCGGCGGCCGGGTGCTGGTCGCCAACCGGATGCCCACGGACGACGGCGGCGCGGTGGCCACCCTGCGCGACCGCACCGAGCTGGAGCGGCTCGGCCGCGAACTTGACGGCACCCGCGGGCTGATCGACGCGCTGCGCGCCCAGGACCATGAGCACGCCAACCGGATGCACACCCTCCTCGGCCTGCTCGAACTCGAACTCCACGAGGAGGCGGTGGAGTTCATCACCGAGGCCGTCGGCGTGCACCGCGCCACCGCGGAGCAGGTCACCGAGCGGGTACACGATCCGCTGCTGGCCGCCCTGCTGGTAGGCAAGGCCACGGTCGCCACGGAGCGCGGGGTGGCCCTGCGCATCGCCGAGGGCACCCTGCTGCCGGACCGGCTGGTGGATCCGCCGGGCCTGGTGACGATCGTCGGCAACCTGATCGACAACGCGCTGGACGCGGCGGTCGGTTCGGCCGAGCCGCGGGTCGAGGTGGAATTGTGCGCGGACGACCGTACGGTGCTGCTGCGGGTCTCGGACACCGGGCCCGGTATCCCCGACGACCGGCGCGACCTGGTCTTCACCGAGGGCTGGTCCACCAAGAAGCCGCCCGCGCACGGACAGCGCGGCATCGGGCTGGCGCTGGTGCGCCGCCTCGCCGAGCGCCAGGGCGGCAGCGCCCGGGTGGCCGACCGCGACGGCGGCGGCGCCGAGTTCACCGTCGTCCTCCCCGAGGCGCTGGCCGAGGCGCCGCTGACCGCGACAGGAGAGCCGCGATGACCGCCGCGATCGGATCGGACACCGGCCCGGGCGGCCTCAGCGGCCTGATCGAGGTTCTGGTCGTGGACGACGATGTGCGGGTCGCCCGCGTCAACGCGGCGTACGTCGGGAAGGTGCCGGGCTTCCGTGTCGCCGGGCAGGCGCACACGGCCGCCGACGCGCTGGCCTTCCTGGAGCGCGACCACGCCGATCTCGTCCTGCTCGACCACTATCTGCCGGACGAGACCGGGCTCGCGCTGGTGGGGCGGCTGCGGCAGCTGGGCCACCACACCGACATCATCATGGTGACCGCCGCCCGCGACATCGGCACCGTCCAGGCCGCGATGCGCCACGGCGCGCTGCAGTACCTGGTCAAGCCGTTCACGTTCGCCGGACTGCGGGCCAAGCTGGAGGGCTACGCGGCGCTGCGCCGCGCCCTGTCGGGCGGCGGCGAGGCCGGGCAGGACCAGGTGGACCGGATCTTCGGCGCCGTGGGCGGCGCCTCGGCCGGCCCCGCCGAGCTGCCCAAGGGCCACTCGGCGCTCACCGCCGACCTCGTACGGGAGGTGCTGCACGGGGCCGACGGCCCGCTGTCGGCCCAGGAGGTCGCCGACCGCGCGTCGCTCAGCAGACAGACCGCCCAGCGCTATCTGAAGCTCCTGGAGCGCACGGGCCGGGTGCGGCTCAGCCTCAAGTACGGCGAGACCGGCCGCCCGGAACACCGCTACGACTGGGTCTGAGCCCCAGGGCCCCGAGCCGGGGCGCTCAGGCCGCGCCCGCGCCGGTGAGGGCCCGTACCTCCGTCTCCGCGTGCCTGGCCGCGTGCCCGCGGGTGCCCGCGGCCTCGCCGGAGAGGACCGTGCCGAGCCAGCCGGCGAGAAAACCCAGGGGGACCGAGACCAGACCCGGGTTCTGCAGCGGGAAGACGTGGAAGTCCACTCCGGAGAAGATCGCGTCGGGGCCGCCGGAGACCACCGGGGACAGCACCACCAGCACCACCGCCGGGACCAGCCCGCCGTAGACCGACCACACCGCCCCGCGCGTGGTGAACCGCCGCCAGAACAGCGAATACAGCAGCACCGGGAGGTTCGCGGACGCGGCGGCCGCGAAGGCGAGCCCCACCAGGAAGGCCACGTTGAGATCGTCGGCGAGCAGCCCCAGGCCGATCGCCGCCGCCCCGATCCCGACCGCCGCGACCCGCGCGACCGCGACCTCACTGCGCGGTGTGCGGTCCTTGCGGCGGCTCAGCGAGGCGTACAGGTCATGGGCGACGGAGGCCGAGGAGGCGAGGGTGATCCCGGCGACGACGGCGAGGATGGTGGCGAACGCGACGGCGGCGACGATCGCGAACAGCACCGTCCCGCCCGTCGACCCGGCGCCCCCGCCGAGGTCGAGCGCGAGCAGCGGCACGGCCGTGTTGCCCGCCGCGTTGGAGCTGCGGACGGCATCGGTGCCCAGCACGGCCGCCGCGCCGAAGCCCAGCACGATCGTCATCAGGTAGAAGCCGCCGATCAGCCCGATCGACCAGATGACGGACCGGCGGGCGGCCGGGGCCGTCGGCACGGTGTAGAAGCGCGAGAGAATGTGCGGCAGCCCGGCGGTGCCCAGCACGAGGGCGATCCCGAGGCTCACGAAGTCCAGCCGGGCGGTCCAGCCGTCGCCGTAGGCGAGGCCCGGGGCGAGGAAGTCGCTGCCCTGCCCGCTGTGCCGCGCCGCGGTGCTCAGCAGGCTGTCGATGTCGCCGTGGAAGCGGACCAGGACGAGCACGGTGAGCGCCACCGCGCCGCCCATCAGCAGGACGGCCTTCACGATCTGGATCCAGGTCGTGGCCCGCATCCCGCCCAGCGCCACGAAGACCACCATGAGGGTGCCCACGCCGATGACCGTCCAGGCCCGGGCCCGGGACCCCGTCTCGTCCAGCAGCAGGGCGACCAGGCTGCCCGCGCCGACCATCTGGGCGACGAGGTAGAGCACGCAGACGGTGACCGAGGAGACGCCCGCGGCGATCCGGACCGGGCGCTCGCTCATCCGCGCGGCCAGCACATCGGCGAGCGTGAACCGGCCGCAGTTGCGGACGAGTTCGGCGACCAGCAGCAGCACCACCAGCCAGGCCACCAGGAAGCCGACGCAGTAGAGCACCCCGTCGTAGCCGAAGAGCGCGATGAGGCCGGAGATGCCGAGGAAGGAGGCGGCCGACATGTAGTCGCCCGCGATGGCGAAGCCGTTCTCCATCGGGGAGAACAGCCGCCCGCACGTGTAGAACTCCTCCGGGGAGCCCTGCCGCCGGCGGCTCGCCCAGGTGGTGATCGCGAGCGTGGCTGCTACGAAGACGCCGAAGAGCAGGAGCGCGAGGCTCTGCTGATTGCCGGTCACCGCCCGTGCCCCCGCATCATCTCCTGCGTCACCCAGCGCAGCTCCAGTGCGACCCGGTCCCGGCGCAGCCGCGCATGGCGGGCGTACGCCCACGTCAGCAGGAAGGTGGTGGCGAACTGGGCGAGCCCCGCGACCATCGCGACATTGAGCGCGCCCGCCACCGGCCGGGCCATCATGCCGGGCGCGGTGGTCGCCGCGACCACATACGCGAGATACCACAGCAGAAAGGCGGCGGCCGCGGGGAAGACGAAGCGGCGGTAGCGCCTGCGCACCTCCTGGAAGGCGGCGCTGCCGTGCACCTCCGTGTACACCTCCTCGGCCGCGGGCGGGCGGGCGCGCCGGGGCGGGCCGGCCGTCTCGTCCGAACCGCCCCAGCCGGAGGCGAGCGCGTCGTACCAGGGATCGTCCAGCCGGGCCGCCCCGGCATCGCGCGCGTTGTGCATGTCCACCCGAAAGCTCCTTGTTCACTGCCGCGTTGGCGTGCCCAAGGATGGACAGAGTGAGAAGATCCCGGATACTCCAATACCGGACGTTCACCCCATCAGGTGACTCAGGTGATGAACAACCCGGAATCGGTGTCGGGCGGAGCGGCGATGCCGTGATGGTAGGCGTAGCGCACAGCCTGGGCGCGGTCGCGGACCGCGGTCTTGGCGAACAGGTTGTTGATATGCGTCTTCACGGTGGCGGGCGCGATGCTCAGCCGGCGCGCGATCTCCGGGTTGGACAGCCCCTCGGCGACCAGGGCCAGCACCTCCGCCTCCCGGGGCGTGAGCCCGTCCGGCAGCGGCCCGGCCGGATCCGCCCCCGGCTCCGGTGGCTCCGTGATCCGCTCCAGCAGCCGCCGCTGTACTTGGGGCGACAGCCCGGCGTCCCCCGACATCACGCCCTCCACGGCCCGGACGATCTCGTCGGCGTCGGCGTCCTTGGTCAGATAGCCGCGGGCACCGGCGCGCAGCGCCGGGAAGAGCGAGTCGTCGTCGGCGTAGGTGGTGAGCACCACGACCTTCGTGCCCGGGTGCTCCGCGCACACCCGGCGCGTCGCCTCCACACCGTCGCAGCGGGGCATCCGCAGATCCATCAGCACGATGTCCGGGGCCAGCTCGGCGACCAGCCGCAGCGCCTCCTCGCCGTCGCCCGCCGAACCGACCACCTCGATACCGGGCAGCAGCCCCAGCAGCATCACGATGCCCTCGCGCACCACCGTCTGATCGTCGGCCACCACGATCCGCGCCGTCACAGCGGCACCCGCCGCCGTCACAGCGGCACCCGCAGTCGCACCACGAACCCCTCCCCTTCCGGCCCGGCGTCCAGCGTGCCGCCGAGGAGTTCGGCGCGCTCGCGCATTCCGAGCAGACCGTACCCGGCGCCGCTCGCCGTCAGACCGGCGGCGGCCGGTGCCTTACGGGCGCCACTGTCGCGGACCTCCAGCGAGACCGCGTCCTCGGCGTAGCCCAGCCGCAGCTCCACCCGGGCGCCCGGCGCGTGCTTACGGACGTTCGTCAGCGCCTCCTGCGCGACCCGGCGGAGCGTGAGCCCCGCCTCCGCGGTCAGCGTCCGCGGCTCGCCCAGCCGCGCGAAGCGGGCGCCCTGGGCCGCGGCCGACTCCCGCAGGAAATCCTCGACCGGGGCCATCTCGCCGCGCAGCGCGGACAGCGCCTGGCGGGTCTCGGCGAGCCCGTCGCGGGCCATCCCCCGGGCGGCGACCACCCGGTCCAGCACCTTCGCGGAGTCCTCGCCGCGCTCGATCAGCAGCCGTGCGGCCTCCAGGTGGACCAGCTGGGCGGACAGGCTGTGCGCCAGCACGTCATGGATCTCGCGGGCGATCCGGGACCGCTCGGCCAGCGCCGCCGACTCGGCCTCCGCCCGCCGGGCCGCCCGTTCCTGCTCCAGCAGCCGGTAGGCTGTGCCGCGGGCCTCCTCGTCCAGCCGGAGGGCATAGCCGCCGAGCCCCACGGCCGCGACCGTGATCGCTTCGGAGAGCGGGGAGCCGCCGTCGGTGAGCGCGTACGCCCCCAGTGCCACGGCGGCGCAGCCGACCGCGCTCGGCAAGGGCAGCCGCTCCATGGCGAGGACGGCGCTCACGACCCACACCGCGGCGGCCGGGGTCTCCACCCCGAGGGCGTACAGCGCGGCCCCCGCGGCGATCAGTAGGGCGAGCAGCCCCAGGGCGGGGCCGAGCCGGTGGTCGAGCGTGACCCGGCGCAGCGCGTACACCAGGGCGGCGCACCCGGCGAGCGCAGCGATCACCGCGGCCCGCCCCCACCCATGGAAGGCGTCGTTCCGGAGGACGTTCACCAGCAGCCAGCCGGTCAGGCCCAGCCACATGCCACCGTTGATCAGCAGCCTGATCCGGGGCACGCCCTCCCGCGACAGCGCCTGCCGCGAGGGCCACTGCGTCCATCCGCCCATTGGCCCAGTGTGCCCCGTGCTCACCGGCCGGCGGTGCCCTGCGCACCGGCCCGCACCGGCACCGGGCCCAGCCCCCTCGCCCGCATCATGACGACGGCGCCGCGCAGCAGCAGGGACGCCGCGAGCGACAGCATGAGCGGGCCGCTGCCCTGCGGTACGCCCGCGAGCACGCCCACCCCCGCCAGAACCGCCCGGCACACCATGGCGCCCGCCCACACCATCGCCGTGGTCTTCGCGCCCTGGGTCCAGACCGCGCCGGAGTCATCCGTCCACACCCGGCTGGTCCACCCCCACCCGGCTCCGGTCGCCACCCCGACGAGGACCTCCACCACCAGCAGCGCCGCGGCGGCCACCCGGTGGTCGTGGTCGATCAGCCCGGGTTCGCGCAGCGCGAGATACCCGAGCACCACCGGCACCACCCACCAGCGCCGCGCGTCCTCGGTCACCTTCTGCGGCCGGAACTGCCGTACGAGCACGATGACGACGACCGCGGCGATGAGCACGACCCGGGCGAGTTCCGGCATGAGAAAAGCCTCCGTGGGGCGGGAACGAGAACGCTCCCGACGCTACGGACGGGCCCGGCCACGGGGATCGGAGCCAGGGCGGATCACGGGTGGAAACCGTCTCTCCACCCGGGGGTGGAGAGACGGCCGCTCCGGAAGGGGGTCAGACGTCGATGCGCGACATGTCCAGGGTCGCCGCCGAGTTGGTGATGAACTCCCTGCGCGGCGCGACCTCGTTGCCCATGAGCAGATGGAAGGCCTGCTCGGCGGCGTCGAGATCGCTGATGTTGATACGCCGCAGCGTGCGGTGGCGCGGGTCCATCGTGGTCTCCGCGAGCTGGTCGGCGTCCATCTCGCCGAGACCCTTGTAGCGCTGGATGCCGTCCTTGTAGCGGACCCCGCGGCGCTCCAGGTCCAGCAGCGTCTCCCGCAGCTCGTTGTCGGAGTACGTGTAGACGTACTTCTCCTGGCCCCGCTTCGGGTTGACCAGCTCCACCCGGTGCAGCGGCGGCACGGCCGAGAAGACCCGGCCCTGCTCCACCATCGGCCGCATGTAGCGCTGGAACAGGGTGAGCAGCAGACAGCGGATGTGGGCGCCGTCGACGTCGGCGTCGGCGAGGAAGATCACCTTGCCGTAGCGGGCCTGGTCGATGTCGAACGTACGGCCCGAACCGGCCCCTATGACCTGGATGATCGACCCGCACTCGGCGTTCTTCAGCATGTCCGAGACGGACGACTTCTGCACGTTGAGGATCTTGCCGCGGATCGGCAGCAGCGCCTGGAACTCGGAGTTCCGGGCGAGCTTGGCCGTGCCGAGCGCCGAGTCACCCTCGACGATGAACAGTTCGCTGCGGTCCACGTCGTCACTGCGGCAGTCGGCCAGCTTCGCGGGCAGCGAGGAGGACTCCAGCGCGGTCTTGCGGCGCTGCGCCTCCTTGTGCTGGCGGGCCGCGATGCGCGTGCGGGCCGCGGCGACGACCTTCTCCAGGACGGCGCGGGCCTGCTGCTTGGCGTCCCGCTTGGCGGACGTCAGGAATGCCTTCAGCTCCTTGGAGACCACGTTGGCCACGATGCGGGAGGCGGCCGAGGTTCCCAGCACCTCCTTGGTCTGGCCCTCGAACTGCGGCTCCGCGAGCCGCACGGTCACGACGGCGGTCAGGCCCTCCATGACGTCGTCCTTGACGACGTCGTCCTCGGCGACGCGCAGCAGCTTGGCGGAGC
The DNA here is from genome assembly GCF_044332925.1 of Streptomyces sp. NPDC021212. NCBI lineage: Bacteria > Bacillati > Actinomycetota > Actinomycetes > Kitasatosporales > Streptomycetaceae > Streptomyces > Streptomyces sp. NPDC021212. The sequence goes on from NZ_JBIRPZ010000007.1 coordinate 433,058, forward strand.
GCAGCACCTCGTTGACGGTCTTGGTGACCGACCGCTCGAAGCCGGAGACGTGGGTGCCGCCCTTGGGGGTGGCGATGATGTTGACGAAGGACTTGGTGGTGGCGTCGTAGCCGGTGCCCCAGCGCAGCGCGATGTCGACGCCCATCTCCCGGGTAACCTCGGTCGGCGTCATGTGGCCGCGCTCGTCGAGGACCGGAACGGTCTCCTTGAAGGTGCCCTGGCCGGACAGGCGCAGCACGTCGCAGACGGCCTTGTCCTGGGCGAGGTACTCGCAGAACTCGCTGATGCCGCCGTCGTAGCGGAAGGTCTCCTCGACGGGCCCCTCGCGGCCCTCGAGGGCCCGCTCGTCCCGCACGACCAGCGTCAGGCCCGGCACCAGGAAGGCGGTCTGGCGGGCGCGGGCGTGCAGCGTCTCCAGGGAGAGCTTGGCGTCCTTGAGGAAGATCTGCCGGTCCGACCAGTAGCGGATGCGGGTGCCGGTGCGGGTCTTGGGAACCCGCTTGCCCTTGAGGATGCCGCTGGAGGGGTCGAAGGGGGCGTCCGGGCCGGGCTCGGTGAAGATCCCGGGAACGCCGCGCCGGAAGCTGATCGAGTGGGTCTTGCCGTGCAGGTCCACCTCGACGTCGAGGCGGCTGGACAGCGCGTTCACCACGGAGGCGCCGACGCCGTGCAGGCCGCCGGAGGCCGCGTACGCGCCGCCGCCGAACTTGCCGCCGGCGTGCAGCTTGGTCATCACGACCTCGACGCCGGACAGCCCGGTCTTGGGCTCGACGTCGACCGGGATCCCCCGGCCGTTGTCCCGGACCTCCACGGAACCGTCGTCGTGCAGATGCACCTCGATGCGGTCACAGTAGCCGCCCAGGGCTTCGTCCACCGAGTTGTCGATGATCTCCCAGAGACAGTGCATGAGACCGCGGCTGTCTGTCGACCCGATGTACATACCGGGCCGCTTGCGCACTGCCTCGAGCCCCTCGAGGACGAGAAGGTGCCGCGCGGTGTAGTTGGAGCCGCCCCGGTCTGCTCCGGTAAGCAGCGCACTGGACGGCACGGACGTATCGGCGGTCACGCGGTTCGCTCCTCGCTGAATTTCTGTTGGCCCGACTGTGGGCACGATGGTGGCACGGGTCGCCCGTCAGAGCGTACCGAGGCCTGATAGAGCCTTCGTGCCGCCACCCGTGAATCGTCCATCCTAGTCCAGGCCGACCCGTTTTCGCTCGTACGTTCGATAGCCCGTTTGGCGTGAAGCACACATCACGTTCCCTTGGAGGCATGAACCATTTAGGCTCCGGGCACGTCCTCATGAACAACCGGCAACCCGGCCGGGAGGACAAAATCCGACAAGCGACGTGAATCCGTAAACCAACGCAATACGGCTCATTCGCCGCCAACCGTCACCATCCGGCCCACTCAGAAGCAATTTTTGAGAAAAAGCCACGAGCGGGAACGATATCGGGCTGGTTGGATGTTGACCCTGGTACGACAGCTCGTCGAGCTAGAGAAGAGGCGACGTGACTACTGTTCTGACCCCTGCGAGCCCGCTGACGGCCGCTGACCGCTGCGACCGCTGCGGCGCCCAGGCATACCTGCGTGTCGTCCTGATCAGCGGCGGTGAACTGCTCTTCTGCGCCCACCACGGGCGCAAGTTCGAGCCGGAACTCAAGAAGATCGCCGCGGAAATACAGGACGAGACCGAGCGGTTGACCGCCGCTCCGGCGTCTGCGTCGGACGACGAACGCTGACGCCTCGCGCCACGACGACGAGCGAAACCGGCCAAGGGCCGGACGTCGGGCGGCCCGCCCCAGCCAGGGGAGGGCCGCCCGCGCTCGTGTCGCGGCGCGCCGTGCCCCCGTTCACCTGCCTGCCCCCAGGAGACCAGGCGCCCCTCCCGGGCCTGCCGGGCCTCCGGTGCCTCCGGTGCCTCCGGGCGGGCACCTTCGCGAACCCGAGGCTTCCGCTCGGCCGTCTCAGCCATACGCCGCCACCAGCGGCGCCACCGCCGAGACCCGCGTGTAGACGCCCGGCCGCCCGGCCACCGCGCAGCCACTCCCCCAGGACACCAGGCCCACCAGCCGCCCCTCGGCGACCAGCGGACCTCCGCTGTCCCCCTGACAGGCGTCCCGGCCGCCGCCCGTGACCCCGGCACAGACCATCGAAGCGGGCTGATAATCGCCCTCCGCGTTACCGGGGTAGGCCTTCCGGCATGTCGCGTCGGGCAGGAGACGTACCGCCGTGGCCCGCAGCGTCAGCGCATAGCTGCCGTCCCCGTCCGTGTCGCCCCAGCCGTACACCATGGCCCGCCCCCCGGCCCGGTACGCCGGGTCCCCGGCCCGCGCCATGCGGATGACGTAGGCGGGCGGCAGCGGCCGCCCCAGGGTGAGTACGGCGATGTCCCCGGCCCGGTCGTCGGCCTGGTACGCCGGATTGACCCACACCTTCGCCGGCGCCATCTCCACCCCGCGGGCCCCCTGCAGATCATTGCGGCCGACGATCACCCGCAGGTCCCGCACCTCCTGCCACTTCCTGCCCAGCACCGCCCGGCTCAGGCAGTGCGCCGCCGTGATGACCTGCGTGGGGGCCACCGCCACACCCCCGCAGTACTGCCCCGAGCGCTTCGCGCCGAACAGCTCACGACTGGCCAGCGCGACCACCCAGGGCGCCTCGGCCGTACGGACCCGATGCCCGCCCACCACGGCACGGTCGGCCGTCGCCGGGGCGGGCGCGATCAGCAGCAGCGCGAGCGCGGCGGCGAGCAGCATGACGAGGCGGGCGGGGAACGAGGGCAGCGACCTACGCATGCAGCCTCCTGACCGTACGAAGTGAGTCGCCCACCCAGCGTCACCCCACTCGGCACGGTCCGCATCCCGAAGAGGGCCAACCGGGGCGGGCCGACCTCGGCCATCCGGGTGGAGCGCCCTCGGAGAGCGCGAAGGCCGGGCCCTCCGAGGAGGCCCGGCCTTCGTATGGCGCTGTGCGGTGCGGCGGCCGCCCGGTCCCGTCAGTCCAGGTAGTCGCGGAGGACCTGGGAGCGGGACGGGTGGCGCAGCTTCGACATGGTCTTGGACTCGATCTGGCGGATGCGCTCACGCGTCACGCCATAGACCTTGCCGATCTCGTCGAGCGTCTTCGGCTGACCGTCGGTGAGGCCGAAGCGCATGGACACCACGCCCGCCTCGCGCTCGCTGAGCGTGTCGAGCACCGAGTGCAGCTGCTCCTGGAGCAGGGTGAAGCTCACGGCGTCGGCCGGGACGACGGCCTCGGAGTCCTCGATGAGGTCACCGAACTCGCTGTCGCCGTCCTCACCCAGCGGGGTGTGCAGGGAGATCGGCTCACGGCCGTACTTCTGGACCTCGATGACCTTCTCGGGGGTCATGTCCAGCTCCTTGGCCAGCTCCTCCGGGGTGGGCTCGCGGCCCAGGTCCTGGAGCATCTGGCGCTGCACGCGCGCGAGCTTGTTGATGACCTCGACCATGTGCACCGGGATACGGATGGTGCGGGCCTGGTCGGCCATGGCACGCGTGATCGCCTGGCGGATCCACCAGGTGGCGTACGTCGAGAACTTGTAGCCCTTGGTGTAGTCGAACTTCTCGACGGCGCGGATCAGACCGAGGTTGCCCTCCTGGATCAGGTCCAGGAAGAGCATGCCGCGGCCCGTGTAACGCTTGGCCAGGGAGACCACCAGACGGAGGTTGGCCTCCAGAAGGTGATTCTTGGCGCGCCGGCCGTCCTCGGCGATGATCTCCAGCTCACGCTTGAGCTTGGGGGCGAGCTTGTCGGAGTTGGCGAGCTTGTCCTCGGCGAACAGACCGGCCTCGATCCGCTTCGCGAGCTCGACCTCCTGCTCGGCATTGAGCAGCGGGACCTTGCCGATCTGCTTCAGGTAGTCCTTGACCGGGTCGGCGGTGGCACCTGCCGCGGCGACCTGCTGCGCCGGGGCGTCGTCCTCGTCGTCGTCGGAGAGCACGAAGCCCGCGTTCTCCGGCTCGGGCTCGGCACCCTCGGGGGCCGGCTTGCCCGCCGGCACCTCCTCGATGACGTCCTCGGCCTCGAGGATCTCGTCGGTGACGTCCTTCTTGGCGGCGGTCTTCTTCGCGACCGCCTTCTTCGCGGGGGCGGCCTTCTTCGCCGCCGCCTTCTTGGCGGTGGTCTTCTTGGCGGCGGCCTTCTTCGCGGGTGCCGCCGACGCCTCCTCGGCCGGGCCGCCCGCGGCTGTCGCGGGAGCGGCCGGAGCGGCGGGGGCCTTCTTGGCGGCGACCGTCTTGGCCGCGACGGTCTTGGTGGCGGTGCGCTTCGCCGGGCTCTTCGCTGCGACGCTCTTGCGGGTGCGCTTGGGCGCCTCTGCGGCACTGACCATCAGCGTCACACCCTCCTCGTCGAGGATCTGGTTGAGGCTGCGCAGAACGTTCTTCCACTGGGTTGGCGGAATCTGGTCAGCCTCGAAGGCCCGACGCACGTCATCGCCGGCGATCTGCCCCTCAGCCTTTCCCCGCTCGATGAGCGCCATGACAGACTCGGATTCGGCGATCTCCGGCGGGAGCGTACGGGATGTGCTGGCCGACACGAACAACCTCTCGGAACGTTGGAAACGGCTTCCGGCCCCGTCCGCTGTGGACCGGAGCCGACGACCGCCGGCAGGGATGAACCGACGGCGCGCGGGCGGAGTGCGGAGGAGTACAGCGTCGCGAGCGACATCTGTATTCCCTCCGCGGCTGCCACCTCTTTAATCATCGCGCTGCCCCAAAGAGCGTTACGCCCAATCGTCGTGGCCCGAGTCACACCACATACCGGTCCTCATACCCGCACAACGGGACAGATAACTCCGAGTCGATCACGCACCGACTCCCGAGCGGCCCTCCCGATCCGCCCGGACTGCGTCTCATGTCACGTCCCGTGCCTGACGCCCCGCGCCGCTGTCGCAATCCGCCGCGCTGTCGCGGTTCGCGCCGCGCCGCCGAACCCGCGGGCGGGATCCGGCGACGCCACTCCGTACGCCGCGCACTGCCGGTGGCCCGCCGCCCGAGGCTTGCCATACGCCGTACACCCCGGGCGCCGTCCACGCCGGGGGTCAGTGCTCGCGCGGCGCGGGCACCCCGACCTCGGCATGATCGAGATCCGGGTGGACGGCCAGGAGTTGGCGCATCGCGCCCTCGGCCGCCGCGGCGTCTCCCGAACCGACCGCCTCGACGATCCGGCGGTGGTGGCCGACGCTCGCCTCGGTGAGCCGGTCACAGCCGCTGGCCGGCGCCCCGGAGACATGGAGGGCGGCGGCGACGATGCCCGCCAGGTGCTCCAGCATCCGGTTGCCCCCGACCTGGAGCAGGAGGGCGTGGAACTCGGCATCGGCGCGGGAGAAGGTGAGGGTGTCGCCCTGGGTCAGCGAGTGCCCCATGATCTCGGCCATGTCGGCCAGCCGCTGCTGCACGTCCTCACGGCCGTGGCCCGCGGCGAGGCGCGCCGCCAGGGGCTCGATCGTCCAGCGCAGCTCGCACAGCTCGCGGCGCTGGTCGTCACGCTGCGGCCCGAAGGCGCGCCACTCGATGATGTCCGGATCCAGCAGGTTCCAGTCGCTGACCGGGCGGACCCGGGTGCCTACGTTGGGGCGGGCGCTGACCAGGCCCTTGGCCTCGAGGACGCGCAGCGATTCCCGGACGACGGTGCGGGAGACCTCGAAGCGCTGGCCGATCTCCTCCGGGACCAGCGGGCGATCGGCGCCCAGGTCGCCGGAAACGATCATCTGGCCGAGCTGCTGAACGAGTTGGCCGTGCAGCCCGCGGCCCCGGTTGCCGGCCGCGCGGCGGCCCACCCGGCCGATCTCCGCGTCCGCGCCGTCCCAAGAGGGGGCGCTGCCGCGGTCGGCGCCGGGGGCGTCGGCGTAGGAGTAGCGGTCAAGCTCGCCCGAGCCGGCGAGGCCGGAGTCGGCGGGACGAGCCGCGGTCATGGTGGTGTGCGCAAGGGTACTCACGCATCCTTTGTCGGCGACGCTCCGGAGCCCCTTGAGGTCTTTGGTGAAAAGCACACGAAAGGGTGATCGCCCATTACCTCACAATTGACGCTGATTCGGACAGAAAGCAGCACCCTTCACCGGTGCGCGGCCGGGCCGTCTACTGGCGAGCCCTTCTGCCGCGCAGCCCGGTGAGGGCGTAGGCGAACAGCAGCACCGCCACCGACAGCATCAGGGCCTGCCCCACGGGCTGGCCCGCGAGTCGCAGCGCGGCCGCCACTCCCCGGTTGAGCATGGACGGCGGGCGGTCCAGGGCCACGGCGCGCAGCCGGTGCGGCAGCCCGACGAACAGGTGCAGCGACGGCTCTTCCATCGCGCGCCGGACCACGGGAACCGCCAGGAGCGGCACCGCGAGGAGCGTGGCCAGCCCGAGCGCGGTGGACCGGAAGACGCCCGCGGCGAGCAGTCCGGCCCAGGAGCAGCCGACGGTGAGGCCGAAAACGCTCGCCATCAGCACCGGCCAGTCGCTCGGAAGCGGCACCGCGTTCCCACCGACGAGCAGCAGGAGCGCCGCGCTGTCGAGGACGATGGCGCCGAGCGACAGCAGCGTGGCGCCGACCGCGCAGACGACGAACTTGGCGACCAGCAGGCCGACCTGTTGCGGTACGGCGTCCCGCGCGGGGGCCAGTGCCGGATAGCGGAACTCGTCGCCGAAGGCGAGGGCGCCCAGCAGCCCGGCGGCGATCGCGATGGGCGGCAGCGGAAGGTCGGCGGGCCAGCCGGTGAGCCGGTGCAGCTCCCCGGCGCCGCCCTCGCGGGCCAGCAGAACGGAGGCGAGGAGCGAGAGGGCGAGCGCCGCGGCGCCGATCAGCCAGCCGGTCCGCACCCCGGTGGCGCGGCGCAGTTCGTATCGCATCGGCCAGGCCGGGCCGGGGAGCCGGAGCCTGTGGAGCACCCGGGGCGGCGAGGCCTCGGGGTCGCGGGCGTGGACTCCGGCGGGGGTCGCGGGCCCCAGGTCGGCGGCCTCCTCGACCAGCCGGTGCACCACGATGCCGTGGCGGTAGGCGGCCTCGCCGACGGAGGCGCTGGGGAGGCCGTAGACGGAGATGCGGGTCTCGTCGTCCCGCACCACCGAGAACGGGTCGGCGACCGCCTCCTCCTCGGCCTCGGGCCCCCTCTCGGCCACCACACCGCTCGCGGGCGCCTCGACGCCGGGCGCCGGGACAGGTACAAGAGCGGTGGCGGGCTCGGCGTCCGCCCCGGGAGCACTCACCCCCGTGGACGAGCCGTCGCCCTCATCCGCCTTGTCCTTGGTGCGGCCCAGGCCGCCGAGCCTGGCCTTGGCCTTGACCTTGACCCCGGCTTTGCCTTCCTCCTCGGCCTCGTCCGCCCGGGCGTGCGCCGCCGCTTCGGCCGCCGCCGCACGCTCCGCCCGCCGCTCGGCCTCCGCCGCCTCCCGGGCGGCGTGCGCCTCCTCCTCCAGGACGGCGGCCAGCCGGCCGGCGAGCGGTGAGCGGACGACGACACGGGGGCGCAGCCGGGTGCGGCAGAACTCGTCGACCGTCTGATCCGCCACCAGTCGGCCCGCCTCCAACGTGAGGATGCGGTCCGCGACGCGGGCGACCCCCTCGGCGTCCTCGGTGGTGATCAGCACGGCGCCGCCCTGGTCGGCGAATCCGCACAGCAGCCCGTTGAGCCAGTCGGTCTCACGGACCGACAGGCCCCGCGCCGGCTCGTCCAGCACGAGGGTGTGCGGATCTCCGAGCAGCGCGGTGGCGATACCGAGACGGCGCTCCATCCCGAGGGTCAGACCGCCGAGGCGCTCGTCCGCCAGATCGGTGAGACCGACGACGTCGAGGACGACATCGGCGCGGGCAGCGGGCACCCCGGCGGCGGCACCGAGCATTCTCAGATGACCGCGCACGGTGCGACCCGGATGCCCCGGGACATCGTCGAGGAGAACGCCGATCTCACGGGCCGGGCGCCGGATGCGGTGCAGGGGGCGGCCCCGGAAGAACGCGGAGCCATGGCCCCGGTCGAGCTGCAGCAGCAGCCGCAACGCACTGGTCTTCCCGGCGCCGGGACCACCGAGCAGGGCGGTGACACGCCCCGGCGGGGCCTCGAAGGTGAGATCGTCGATGGCGGGCGCGTGGTTGCGGCGGCGGGCGCTGGTCAGTCCGGTGGCCTGGATCATGGCTTCTCCCGCGGGGCATGGAACCGCTCGGTGGCACGTGGGGACTGGTGACGTACCGGAGCACGGTAACCCGCTATGTCCTATTTCGTCGGCACATACACCCCCCGATGAGTCGTCGTGTCACGGGCCGTCACACCTCGGGACGAAGCATGGGCGGATTGAGCAACGTGGCACCCCCGGCCCGGAACAGCTGGGCGGGCCGCCCGCCCTGACGGGTCGTCGTGCCCCCGGTGGGCACCAGGAATCCTGGCGTTCCGGTGACCTTGCGGTGGAAGTTGCGCGGATCCAGGGCCACACCCCACACCGCCTCGTACACCCGGCGCAGCTCGCCGACCGTGAACTCCTGAGGGCAGAAGGCGGTGGCCAACGAGGAGTACTCGATCTTGGAGCGGGCGCGCTCGACGCCGTCCGCGAGGATGCGGGCGTGATCGAAGGCGAGCGGGGCGGCCAGGTCCGCGTCCCGACCGAAGGCTCCCTCCTGGTCGAGCAGCGACTCGACCGGGGCCCAGCGGACACTGTGGGCGTCGCCTCCGGGCCGGGGGGCGGGCAGGTCGGGTGCCAGCGCCAGATGCGCGACGCTGACCACCCGCATCCTGGGGTCCCGCTTCGGGTCGCCGTAGGTGGCGAGCTGTTCGAGGTGCGCGGCGTTCGGCGGGACCGGAAGCGCCGGGTCATGGGCGTGCAGCCCGGTCTCCTCGGCCAGCTCCCTGGCCGCGGCGGCGGACAGGTCCTCGTCGGCGCGCACGAAACCGCCGGGCAGCGCCCATCGCCCCTTGAAGGGCGGCTCGCCGCGGCGGACGGCCAACGCACACAGTGCGTGCCGCCGCACGGTGAGCACGACCAGATCCACGGTGACGGCGAAAGCCGGGAAGGCCGATGGGTCGTAGGGCATGAGACGATCATAGTCGTCTGCCTGACGATAATCAGGCCCTTGAGCATGATCGGCAATGTTGCCGAAAGCGCTCTCCCAGGCGTTTTCCCGTTCGGCGCTCGTACCTCCTTCCGCATGGGGCGATCACGCCCGAGGGCGTTCCTGACGGTCCGTCCGGCGCCGCCCGTGGTCAGCGGCGGCTGCGGGTGCCGCGCCCGCCCGTCCTGCGCCGGGTCCGGGCCCTGCCCTCCGGCCGCCGCCTGGCACCGGACGCGCCCGGTCCACTGGGGCCGCCCGGTCCGGTGGTGCGAACGGGCCATCGCCGCCCGGTCCGCTCCGGATGCCCTCCGCCGTCCGCCGCGGGCTCCGCCTCCGCGGGCTCGGGGGCCGTCTCGGCGGGCTCGGGGGCCGTCACGGCCGTGCCGTCGATACGCCGCAGCTCCTCGTGGACCGCGGCGTGCACCGCCTCGTCCGCACTGTCGCGGCGCAGACACTGGCGCAACAGCTCGGGGTCGAGCCCCTCGTTGCACGCCTGGTGGAGCAGCTTGGCGAAGAGGTAGTGCGGATCGACCCGCAGCGCTCGGCCGAGCGCGACCCGGGCCGAGGGCTCGTCCCCGGACGACCAGGCGACCCAGCCGGCCAGGGTGAGCGGGGCCGCGGCGTGTTCCCCGTACGAGCCGGCGCAGCGGCGGGCCAGGGCGCGCCACAGCCGCAGCGCCGCCTCCGCGTCCGGCTCCTCCATCCACTGGGCTGCCCGGTCGCGGGCCACTCGGTCCTGCAACCCGATGATCACCGAGGCGGTTTCCTCGTCGTCCAGCAGGCCGTCGTCCCGGGCATCGGCCGCGCCCGGGTCGGCGATCGGCGGCGCGCCACGCAAGCGGTCCATCATCCGGCGTGCGAGGCCCAGGGTCTCCTCCCGCACGGCGGCACAGTCCACACCTCCCAGGATTTTCGGTACGAGTCGGCCCCCGGCCATGTCCAGCGCCCGCTCCTGCCCCTCGGCGCGGGCCCCGGTGAGCGGCGCGAGCCTGGCCTCCATCTCGCGCAGCGAACCGCGCACATGCACCCCCGCGAAGGTCGCCGCCGCGGCCATCACCGAGGTGCCCGGCATGGCGAGCGGCACCCCTTCCGGTGGACAGCAGCGCCGGTCGGGACAGACGTAGGACCAGAACCGGCCGCCGGAAATGCACAGCGCCTCGAAGACCGGCACCTCGAAGCCGCCGCACGCGGTGCGCAGGCGCTGAGCGAGGGGCCGCAGCCGCTCCATCACGTCCCGCCCGGACTCGCCCTCGGCCGGTTCCTGGCACAGGAACAGCACGATCCCGTCGGGCCGGTCGCCACGCCGCTCACTGCCCCCGATCAGGCACTCGGCGAGCTGATCGGACACCTCGGGCCACTCCTCACGGACGCGGGGGATGCCGAGCCGGAGTCTGCCGCCGAACCGGCCGCGCGGTCCGTGCAACGCGATCATCACCACGCTGTCATCGGGGTGGAAGCCCAGCACGTAGGGCAAGGCGTCGGCCAGCTCGGCGGGGCTGCGGAGGGTGACCTGCTCCTCGCCGGACAGGCCGGCCGTGTCGTTGTCTCGAGTCATGACCCGACGGTCCCTCAGGCCGGTCGGCTCCGCCAGCCCTGTGGATAACGTTATCCACAGGCTGCGGGCCCCGTTCGCGCGTTGTCGGGGGGATCGGGTTGCATGGGGGCATGAGCGACGAAAATCTGCGCATCTCGGCCGACCGCGTCCTGGCCCGCCTCGTCGGGGACACCACCGGTTCCGCGCGGCTGCGGGAGGACCAATGGCGGGCCATCGAGGCGCTGGTCGCCGATCGCCGCCGGGCGCTGGTCGTGCAGCGCACCGGCTGGGGCAAGTCCGCGGTGTACTTCGTCGCCACCGCGCTGCTGCGCGAGCGCGGCAGCGGCCCGACCGTGATCGTCTCCCCGCTGCTGGCGCTGATGCGCAACCAGGTCGAGGCCGCGGCGCGGGCCGGTATCCACGCCCGCACCATCAACTCCGCGAACGCCGAGGAGTGGGACACCATCCAGGCGGAGGTGGCCGCGGGTGAGGTGGATGTGCTGCTGGTGAGCCCCGAGCGGCTGAACAACCCCGATTTCCGCGATCAGGTGCTGCCCCGGCTCGCTGCCGCCACCGGGCTGCTGGTCGTGGACGAGGCGCATTGCATCTCCGACTGGGGCCATGACTTCCGGCCCGATTACCGCAGGCTGCGCACCATGCTGGCCGATCTGCCCCAGGGCGTGCCCGTGCTGGCCACGACGGCGACGGCCAACGCCCGGGTGACCGCGGATGTGGCCGAGCAGCTGGGCACGGGCGGGCGGGAGAAGCCGGGCGACGACGAGGGGAGCGCGCGGGCGCTGGTGCTGCGCGGGCCGCTGGACCGGGAGAGCCTGAGCCTGGGTGTGCTGCCGCTGCCGGATGCCGCGCACCGGCTCGCCTGGCTCGCCGACCACCTCCATGACCTGCCGGGCTCCGGAATCGTCTACACCCTCACCGTCGCCGCGGCCGAGGAGGTGACCGCGTTCCTGCGGCAGCGCGGCCACACCGTCGCTTCCTACACCGGCAAGACCGAGAACGCGGACCGCCAGCAGGCCGAGGAGGACCTCCTGGCCAACCGGGTCAAGGCGCTGGTCGCCACCTCGGCGCTGGGCATGGGCTTCGACAAGCCGGACCTCGGCTTCGTGGTGCACCTCGGTTCACCCTCGTCCCCCATCGCCTACTACCAGCAGGTCGGCCGCGCCGGGCGTGGTGTGGAGCACGCCGAGGTGCTGCTGCTGCCGGGCCGCGAGGACGAGGCGATCTGGCGCTATTTCGCCTCGCTCGCCTTCCCGCCCGAGGAGCAGGTGCGCCGCACCCTGGACGTCCTGGCGGCGGCGGACCGGCCGGTGTCCCTGCCCGCGCTGGAGCCGCAGGTCGAGCTGCGGCGCTCGCGCCTGGAGACGATGCTCAAGGTGCTCGACGTCGACGGGGCGGTGCGGCGGGTGCGCGGCGGCTGGACCGCCACGGGCCGGCCCTGGACCTACGACGCCGAGCGGTATGCGTGGGTGGCGCGGCAGCGCGAGGCGGAGCAGCAGGCGATGCGCGACTACGCCTCGACGGGCGAGTGCCGGATGGAGTTTCTGCGGCAGCAGTTGGACGACGAGAAGGCGGCCCCGTGCGGCCGCTGTGACAACTGCGCGGGGGCCCGGTTCACCACCGAGGTGTCCGACGCCTCCCTCGACGCGGCGCGTGGCGAGCTGGGCCGACCCGGCGTGGAGGTGGAGCCGCGCCGCATGTGGCCGACCGGGCTGCCCGCCGTCGGTGTCGACCTCAAGGGACGTATTCCCGCGGGCGAGCAGGCCGCGGCCGGCCGGGCGCTCGGCCGTCTGTCCGACATCGGATGGGGAAACCGGCTGCGTCCCCTGCTCGCCCCGCAGGCTCCGGACACCCCGGTGCCCGACGATGTGGCGAGCGCGGTGGTGACCGTGCTCGCGGACTGGGCCAAGGGCCCCGGAGGATGGGCTTCGGGCGCCCCGGAGGCACCGGCCCGCCCGGTGGGTGTGGTCACGATCGCCTCGCACACCCGGCCCCGGCTCATCCAGAGCCTCGGCGAGCGGATCGCCGCCGTCGGCCGGATGCCCCTGCTGGGCACCGTCTCCTACCACGACACCGGGGTGGACACCCGCGTGCCGCGCACCAACAGCGCGCAGCGGCTGCGGGCGCTGCACGGGGCGCTGACCGTGCCGCCCGCGCTGGCGGCGGCCCTGGCCGAGGCCGGTGGCCCGGTGCTGCTCGTCGATGACCTGGCGGACACGGGCTGGACGTTGGCCGTCGCGGCCCGGCTGCTCCGCCGGGCCGGTGCGGCCGAGGTGTTTCCGCTGGTCCTCGCCGTGCAGGGCTGAGCACGGCGGTGGCCCGGAGGGGGTGAGGAATTTAGGAGGCACATAGCCGCAAACCGGCCAGGTGTGCCAACTGCTCATTGCCGCGCGCCAGCGCTTCCCGCAAGAATTGTCAGAAGCTCCCCGCGCCGACCCCTCGTGGTCCTGACGGGGCCGTGTCGTGGTGTGCGCCCGCGCCCGACCCTCGCACGGACCATGGGCGCGCAGACGAAGGGAGGACCGTGACCTTCGGCTTCGCTCCGCCACCGTCCGCCGACCATGCTGTCCGGCTGGGACGGATGCTCGAACCCTCCGAATGGGCCGCCGCCGGCATTCCACTGCTGCGCAATCCGCGTGAGGTCGTCCTCGGACTGCACAGCCGCCATCTGCCGACTCCCTCGACTGCCGTCGTCGCGGTCCTCGATCCGGAGGAACGCCTCACGGCGAGCGCGTCGTTCAGGCAGCATGGCTCCGCCGCACCCGACGGATGGGAATTCCGCAACGCACTCCTGGGCCAACTGCGCCGGGTGATCCCCCACGATCTGCGGCGCCGCTCACCGATCCGCACCGCCGTGCTGCTCTACTGCCGCGAGGGCGAGAGCCGGTGGACGGAAGAGGACGGCGCCTGGATGTGGGGGCTGCGGGACGCCTGCACCCTGCACGGGCTGCGCTGTGGTGCGTACATCACCCTGACCCGGGAGGGCTGGCAGGTCCTGGGCGAGGGGCGGGGCGGCCGACGGCCGCACTCCGCTTCGCTCCGGACCGCACTGGGGATAGCCTCCGCACCCGATGGCGACACGGCACCCCTGCCCCGGCCGCTGGGCAGGGCGCGCGAGGTGCTGCACCGCTCAGCGGCCGTGTGACCGCCGACCGGCCGGACGCCGGACAGCTCCTCGACGCGCGTCAGGGGCTGCCGGGCACCGGGCGTACGGGAAGTGCGGAATCAGACGCCCGCGGTCATGAGGGTGTTGATGCGCTGCGGGTCACCGCAGACGATCAGCAGCGCCGAGGCACGGCTCATCGCCCGGGGCAGTGCACCGGCCACGGAATCGTCCGCCCCGCCGTTGACGGCGACGACCACGACCGAGCGGCCCTTGGCGCGGTCGGCGTCCGCGGCGGCGTAGAAGATGTCGTCACCGGCGTCGTGCTGCGCCCAGTAGGACGCCTCGCCGAAGGACAACTCGTGGGCCGCCCAGGGATGCTGGTCCCCCGTGGTCAGGACCAGGATGTCGCCTGGCGCCCGGCCGGAGTCCAGCAGCAGGTCGACCGCCTCGTCCGCCGCGTCCAGGGCGCCGTCCACCGAGGCGGGGATCAGCTGGATCTGGGGCGCGGCCGTCGAGGCGGCGGCGGTCTTGGCGGCCGGGGCCGCCGGTGCGGTCGGCGCGGGCTTCGCCGCATCGCTCGTGGCGCGCTGCGACGGAGCCGACGAGGTCCCGGCGGAACCACGGTTCGGACCGGGGCTGCCGGGTCGCCGCGGGGCGGGGCGGGGGCCGGGACCAGGGACAGGACGAGGGGTCGGCGCGGTGCGGCCTGCGGCCGGAGTCGCGCGAGGACCCGGGACACTCTCGTGAATCTGAGGCTCCTCGGGGATGAGAGGCATGGGCTGATGTCTATCAAACGTCGGTGCGAGACGCACCGGCGGGTGGTGGTTCGGACCGGTCGGTCTGCTCAGAAGTCGAAGCCGAGTTGGCCGCCGACCTCCGGCTCGGACGGTTCAGGTGTATTGCGCACGCGCTTGAGATGCCGCCAGCGGGGCAGCCCGTCCAGGTAGGCCCAGGACAGCCGGTGATGGGGCGTGGGCCCCTGTTCCCGCAGGGCGGCGCGGTGGACGGGGGACGGGTATCCGGCGTTGTCCCCGAACCGGAAGTCCGCGTGCGCGCCTCCCAGTTCGGCCATCAACGCGTCCCGCCGCACCTTGGCGATCACGGAAGCGGCAGCGACGGCCACACAGGACTGATCGCCCTTGATGACCGTGCGGACCCTCCAGGGAGCGCCGAGGTAGTCGTGCTTGCCATCGAGGATCACCGCGTCCGGACGGACGGGCAGCCCGTCGAGAGCCCGGGTCGCGGCGAGCCGCAGCGCGGCCGTCATCCCCAGGTCGTCGATCTCCTCGGGCGAGGAGTGACCCAGGGCGTGCGCGGTGACCCACGACTCCAATTCGTGCGCCAGCTCCGTGCGCCTCTTGGGGCTCAGCAGCTTGGAGTCCGTGAGCCCGGTCGGCGGACGCCGCAGACCGGTGACCGCCGCACAGACCGTCACCGGACCTGCCCAGGCCCCTCGCCCGACCTCGTCGACACCGACGACGATCTTGGCTCCTGTCGTGGCGCGGAGCGAGCGCTCGACACTGTGGGTGGGCGGTTGGTAGGCCATGGCGAGGACAACATTACGCCGCTCACCCGGCCGCCGTGTACCCGGATCAGGCGCTCCGCCCCCGGGCCGCCGGAATGGGCCCGGCCGTGGACGGCTCCGACGGCCTCCACACCCAACCCGGCACGGCGCGGGGGCGGTTCGACCGCGCGGCGACACGGCCGTGATCCGGGACGACGCACGGCGCCGTCCGTCAGTCCGCCGACGGGATCCAGGCCGGGAGCGGCTCGGTCCGCTCCTGCCATCCGCGAGGCGGTGCGCCGCGAGAACCGGAGGCGATCACTCCGCCGACGATCGCGCAGGTGGTGTCCACGTCCCCGCCGGCCTGCGCGGTCGTCCAGAACGCGTCCTCGAAGGACTCCAGGTGCCGTGCCGCGGCCCACAGCGCGAAGGGCACGGTGTCGTGGGCGCTGGTGCGGCGGCCGCACCCCAGCACCGCGGCGACAGTACCGGCGTCCGCGTAGTCCAGCATGTCGAGGGCGCGCCGCAGCCCCGCCTGGACGGCGCTGCGCGGAACGGCCTCGATCACCCGGTCCAGCAGGGCTTCCGGCCCGCCGTGGCCCGCCGGGTCGGCCACCACGGCTGCCGCGGCGGCCACCGCCATCGCCCCCGCCACGGCCTCCCGGTGCTGGTGGGTGGTGTACGCGGAGATCTCCGCCTGATGTGTCGCCTGCTCCACGTCGCCGGCGTACCAGGCGCCCAGCGGAGCGATCCGCATGGCGGCGCCGTTACCCCATGATCCCTGCCCCTGGAACAGCCCGGCGGCCAGATCGCGCCAGTCGCCGCCCTCCCTGACCAGCCGGAGCATCCGGTTCACGGCGGGGCCGTATCCGCGGTCGAAGTCGTGGCGCACGGCGAACGACCGGGCGAGGGCATCCTGGTCGATCCGGCCGTGGTCGGCGAGGACGGCCAGCACGGAGGCGCCCATCTCGGTGTCGTCGGTCCACTGCCAGGGGGCGGGTGGCAGTTCACGGCGCTTGAGGAAGGGATAGTTGGCGGGCACGAAGAACTGGGAGCCGAGGGCATCGCCCACGGACAGCCCGCGCAGGCTCGCCAGAGCCCGGTGGTAACGGTCAGTGGTCATCGCCGGGCACTCTAACCGGTGAGTCCGTAGGGCTCGGGGGTGCACCAACGCTCGAAGGGGCGGTCGAGGTGGTAACGGCCGTCGGAGCCCAGCAGCAGCATCCTCGTCTCGGCGTTGTCCGGGTTGGACAGGGACTCGAATTCGGCGACGCTCCAGTGCAGCCAGCGCATGCAGAAGAGCCTCATGGTCAGCCCGTGGGTGACCAGCAGGACGTTCGGTGGATGCGCCGGGTCCTCGAAGCTGCGCCACAGGCTCTCCAGGAACGCGTCCACCCGGTCGTAGACATCGGCCCCGGACTCGCCCTGCGCGAAGCGGTAGAAGAAGTGCCCGTAGGCGTCGCGGTACGCCTTCTGCTTCCGCACGTCCTCGCGGTCCTGCCAGTTTCCCCAGTCCTGCTCGCGCAGCCGCGGCTCCTCCCGGACCCGGGTACGGGACGGATCCAGACCGAGCAGCTCGAGGGTCTGGTGGGTGCGCCGGTACGGCGACACATAGACCGATACGCGCTCCTCGGCGAAGGTGGCACGCAGCCGGACGCCCGCCTCCTGCGCCTGCCGCCGCCCGGTCTCGGTCAGCTTCAGGGCGTGGTCGGGCACGCGTTCGTACACGGAGTCATCGGCGTTCCCCTCCGATTCTCCGTGCCGTATGAGGATGATGCGCCGGGGTCGTGCCATGCCGCCCACCCTAGATCGGGCGTGCGGCAACCGCCTCGCTCCCCTCCACCGCCACCGGACGACCGCCGATCGAACCTGCAAACACAACCACAGTTGCATTAACCTTGAAGTGACACAGGGAAACCGGCTAAGGCAACCCGAGTCGCAATTGTCCGTGGAGGGCGCAGCTCACACCCCGGGCACCGTCCGTCCCGGCGGGCGCACCGCGCGTACCCGCGCCGCGGTCCGCGACGCGGTGCTCACCGGCCTCGCCGAGCACGGTTACCCGGGCCGGACGGTCGAATACGTCGCCGAGCGCTCCGGCGTCCACAAAACGACGGTCTACCGGCGCTGGGGCAGCGTCGAGGGGCTGGTGGCCGACGCGCTCCGGCTCGCCGGGGAGGACTCCTGGACGGCCCCCGACACCGGCATCCTCGACGGCGATCTGCGGGCCCTGGCCTCGCCGCCGCCTTCCGGTCCCCTCGCGCGGCGGAGGCGCTTCGTGACTTCCATGCCAAGCGGTTCAGCGGTCGCCGCCGGCGTCCGGGCCGGGGCGTACCTCCCGGCCGGGTGACGATCGGACGCGGGACCGAGGGCGGCGGCCGGGCGCGGTCGCGTTCTCAGACCGTCCAGGCGGACTCGACGCCCACCACGTCGCCGGCTATCGCGGCCACGTCCGCCTCCGTCTGTGCGCGCAGCCCCAGCCGCTCCACCCGCTCCACCCGGTACTTCCCGTGCTCGGCGGCCGAGTCCCACATCGACAGCACGAGGAACTCGTTCCCCGGCGCCTCACCGAAGACCCCGCGCAGCATCCCGGGCGACCCGGCCATCGCCGGATTCCACACCTTCTCCTGCACCAGCGTGAAGTGGTCCACCCGGTCCGCGTGCACCCGGCAGTGCGCGACCCGCAGCACGTCCGCGTCATGGAAGCGGGGCTGGAAGCCGACCTTCACATCGAAGCGATGCTCGAAGAGCCGGACCTGCATGTTCCGGTACGTGCCCGACTGCGCGGCCGCCAACCGATTGTGCGACCGCGCCATGAAGGAGTCGTAGAACGCCCGGCTCTCCCAGAACGCGAAGATGTGCGCCACGTTCGGCCGCCCCCGGCTCCAGCCGCCGCCCTGCCCCCGGAATCCCGGCTCGCCGGGCATCCCCGCCCACTTCCGCTGCCCGCGCTCGAACCCCGGGCGGTCCACCACGGTGCAGCGAATCCACTTGACCAGCACCGCGCCATCCTACGGCCACGGCGGTGGCACGCATCACGCAGCAAACCGTCCACCCAGCGCCGCGGGGTGGACCGAGGGTGCCGCGACGGAGACCGCATCCGGCCTCCCCCATGGGCCGGCGTCAGCGCCGCCTGCGCCCCGGGCCCGGCCCCGGAAGCCCCGCACCGGCACCCGGCATTCCGGCGCCGGGCCCGTAAGCCGCATGCCCGGACCCGGTGTGCACGCCCGCCTGCAGCTGCTGCCCTCCGGGAAGGGGCGCGTACCAGGCGCTTCCGTACAGGACGCCGCTGAGCCCGGACAACAGCCGTTGCACATCGGGCTCCAGTCGGGGCGTTGCCGAATTTCATGGTGCGTGTGAGAAGTCGAGTGACAGGAGATACCCGAACCGCTACAGTCCCCCGACTTCTGCCTGTCCACACCCACGCAAGCGGGGCGCGGCCCGAAGGCCACGCCCCGCATCGAAGGTCACCCGCCAGGGCGGACGATCAGCTGCAGCCGCTCGTCGAGCCGCAGCCCTCGCACAGGTAGCAGCTGCCCGCGCGGCGCATCTTGGTGCCGCAGGAGAAGCACAGCGGTGCGTCGGCGTTCAGGCCCAGCTGGATCTCGACCAGCTCGGTCGAGCTGTGGGCCTCCTTCGGGGCGGACGTCTCGGACTGGGACACGGCCGTGGTGGCCTTCGGGGCCTCCAGCCGGCGCGGCGCCGACTGGGCCAGGCCCTCGACGTCGACGTCGTCCTCGGACGCCTCGTACGAACCGGTCTCCAGGTGACGCTGGCGCTCCTCGGCGGAGTGGATGCCGAGCGCCGACCGGGTCTCGAACGGCAGGAAGTCCAGCGCCAGCCGGCGGAAGATGTAGTCGACGATCGACTGGGCCATCCGCACGTCCGGGTCGTCCGTCATGCCGGCCGGCTCGAAGCGCATGTTGGTGAACTTCGAGACGTACGTCTCCAGGGGCACCCCGTACTGGAGGCCGACCGAGACGGCGATGGAGAAGGCGTCCATCATGCCCGCGAGGGTCGAGCCCTGCTTGGACATCTTCAGGAAGACCTCACCGAGCCCGTCGTCCGGGTAGGAGTTCGCCGTCATGTAGCCCTCGGCGCCGCCGACCGTGAAGGACGTGGTGATGCCCGGACGGCCCTTGGGCAGGCGCTTGCGGACCGGACGGTACTCGACGACCTTCTCGACCTCCGGCTCGGCCTGCTCCGCCGCCTTCTCCTCCTTCTTCTTGGCGGAGAGCGGCTGACCGACCTTGCAGTTGTCGCGGTAGATCGCCAGCGCCTTGAGGCCCAGCTTCCAGCCCTCGAAGTAGATCTCCTCGATTTCCTCGACGGTGGCCGACTCCGACATGTTGACCGTCTTGGAGATCGCGCCGGACAGGAACGGCTGGGCAGCGGCCATCATCCGCACGTGGCCCATCGGCGAGATGGAGCGCTCGCCCATGGCGCAGTCGAAAACCTCGTAGTGCTCGGGCTTCAGCCCCGGCGCGTCGATCACATTGCCGTGCTCGGCGATGTGGGCGACGATCGCCTCGACCTGCTCCGGCTGGTAGCCGAGCCGCTTGAGCGCCTTGGGGACCGTGTTGTTCACGATCTGCATCGAGCCGCCGCCGACCAGCTTCTTGAACTTCACCAGGGCCAGGTCCGGCTCGACGCCCGTGGTGTCGCAGTCCATCATCAGGCCGATGGTGCCGGTGGGGGCGAGCACCGACGCCTGGGCGTTGCGGAAACCGCTCTTCTCGCCGAGGCGCAGCACGTCCTGCCATGCCTCGGTGGCCGCCGCCCAGACCGGGGAGTCCAGGTCGTCCACGCGCTTGGCGATGGCGTTGGCGTCCGAGTGCTGCTTCATGACGCGGTTGTGGGCGTCCGCGTTGCGGGCGTAGCCGTCGTACGGGCCGACGACGGCCGCCAGCTCGGCGGAGCGCTTGTACGAGGTACCGGTCATCAGGGAGGTGATGGCGCCCGCCAGGGCCCGGCCGCCGTCGCTGTCGTAGGCGTGGCCGGTGGCCATCAGCAGGGCGCCGAGGTTGGCGTAGCCGATGCCCAGCTGGCGGAAGGCGCGGGTCGTCT
Source organism: Streptomyces sp. NPDC021212 (assembly GCF_044332925.1). Taxonomy (NCBI): domain Bacteria; kingdom Bacillati; phylum Actinomycetota; class Actinomycetes; order Kitasatosporales; family Streptomycetaceae; genus Streptomyces; species Streptomyces sp. NPDC021212. Next base: position 453,323 of record NZ_JBIRPZ010000007.1, read on the forward strand.
CGCCGATCTTCTGGGTCGGGAAGTCCGCGAAGCAGATGGAGATGTCCATCGCGGTGATGACCAGCTCGACGACCTTGGCGAAGCGCTCGGCGTCGAAGCGCTGGTTGCCGGCGTCGTCGTCCTCCAGGAACTTCATGAGGTTGAGCGAGGCGAGGTTGCACGAGGAATTGTCCAGGTGCATGTACTCGCTGCACGGGTTGGAGGCGGTGATCCGGCCCGACTCCGGCGAGGTGTGCCAGTGGTTGATCGTGTCGTCGTACTGGATGCCCGGGTCGGCGCAGGCCCAGGCCGCCTCGGCCATCTTGCGGAAGAGGGACTTGGCGTCGACCTCCTCGATGGGCTCACCGGTCATACGGCTGCGCAGGCCGAACTGCGAGCCGGACTCCACGGCCTTCATGAACGCGTCGTTCACGCGGACCGAGTTGTTGGCGTTCTGGTACTGGACGGACGTGATGTCGTCGCCGCCCAGGTCCATGTCGAAGCCCGCGTCGCGCAGGGCGCGGACCTTCTCCTCCTCCTTGACCTTGGTCTCGATGAACGCCTCGACGTCCGGGTGGTCGACGTCGAGCACGACCATCTTGGCGGCCCGGCGGGTCGCACCGCCGGACTTGATCGTTCCGGCGGAGGCGTCGGCGCCGCGCATGAAGGAGACGGGCCCGGAGGCGTTGCCGCCGGAGGAGAGCAGTTCCTTGGAGGAGCGGATGCGGGAGAGGTTCAGGCCGGCACCGGAGCCGCCCTTGAAGATCATCCCCTCCTCCTTGTACCAGTCCAGGATCGACTCCATGGAGTCGTCCACGGAGAGGATGAAGCAGGCACTGACCTGCTGCGGCTGCTTGGTTCCGACGTTGAACCACACGGGCGAGTTGAAGCTGAAGACCTGGTGCAGCAACGCATACGTCAGCTCGTGATCGAAGATCTCGGCGTCCGCGGGGGAGGCGAAGTAGCCGTTGGCCTCGCCGGACTTGCGGTAGGTGCCCACCACCCGGTCGATGAGCTGCTTCAGGCTGGCCTCGCGGGTCGGGGAGCCGACCGCGCCGCGGAAGTACTTGCTCGTGACGATGTTGACCGCGTTCACCGACCAGAAGTCGGGGAATTCCACGCCGCGCTGCTCGAAGTTGACCGACCCGTCACGCCAATTGGTCATGACGACGTCACGACGCTCCCAGGCCACCTCGTCGTACGGGTGCACGCCGGGGGTGGTGTGGACGCGCTCGATACGCAGACCCTTGTTCCTGCTTCCCTTGGAGCGGGAGCCTCGTGCGGGGCCGCTCGCCGTCTCTGTCATTCCGCCTCCCTGTACGGGCGAAAACGCCCTGATGTGCCCATTTCTTCCCAGGCACGGTGTCTCTTGTCTTTCACCCGGAAGCGCGATGCGCCCCGGGCAGGTCTTCGGCCGCCGGTCAGTCGACGGCGGTGACGGGCGCGGGGGCCTCCGCGGCCCCATCGGCGCCGGGCCCGCGGTCGCGCGCGGGAGGCCGTTGCTGGTCACGCAGCTCCGCGACCGCGGCCTCGAAATCCTCGAGCGAGTCGAAGGCGCGGTAGACGGAGGCGAAGCGGAGGTAGGCGACGAGGTCCAGCTCCTGGAGCGGACCGAGTATGGCGAGCCCCACGTCATGGGTGGACAGCTCGGCGCTGCCGGTGGCCCGTACGGCCTCCTCCACGCGCTGGCCGAGCTTGGCGAGGGCGTCCTCGGTGACGGGACGGCCCTGGCATGCCTTGCGGACGCCGGAGATGACCTTGTCGCGGCTGAAGGGCTCGGTGACCCCGCTCCGCTTGATCACCATCAGCGACGCGGTCTCCACGGTCGTGAAGCGGCGCGAACAGTCGGGGCACTGGCGGCGCCTGCGGATCGAGCAGCCGTCATCCGTGGTCCGGCTGTCGACGACACGGCTGTCGGGGTGCCTGCAGAAGGGGCAGTGCATGATTCCGTACCCTCCCTCACCCTCAAGAACGGCGCATGACTGATAAGCCCCGACCGGCCGCGCAGGCCCGTCGAAGCGACCACAAGCATAGGCGAAGATCTCGGCAACGAATCACCAGGGACCACAAGCTGTGGGTGGCTGACATCCATCAAACCACTAGATCTGGTGTCTGGCACTCAATCGTCCCGGATGGCGTGTCACGGCTCGGGAGCAGGCACGAGACTACGCGAACCCCACTGGTCCCGGATCCACGGGGACCGGGGTGCAAGACTGAGCCGCGCCGCCGGATACGACTGAAGCCCGCCGCCGGGCACGGCCGAAGCCCCCCATCAATCCGCGCCGGAACCGCCCTATACACCCAGTCCTGTGATCACGTCAGCTCATCCGGGATATTTCACTCGAACGTGTGTTTGGCGCAACCTTTCGAAAGCAACTACCGTTGTCCAACTAGGGAGAACATCTCGAGAGGGGCCGTCGTGACCACCACCGCAGAGAGCGCCGCTGTTACCGCCCAGGAGCGCTCCCAGAGCCGACTCGAACAGCCGCACGCGATGAATCAGACTCACGCGATCAACGACGCGAGCACGAACCCGGAGGGGCAGAAGACGACCCGATCACTACCCGGGCGACCGCCAGGAATCCGGGCGGACAGCTCAGGGCTGACCGACCGGCAGCGTCGCGTCATCGAGGTCATCCGCGACTCTGTGCAGCGGCGCGGCTACCCCCCGTCCATGCGGGAGATCGGCCAGGCGGTGGGCCTCTCCAGCACCTCGTCCGTCGCCCATCAGCTGATGGCGCTGGAGCGCAAGGGCTTCCTGCGGCGTGACCCTCACCGGCCCCGGGCGTACGAGGTCCGTGGCTCGGACCAGCCCAGCACGCAGCCGACGGACACCACCGGCAAGCCCGCCGCCTCCTACGTCCCGCTGGTCGGCCGGATCGCGGCCGGCGGGCCGATCCTTGCCGAGGAGTCGGTCGAGGACGTCTTCCCCCTCCCCCGCCAGCTGGTCGGCGACGGTGAGCTCTTCGTCCTGAAGGTGGTGGGCGACTCCATGATCGAGGCCGCCATCTGCGACGGGGACTGGGTCACGGTGCGCCGCCAGCCCGTCGCCGAGAACGGGGACATCGTCGCCGCCATGCTCGACGGGGAGGCGACGGTGAAGCGCTTCAAGCGCGAGGACGGCCATGTCTGGCTCCTCCCGCACAACGCCGCGTACCAGCCGATCCCCGGTGATGAGGCGACCATTCTGGGCAAGGTCGTCGCGGTGCTGCGGCGCGTCTGAGCCGACGGTCCGAGGTGCGCCCCCAGCGCGCACCCAACGACCGGGCCCCGGGACCACTGCGCCGGTTCCGGGGCCCTGCTGTATGCCCGCGCGCTACGCCTCGTCGGCCTTGGCCGCCGCGTCGATCGCGGCCAGGGAACGACGCACCTGGTTGCGGTCGGTCGTGTACCAGAAGTCCGGCATGGTCTTGCGCAGGAACGAGCCGTAGCGGGCCCGCTCGACCCGCGGGTCCAGAACGGCGACGACGCCGCGGTCCCCGGAGGCTCGGACGAGGCGGCCCGCGCCCTGCGCCATCAGAAGGGCGGCGTGCGTGGCCGCGACCGCCATGAAGCCATTGCCACCGGCCTCCTCCACCGCCTTCTGGCGAGCGCTCATCAGCGGGTCGTCGGGGCGCGGGAAGGGCACCCGGTCCATGACCACCAACTGACAGCTCGGGCCCGGCACGTCCACGCCCTGCCACAGCGACAGCGTGCCGAACAGGCAGGTCCTGGCATCGGCGGCGAACGCCCGGATCAGCTCGCCGAGGGTCTCCTCGCCTTGGAGGAGGATGGGCATGTCGAGCCGTCCGCGCAGCTCCTCCGCGGCGGCCTGGGCGGCACGCATGGACGAGAACAGCCCGAGCGTGCGCCCGCCCGCGGCCTCCACCAGCTCGGCCAGCTCATCCAGCATGTCGCTGCGGCTGCCCTCGCGGCCGGGCTGCGCGAGATGCTTGGCGACGTAGAGGATCCCCTGCTTCGCGTAGTCGAAGGGCGAGCCGACGTCGAGGGCCTGCCAGCGCGGAGCGGACTCCTCGCCGCCCTCGGGGTCCTGGGGGCTCTCGGGCTTGAGGCCGAGCGACGCCGCCACGCCGTTGAAGTCCCCGCCGATCTTGAGAGTGGCGGAGGTGAGGATCACCGAGCGGTCATCGAACAGCTTCTCGCGCAGCAGGCCGGACACGGACAGCGGGGCGACGCGCAGCGAAGCACCGAAACGGTCGTGCCGCTCGTACCAGACCACGTCGAATTCGGAGCCCTCCACGATCCGCTCCGCCACCTGGTGGATGTTCTCCACCGCGCCCAGAGCCTGCTTGCGGACGGCGTCCTCGTCCTGAACCGAGGCATCACGGGTGGCGCCGAGCGCGGAGATCACCGTACGGGCCGCGTCGCGCAAGGCCATCAGGGCATAGCTCAGGTCCTCGGGAATGGTCTCGAGGCGGCCGGGCAGCGCCAGCTCCATGATCCGCTCGAAGGTCTCCGAGGCGGTCTGGAGTGCGTCGGCCGCCTTCTCGTTGACCAGCTTGGCGGCGCGCCGCACCGCCCGGTTGACCTGGCCGGGGGTGAGCTCGCCGCTGGCGACGCCGGTGACGCGGGAGACCAGTTCATGCGCCTCGTCGACGATCAGCACCTCGTGGCTGGGCAGCACCGGGGCGCCCTCGATGGCGTCGATGGCGAGCAGCGCGTGGTTGGTGACGACGACCTCGGCGAGCTTGGCGCGCTCGCGGGCGGCCTCGGCGAAGCACTCCGCGCCATAGGCGCACTTGGACGCGCCGAGGCATTCCCGGGAGGTGACCGATACCTGGGACCAGGCACGGTCGGAGACGCCGGGCGTCAGGTCGTCGCGGTCGCCCGTCTCGGTCTCGTCGGACCAGTCGCGCAGCCGCATCAGGTCCTTGCCCAGCTTGCTGGTGGGCGCCGCCGCCTCGAAGGGGTCGAACAGTCCGGCCTCGTCGGCGTCCTCCTGCGGCACACCTTCGTGGAGGCGGTGCAGGCACAGGTAGTTGGACCGCCCTTTGAGCATGGCGAATTCGGGGCGGCGGCGCAGCAGCGGATGCAGGGAGTCGACGGTACGCGGCAGATCGCGCTCGACCAGCTGGCGCTGCAGGGCGAGGGTCGCCGTGGCGACGACGACACGCTCGCCGTGGGCGAGGGCGGGCACCAGATAGCCGAGCGACTTTCCGGTGCCGGTGCCGGCCTGGACCAGCAGATGGGAGCTGTCGTCGATCGCCTCCGCCACGGCTTCGGCCATGGCTGTCTGGCCAGGTCGTTCGGTGCCGCCGACGGCGGTGACGGCGGCGTGCAGCAGGTCTGCGAGGGGAGGCGAGGACGTGTCAGTCATAGGGCTGCCAGCCTACGCGGCGGCACCGACATCACTCTCGTCGGCGGTCGCATCACCCTCCGTGGAGTGAGCGCGTGGCGTCGGCGGAACCTGGGCGGGCCGAGCGGTGTATCAGAGGAAAGGGCGGCATTCGGAGGCCGCCGCGGAGCACAGGGGGTCACGATGGCTCACAGCAGGTGGCGCAGGGCGCGGTCGCGCAGCATCAGTGCCGCGCGCTTCCCGGGGAGGTCCACCTCGGCGGAGAAGCGGAAACCGGCGCCGAGGAAGGCGGCGACGGAGGGGGTGTTGCGCAGGTCGGGTTCGGCCACCACGCGCGCGCAGGACGGGCGGCGTTCGAGCACGAGATCGGCGGCGGCGCGGAGCAGGATCGTGCCGAGGCCCTGGCCGCGGTCGCTGACGCGGCCGATGAGCAGGTGGATGCCGGTGTCGTGCGGGCGGGCCGGGTAGTGCCGGGCGAGCGGGTCGAGATCGGCGCGGTACACCTCCCAGTAGCTCATCGGGACGCCGTCCAGCACTCCCAGGCAGGGCACGCTCCGGCCGTCGCCGTCGAGTTGGCCGCCCAGGTGGCTCGCCGTGATGTCGTCCGAGCCGTCGAGTTCCCAGAAGGCGGCCACGGCGGGGTCGTTCATCCATCGGGCGATGAGGCGCAGATCGCGCCCGATGCGGACCGGGACCAGCTGGAAGGCCCCCGCCGGGGTGCTGGTGGGTCCCCATTCGCAAATGCGGTCCAGCAGATCGGGTCGGCTGTCGCACTCCGGGCCGGTCAGCTGGCTCTCGGGCATTCGCGCGGTGTCTTCTTCCTGGCGCATCCGCATGTCGATGGTGTCGTCGGTGCTGGAGTCGGAGTGCGGCACGGCGACGCTCTCCTCTCATGGATCTCAGACGCGCCGTGAGGGGCGTGATCGGCGGTGGGGTACGGACGTCATGCCGTGGAAGCGGCGGAAGTGACAAGGGGGTTGGCGATGGTGACGTAAACGGACTGGGTGTCGACCGGCCCCACGAGTTCGTCCAGGCCGCGCAGGCGGGTGAGCAGATTGGCCTTGCAGCGCAGGTTGGGTGTCTCGAGGAGGTGGGCGGGCAACCGCGAGCGGAGCTTGCCGGGGCCGGACGCGGCGTCGGTGAGGAATCGGCGGAACGCGGCCAGCAGCACGCGCTCGTCGGCGAGCCGCTGCGACCCGAACGCTCCGATCACGCCGAGGACGTTGTTGACGCCGAGGTAATAGGCGAAGCGCTCATCGGTGACCTCGTCGGACACGAAGGTGTCGCTGCGCCCGCCGATGCCGGGCAGTCGCCGCTGGAGATCGTCATACCGGGACTCACGGAAGTAGTAGCCCTGGTTGTCCCGGTAGCGGCCCCCGACCGGCCAGCCGTCCGGGTCCAGCAGCACCAGGGTGTTCTGCTGGTGTGCTTCCAGGGCGATGCCCGCCTCTCCGTCCAGCCAGAGCACGGGGCGTACGACCGCGTGCAGATAGCGCAGGAACCACTCGGCGCTGACGGCCGCCGAGGAGCGGCCGGTGCGGGCGGCGAGCCGGGCGACGAGGTGGGACAGGCGTGAGCGCATGGCGGGCCGCCCCGGCCAGGGCCGGAGCGAGAGGAGCCCGGCGACGCAGACGGCGTCGTCGCCCGGGCCGAACGGGTTGTGCCGGATGACGACGTCGAGCCCGGTCAGGGGGTCGCCGTCCGGCCCGTCCACAGCGAGCCAGGCCGGGTCACGGACGATGTCGAAGCCGGGGAACCCGGGGAAGGCAGCCCGCCACTGCTCGGCCAGCCCGCTGCGCAGCAGCCGGTGCACCTCGACGCCACGGCGAAGCTCCTTGCGGAGGTTCTCACGGCGGGAGTTGGTGATCCGCAGTCCGAGGGAGAGTTTGAGCATCGCGGGCGCGCCGGGCCGGTAGACGGTGCGGACCGAGGAGGTGGGGTGCCAGTGTCCGCCGGCCGGGCCGAGGTCGTGCAGCAGGCCCGCGTCGAACAGCTCGGCGGCGGCCGGGCGGTGCCGGATCTCATGGGCCTGCCAGGGATGCAGCGGCAAGGGCACGGTTCCGGGGGGCAGTTGCAGACCGCTGCCCGCGAGAGAGAGGGCGAGCCTCTCGGCCGGCACTGTTCTGCCGCGTTCGGTCCACGCCGACTCGCAGGCGAGCACGGACCGGTCAACGGCCAGCCAGTGCAGGGGGAAGGAGCCGCGCGATTCGGGTGAGCAGACAGGTGTCGCGGCGTCGGAGAGACCTTCGCGGCTCTTCGGCGTGGGATGAAGGGGGTGGCCGAGGAGGAGGGACTGTTCCGCGCTGAGAAAGGGGGTACCGGCGCCGGGGTCGGCGGGCACGGCCCGGCGGTGGGCGAGGAATTGGGCCGTGCGTCGGACGGAGTCGGCAACCCGGCCGATGAGTTCGGATGCCTCCGCGTCGGTTTCGTCCTGCCGGGCTGCGTACGCCGCCTCCCGGGTGAGCAGCGCGGCGAGGGCCACCGCGCCGACGGCGGGGGCGTCCCAGGGCCCGTGTTCCAGCACCGGTGGGCCGAAGCGGTGCCAGCCGGTGGCCGACCAGTAGGGCACGGGCACCTGGAGCGAGGTGCCGCTCGCAGCGAGGGGGATGCGCAGGATGTCACCGTCCGGGGGCCCTGCGGCGGTCTCCCGTACCCAGCAGCGCAGCAGGTTCTCGACCCCCGCGGCGTCGGCGGCGAGCTGGGGATCGGGATGGTCGAGCGGGTCGTACCCGGCGGAGGGAGCGGGGTCCTCGGGTACGTCATGACCACTGTGGTCCTGACGCGGCTCCGGAGCCGTCACGACGAGGGGCGGCGCGGCAGAGGCTGCCGACGGTGCGGGTGCCGCGGGCTGGGGCAATACGACCGCCGGGTGCGGCGTCCGTGGCTGTGGTTCCGTCGGCACGGTCGCGGGTGGGAGTCCCGTCGTCGGCTCCACCACGGCCCCTGGGGGCGCTGAGGGCACGGAGGGCGTGGAGGGCGCGGTGGGCGGTGCCTCACCCTCGGCTCGGGGGTGTCCGGCGGCGGGGGCGCGTACCGTCCGGTCGCTCATGGCACCGTCCTCCGGGTCCGGCTGGGGACGGAGGGGGGCTCGCCCAGGGGAGTGCGGCATGGTGGGTGCGGCGCTCGTGTCACGGCCTTCACGCCGGGAGCCTGGCGCCTGCCTCCTTCGGTGGTGCGGTGGTGGTGCGGTCTTCTCACGGCCGCGGGGCGCGTCACCGGCGGCCTCCGGTGAAGGGCGGGGCGGGCGGCGGGAGTTCCTGGGCGGCGCGATCACCGAGAGCGCGGATCGCGGCCTCCAGGGCATCGGCGAGCCGATCCAGAACGGCTTCGGCCTGCTCGTCGGTGATGGTCAGCGGCGGAAGGAGGCGGATCACGGCGGAGTGGCGGCCGCCGAGTTCGACGATCAGACCGCGGTGCAGGCACTCCCGCTGTACGGCGGCCGCCAGCATCGGGGCGGCGGACCGAGCAGCGGGACGGGCGGCGGCACCGGTGTCCGTACGGACGGCAGCGCGGCCGTCCGCACCGGCGAGGGCACCGGTCGTCGCGGCGGTGTCGGCCGTGGCCTCAGCGCGCCCGGGGCCGGGTTCCGGTTCCGCCGGGTCGACCAGCTCGAGGCCGATCATGAGGCCGCGGCCGCGGACGTCCCCGATGTGGGGCCACCGCGCGGCGAGGGCGCGCAGCCGCGTCAGCATCCGCTCGCCCACGACCGCGGCCCGCTGCGCGAGGTCGTTCTCGCGGACGTAGGCGAGGGTGGCCGCGCCCGCCGCCATCGCCAGCTGGTTGCCCCGGAAGGTGCCCGCGTGGGCGCCCGGCCGCCAGGAGTCCAGCTCCTCCCGGTAGACCACCACGGCCAGCGGCAGGCTGCCGCCGATGGCTTTCGACAGCACCATCACATCGGGCACCACGCCGCTGTGCCCGACCGCCCAGAAGGATCCGGTGCGCCCCACGCCGGTCTGCACCTCGTCCGCGATGAGCGGGATACCGCGGGCCGCGGTGATCTCCCGCATCCGGCGCAGCCAGCCGTCGGGTGCGGGGATCACCCCGCCCTCGCCCTGTACCGGTTCGAGGATCATCCCGGCCGGTGCGCCCGCCCCGCCCTTCGGATCGTCCAGCAGCCGCTCGGTCCAGCGCGCCGCGAGTTCCGCCCCGCGCTCGCCGCCCACCCCGAACGGGCAGCGGTAGTCGTAGGGGAAGGGCAGCCGGGTCACGCTCGGCGTGGGGGCGCCGCCGGAGGCGGCCAGCGCCCCGGCCGTCATCCCGTGGTAGGCCCCGGAGAAGGCCAGCAGACCGTCTCGCCCCGTGGCGGTCCGTACCAGCTTGAGCGCGGCTTCGACGGCGTCCGTGCCCGCGGGACCGCAGAACTGCACCCGCGCGTGTGCGGCGAGTTCGGGCGGCAGCGTGGCGAACAGCTCGTCCGTGAAGGCGTCCTTGACCGGGGTGGCCAGGTCCAGGACCTGGAGCGGCGCTCCCGAGTCCAGGACGGCGCGGATCGCTTCCAGCACCACCGGATGGTGGTGCCCGAGCGCCAGTGACCCGGCCCCGGAGAGGCAGTCGAGGTAGCGGCGGCCGTCGGCTCCCTCGATCGTCAGCCCGCGGGCGCGCACCGGGACGATGGGCAGCGCCCGGGCGTAGGTGCGGGCGGCCGACTCCCGCAGCGACTGGCGTCGCAGGATGCCCGGAGCGTCCTCGCCGGACCCTTCGCCGTACGGCACGACGGGCGGCGAAGGGTCCGGCGTCATCGGCGGGAGCTGGGTCATGGCCACGGCTCACGGTCCTCTCGCTGCTGAACACCCTCCGGCAGTCCCCCGTACGTACCAACGACGGGTCAGGCCCGGGATCACGGGCTGGCCGAAGATCGTTGCCGCCGGGAACCAAGGACCCGCCTGCAGCCGTCGTAGGCGACACCGGCATAGTGGGGGATCACCCCGCTGTCGGGGGGAGCATGACAATTCCGGACAGGCCGTGAAGCCGTTCAGAACATCAGGGGGAGTTCCGCCCATGCCTTTCAAACGCCGACCCGCGCTCGCGACGGCGGCCGTCGCCGCCGTGCTGGCGCTCAGCGCCACCGCGTGCGGATCGTCGGACGACTCGGCCGATGCCGCCAAGGCGTCCGCCTCGTCGGCGCAGCAGGGCGCGGACGACATCAAGCTGCCCGACAACCTCAACGACAAGCTGAAGAATCTCGGCGTCGATCTGGACGAGTGGAAGAACGGCGCCTGGAACAAGTGGGACCGGGACGACTGGCTCCGCGAGGCGGGCGACTTCATCAACCCGATCATCAAGGGGCTGTGGAAGCCGGACCGGATGCGGGATGCGCAGGAGCCGGAGGAGCAGGTCGACGACAGCGATATCGCTGACGACCAGGGTGTGACCGACCCCGATCCGCAGCCGGTGAAGGCGCAGGAGGTCGACAGCCCGTACAGCTCCCGCGTTCCCTACGCGGGCAAGGTCTTCTTCGACGGCCCCGAGGGATCGATGGTCTGCTCCGCGACCGTGGTCGAGGACCCCGCCCACCCCGGCAAGTCCAACATGGTCTGGACGGCGGGCCACTGCGTCCACGCGGGCAAGGGCGGCGGCTGGTACAAGAACCTGATGTTCGTGCCCTCGTACAACGACTCCGGCAAGTCGGCGGCCGCGCTGGAGAACGCCACGAAGGAAGAGCTGGCCCCCAAGGGTGTCTGGTGGGCCGACTGGGCGCAGACCTCGTCCCAGTGGATCGACAGCGGCGCGGCCACCGGCGGCAAGGGCGCCCCGTACGACTTCGCGGTCATGCATGTGAAGCCGGAGGTCAGCGGCGGCAAGTCGCTGGAGGAGACGGTCGGCGGCGCACTGCCGGTCGACTTCAACGCCCCGGCCGTGAAGTCCATCGACGAGATCACGGCCACCGGCTACCCGGCCGCCCCACCGTTCGACGGCCAGAAGATGAACCAGTGCGCCGACCAGCCGGGCAGGCTGTCGCTGGATGCCAAGCAGCCGACCATGTACCGCATCGGCTGCACGATGACCGCCGGTTCGTCCGGCGGCGGCTGGGTCGCGAACGGTGCGGACGGCAAGCCCGCGCTGGTGTCCAACACCTCGATAGGCCCGTCCAACGCCACCTGGCTGGCGGGCCCGCACCTCGGCCCCGAGGCCAAGGGCGTCTACAACGCGGTCAGCAAGAAGTTCGCGGGCCAGTAGTCACCCGCGAGCAGATCGGCACAGCGGCGAAGGCCCGCCCCCGGAACGGGGGCGGGCCTTCGCCGTGAACGGTGCCGTCGGTCCTATTGCCGTGCGCCCGCCGCGGCCGGTACGAACCGCCGCAGCTCGGCTGCCAGCTCCTCGTGCACCCGTGCCTTGAGCAGGGTGCCCTCGGGGGTGTGCTCCTCGGAGATCACCTCACCGTCGGCGTGCGTACGCGAGACCAGCTTGCCCTCGGTGTACGGCACCAGGGCCTCGATCTCGACCTGCGGCCGGGGCAGCTCGTCATCGATCACCGCGAGCAGTTCGTCGATGCCCTGCCCGGAGCGGGCCGAGACGGCCATCGCGCGCCGCTCCATGCGCAGCAGCCGCTGCAGCACGAGCGGGTCGGCCTTGTCCGCCTTGTTGATGATCACGATCTCGGGCACGCCGACCGCGCCCACGTCACGGATCACCTCGCGCACCGCGGCCAGCTGCTCCTCCGGCGCCGGATGCGAGCCGTCCACCACATGGAGGATCAGATCGGCGTCGCCGACCTCCTCCATGGTGGAGCGGAACGCCTCGACCAGGTGGTGCGGCAGATGGCGGACGAAGCCGACGGTGTCCGCCAGCGTGTAGAGCCGCCCGCTGGGCGTCTCGGCCCGGCGCACGGTCGGGTCCAGGGTGGCGAACAGCGCGTTCTCCACCAGGACGCCCGCGCCGGTGAGCCGGTTGAGCAGCGAGGACTTGCCCGCGTTGGTGTATCCGGCGATCGCGACGGAGGGCACCTTGTGGCGCCTGCGCTCCTGCCGCTTGATATCACGGCCGGTCTTCATCTCGGCGATCTCGCGGCGCATCTTCGCCATCTTCTCGCGAATGCGGCGCCGGTCCGTCTCGATCTTGGTCTCACCGGGACCACGGGTGGCCATACCGCCGCCCGACGAGCCGGAGCCACCGCCACCCATCTGCCGGGACAGCGACTGACCCCAGCCGCGCAGCCGCGGCAGCATGTACTGCATCTGGGCGAGCGAGACCTGCGCCTTGCCCTCGCGGGACTTGGCGTGCTGGGCGAAGATGTCGAGGATCAGGGCGGTGCGGTCGACCACCTTGACCTTGACGACGTCCTCGAGATGGATCAGCTGGCCGGGGCTCAGCTCACCGTCGCAGACGACGGTGTCGGCACCGGACTCGATCACGACATCGCGCAGTTCCTCGGCCTTGCCGGAGCCGATGTACGTCGCCGGGTCGGGCTTGTTGCGGCGCTGGATGACGCCGTCGAGCACCAGAGCGCCCGCGGTCTCCGCGAGCGCGGCCAGTTCGGCGAGGGAGTTCTCCGCGTCATGCACGGTGCCGGACGTCCAGACGCCGACCAGCACCACGCGCTCCAGGCGCAGCTGCCGGTACTCGACCTCGGTGACGTCCTCCAGCTCGGTGGAGAGTCCCGCCACACGCCGTAGTGCGGCGCGGTCGGAGCGGTCGTACTGGTCGCCGTCACGCTCCCCGTCGATCTCGTGACTCCAGGCGACGTCCTCTTCCATCAGGGCGTCGGCCCGAAGGCTCTCGGCGAGGCGCTGCCGGTCCTGCGGAAGGGAAGAGGAGTGGGTCAAAGGAATCCTTACGTCGAGGGATATCGTCACTGTCGACAACGCACGACGGGCCCGTGGGATTCCCCACCGCTCGGCCGCGACGCCGACCCCTCGATGGTCGCACGCGGCAGCGGGGCAGTCACCCGGGTTTCGCGGTGTGGCGCGCCGCCGGGCCGTGCGGGGTGGCGCGGGCCGCGGGCCCGGCGCCCTGCTTCGCACCCGGTTTCGAGCCCGGCTTCGCACCGGGTTTGGATCCCGGCTTCGCTCCCGGCTTCGGGGTGGACCTCCAGTTCGGGTGCCCGGGCATCTTCGGCGTCTTCTTCGCGTACAGCCAGGGGTGCAGGAAGCCGTTCAGATCCCGGCCCGCCACCTCCGAGGCGAGCCGGACGAAGTCGGCGGTCGAGGCCACGCCGTCCCGGTGGCGGACCACCCACTGCCGCTCCAGCCGCTCGAAGTCCGCCCGGCCGATCCGCTGCCGCAGCGCGTACAGGACCAGAGCGCTGCCGTCGTAGACGATCGGCCGGAAGAGCCCGATCTGCTTGCCGGGTTCGGCGGGCCTGGGCGCGGCGGGCGGCCCTCCGGCGGCGCGCCAGGCGTCGGACTGCTCATAGGCCAGCCGCATCCGCCGCTCCAGGCTCGCCTTGCCGTACTGCTCCGCGTACAGCGCCTCGTACCAGGTGGCGTGGCCCTCGTTGAGCCACAGATCGGCCCAGCGGCGCGGGCTGACGCTGTCGCCGAACCACTGGTGCGCCAGTTCGTGCAGCATGATCGACTCGACGTACCACCGCGGATACCCGTCATCGGTGAACAGGCCGCGTTCGAAGAGCGAGAGCGTCTGGGTCTCCAGCTCGAAGCCCGTGGTGGCGTGGGAGATCAGCACGCCGTAGTCCTCGAAGGGGTACGGCCCGGCCTTCTTCTCCATCCAGGTCAGCTGCCCCGGGGTGCGCGCGAGCCACTTCGCGAGCTTCTTGCGGTCCGCGACGGGCACCACGTCGCGCACCGGCAGCCCGTGCGGGCCGGTGCGGTGGAGCACGGCGGAACGGCCGATGGAGACCTGCGCCAGCTCGGTGGCCATGGGATGGGCGAGGCGATACGCCCAGGTGGTGCGCGCCCCGTCGCGGACGCGCCCGGCCGGGAGGCCGCCGGCGACGACCGTCAGGTTCTTCGGCGCGGTGACCCGGAAGGTGAAGAGCGCCTTGTCGGACGGATGATCGTTGCACGGGAAGACCCGGTGGGCGGCGTCGGCCTGGTTGGCCATGGCCAGCCCGTCCCGGGTACGGACCCAGCCGCCGCTCGCGCCGTCCCCCGGATCGCTGGTGTGGCGGACCGTGACGCGGAAATCCGCGCCCCGCCCGATCCTGGTGCGCGGGGTGATGACCAGGTCCTCGCCCGCGGTGGCGAACGCGGCGGGCGCGCCGTCGACCCGTACGGAGCGCACGGTGCCCTCAGTGAAGTCCAGGTTGAGGGTGCGTAATCCGGCGGTGGCGCGGGCGTCGATAGTGGTGACGGCGTCCAGCGGCCGGTCCGCGCGGCGGTAGTCCAGGGCGATGTCGTACGCCGTGACGTCGTAGCCCGGATTGCCGAGCCGCGGGTAGAGCGGGTCGCCGAGGCCGAGCGGCCGCGGGCCCGTGCCGCTCACCGGCCCGGCGGCGGAGGACGGGCCGACCGAGGCGAGAACGGCGGCCAGGGCGACGGCCACGAGGGCGGTCCTGCGGCGCCCCATCCGCGGAAGGGGACCGGCCATCCGTGGAAGACCGGAGGTCCGCGGGAGAGGACCGGGGCGGGGGCCCGGAGAATGCGTCATGCCTTACGGCTATCAGCGCCCGGGCGGGGACGCAGTCCCACCCGGGCCCGATCCACCCGAAGGAGTTCAGGAACGGGCGGTCGCCACCCGGCGGCCCTCCCGGGTCACGTCGTAGACGCCGGGTACGTCGCGCATGGCCCGCATCAGCGTCGGCAGCCGGCCCGCGTCGGACAGCTGGAGCGTGTACGTATGGCGGACCCGCTGCTCACGCGGCGGTTCGACGGCGGCGGCGACCACCTCGGCGCCCTCCGCGGCGATGGCCTCGGTGAGGTCCGCGAGCAGATGCGGCCTGCTGAACGCCTCCGCGAAGAGGGTGACCCGGTAGTCGCCCCCGTCCCCGTCGTCCTGCTCCGACCAGCGCACCCCGACCCGGTCCCGCCCGGCCGCGGTCATGCGCGCCACGGCGGGGCACCGCTCCCGGTGGACGGTGACGGCGCCGCCGCGCACCGCGAAGCCGGTGATCGCGTCCGGCGGCACGGGGGTGCAGCACCGGGCCAGCCGTACGATCGCACCGGGCAGGTCGACGACGATGCCCGCCTCCGGGCGGCCCGCGGAGGCCACCGGGAGCACGGCGGGGGCCGCGTCCCCGATGTCCTCCGGCTCGGCCTCTCCCGACTCGGCCTCCTCCGGCTCCACGGGGGCGTGCAGGTGCTCGCCGCCGGGCGCCTCGCCCTGCGACGGCTCGTGCGCCGGGTCCGCCGGATGGGCGGCCAGCCAGCGGTTGATGGCGATGCGCGCGGCCGGGGTACGGGCGTGGTCGAGCCACTCCGGCGACGGCCCGGACGAGGCCGCGTCACCCGTCATCAGCAGCTGGAGCGTGTCGCCGTCGCACAGCACGGTGCTGAGCGTCGCGATCCGCCCGTTGACCCTGGCCCCGATACAGGAGTGGGCGTCCTCGCCGTACTGCGCGTACGCGGCGTCCACGCAGCTCGCGCCGGCGGGCAGGCCCAGGGTGCCGCCGTCGGACCGGAAGACCGTGATCTCCCGGTCCTGCGCGAGGTCGTCGCGCAGCGCGGTCCAGAAGATGTCGGGGTCGGGGGTGGCGCTCTGCCATTCGAGCAGCCGGGACAGCCAGCCGGGCCGGGTCGGGTCGGCCCGCTCGCCCTCGGGCGCGGCGGCGGCCTCGGTCGGGGCGTACGGATTGCCGAGGGCGATCACCCCGGCTTCGGCGACCCGGTGCATCTGGTGCGTGCGGATGAGGACTTCGGCGACCTCGCCGGTGCGCCCGGCCACGGCCGTGTGCAGCGACTGGTACAAGTTGAACTTGGGGACGGCGATGAAGTCCTTGAACTCCGAGATCACCGGGGTGAAACAGGTGTGCAGCTCGCCGAGGACCGCGTAACAGTCCGCGTCGTCGGCGACGAGGACCAGAAGCCGCCCGAGGTCGGATCCGGTCAGCTCGCCCCGCTTGATCCCGGCGCGGTGGACGGAGACGAAATGCCGTGGGCGGACCAGGACTTCGGCGGTGATGCCCGCCTCCTGCAGCACGGTCCGTACGTCCGCGGCGGCGCGGGCGAGCGGATCGGGGCGGTCCGCGTGGGCCTGGAGCAGCTCCCGGGTGCGGGCGTACTCCTCGGGGTGGAGGATCGCGAAGACCAGGTCCTCCAGCTCGGTCTTGAGCGCCTGCACGCCGAGGCGTTCGGCCAGCGGGATCAGCACATCGCGGGTGACCTTGGCGATGCGGGCCTGTTTCTCGGGGCGCATCACGCCGAGGGTGCGCATGTTGTGCAGCCGGTCGGCGAGCTTGATCGACATCACCCGGACGTCGTTGCCGGTGGCGACGAGCATCTTGCGGAACGTCTCGGGCTCGGCCGCCGCCCCGTAGTCGACCTTCTCCAACTTGGTGACGCCGTCGACGAGATAGCGCACCTCCTCGCCGAACTGCTCCCCCACCTGGTCGAGCGTCACCTCGGTGTCCTCGACCGTGTCGTGGAGCAGGGACGCCGTCAACGTGGTGGTCTCGGCGCCCAGTTCGGCGAGGATGAGCGTGACGGCCAGCGGATGAGTGATGTACGGCTCACCGCTCTTGCGCATCTGGCCGCGGTGGGAGGACTCGGCGAGCACATACGCCTGGCGCAGCACATCCAGATCGGCGCCGGGGTGGTAGGCGCGGTGCACCTTCGCGACGTGTTCGATCGCGTCCGGCAGCCGGTCCCGGGACGCCGGTCCCAGCAGCGCGGCCCGGCCGAATCTGCGGATATTGCGCAGGTCGATGCGGGGGAGGCCGCGCCTGCGGCCGAGAGCGGCTTGATCTGGGGCCTCTGCGCTCATGGGCACCTCCGGCGGCGTCGAGCGTCAACCGGCGTGGGCACTCCCCCGGGGCCGGTGCTTGATGCTATCGAGCCCACCACGCACGGCCGACCGGCTCTCGCCCAGAGTGAAACGGATCACCCATGAGAGGGACGAGTCAGTCGAGGGCCGCGTCCAGCCATGCGGGATCCAGCTCCCCCTCGGCAACGATCACGGCAGGGCCCGTCATCTCCACCGTACCGTCAGGCCGCTCGCTGATCACAAGTCGCCCACCGGGTACGTCCACCGTGTACGTGACGGGCCGGCCGGTGACCCCCGGGTCGGCCCCGTCACGGCGCGCGGCGGCCACCATGACGGCGCAGGCGCCGGTGCCGCAGGAACGGGTCTCGCCGGAGCCGCGCTCGTGCACACGCATCGCGATGTGCCGCGAGCCGCGGTCGACGACGAACTCGACGTTGACGCCGTCCGGGTAGGCGGAGGCGGGGTGGACGGCGGGAGCCGTGAACAGGTCCCCGGCTTGGCCGAGGTCGTCGACGAAGGCGACCGCGTGCGGGTTGCCCATGCTGACGTTGCGGGCGGACCAGGTCCGGTCGCCGACCGCGACGGTGATACCGCCGTCGGCGCCGGGCTCGGGCAGCACGGCCTTGCCCATGCCGACGGTGATCGCGCCGCCGTCCGCGCCCGCGTCCGGGGCGCCGGACTCCCCGGCGCCACCGGCGGCCTTGGCGATGTGGACGTGCCGCAGTCCGGCACGGGTCGCGATCGTCAGATCGCCCTCCTCGGCCAGCCCCGCCCGCTGGAGGTACCGGGCGAACACGCGGACGCCGTTTCCGCACATCTCGGCGATGCTGCCGTCGCTGTTGCGGTAGTCCATGAACCACTCGGCCTCGGCCGCCATGGCCCGCGCCTCGGGGTGCGCCGACGACCGTACGACGCGGATCAGCCCGTCGCCGCCGACACCGGCGCGGCGGTCGCAGATCCGGGCGACGGCGGCCGCGGACAGCTCCAGATGACCGTCCAGGTCGGGGACGATGACGAAGTCGTTCTCGGTGCCGTGGCCCTTCAGGAACCGCAGCCGGGGCGCGTTGCTCATCCCTCGATCCTACGGGGCGCCGCGCGGGCCGTCGCTTCCGTGCCGGTCGGGCCCGGGGAAGCCCTGGCAGGCGGCTAGCGCAGGCGGGCCACGCGCCAGAAGGTGAGGGTCGCGAGCAGCACCACGATCACCACGTAGAGCACCACGAAGCGCCAGTCCGGGCGGCGGCCGGAGCCCCGGGGCGGCAGGCCGGGCCAGGTGTAGCCCACCCGGCGGGCGGCCATCAGGCCCCAGCCCGCCGCGCAGCAGCTGAGCAGCAGGCCCAGCATGGCCACGACCGCGCCTCCGTCGCCGAACTCGAAGGCGAGCGGGAAGGCGAACATCAGCGAGCCGAGGATGGCGAGGCCGACAATCGGCGCGATCTGCCAGATCCGCAGTCGGCGCGGCGGACGCAGCTCGCGGAACGACTCCCCGGAGCCCGGCTCACCGGGCTCCCCCGTCTCGTCGAGAGCCGGGTCCCCCAGCCCGGGGAGCGCGGGGATCTCGTCGGGGCCGTCCGGGGTCAGCGACCCGGGATCGCCGTGCGGCGAGTCCCGTGCTGCTTGCTGCGCTGCGTTGCGAGGGCCGGCCTCCATCGCCACACGCCCTCCCAACTCCAGACACCACGGCACGATCGGTGCTTGATGATGGCATGCTCGCGGGGGCCTCAATGACGCACGGAGCGTCCCGATGCCATCACGTGATCAGGCTGTGACCGCCCGTTCAACCAACGAGAGCGCGTGTCCCAGGAGTTCTTCCCGATCCGCGGCCGCTCCGCTGAGCCAGTGGACCCTCGGATCGCGGCGGAACCAGGAGTCCTGGCGGCGCGCGAACCGCTTGGTGGCGCGCACGGTCTCGGCCCGGGCCTCGTCCTCCGTGCACTCCCCGGCGAGGGCGGCGAGCACCTGCTGGTAGCCGAGGGCCCGGGAGGCGGTACGCCCCTCCCGCAGCCCGGCCGCTTCGAGCCGGCTGACCTCGTCCACCAGCCCGGCCTCCCACATCCGGTCCACGCGCACGGTGATCCGCTCGTCCAGCTCGGGCCGCTCGACGTCCACGCCGATCTGGAGGGTGTCGTAGACGGCCTCGTGACCGGGGAGGTTGGCGGTGAAGGGGCGGCCGGTGATCTCGATGACCTCCAGCGCCCGCACCACGCGCCGCCCGTTGCTGGGCAGGATCGCCCGGCCCGCCTCGGGGTCGGCGGCCGCCAGCCGGGCGTGCAGGGCCCCCGGGCCCAGCTCCTCCAGCTCGGCCTCGAGCCTCGCCCGCACGGCGGGGTCGGTGCCCGGGAAGTCGAGGGCGTCGATGGCCCCGCGGATGTACAGGCCGGAGCCGCCGACCAGGACCGGCGTACGGCCCTCGGCGAGCAGCCGGTCCATCTCGGCGCGGGCCAGTCGCTGGTATTCGGCGACGCTGGCCGTCTGGGTGACGTCCCAGATGCCGAGCAGACGGTGCGGCACGCCCTGCCGCTCCTCCTCCGTCAGTTTGGCGGTGCCGATGTCCATGCCCCGGTAGAGCTGCATGGAGTCGGCGTTGACGACCTCGCCGTCGAGGTGCCGGGCGAGTGCGACGCCCAGATCGGACTTACCGGCCGCGGTGGGGCCGACAACGGCGACGACTCGCGGCGGATGGCCTGCTGTATTCACCCGCCCAGTCTCGCAAACCCCGGGGGGCCTCCTCGAACGAGCGACGTGACGGGAGACGGCCGTGGTCGTTGCCTGTTGCGAGGTTCCGAGGACCGGTTCGGGAAACCGGCCCCCGCGAGCGGCGCAATGAGACGCTCCGAGCGGCACGGGATTTCGCCCACACGAGTAGGCTATGGAGTAGATATGGGCGTGTTTTCCAGGTTTCGTCGTGCGTCGAAGGAGACGAGCCGTTCATCCGAAGAGGCACCATCCGAGCACTCCGCGGCCGACGCCGTGACGGCGGCACCGGCCCCCGGGGCCTCCGCCGAGGCGGAGCCGGATCGGAGCGAGGAGGAGGCCGCGCCGGGCGAGGGGGCGGCGATCCCGAAGCAGCAGTCCGCGGCCGATACGGCCGACAGCGAGGCCGGTGAGGGCGCCCGCACATAAGGGATCCGACAAGGGAAGGTGGCCCATGGGCCTGCTGGACAATCTCAAGGCCAAGGCCGGTGCCATGAAGGACCGGGCCGGCAACTTCGCACAGCAGCACGAGGCCAGGGTCGAGCGCGGTCTCGACAAGGCGGCCAAGACGGTCGACACCAAGACCAAGGGCAAGTACAGCGCAAAGATCGAGACTGGCACGGGCAAGGCGAAGAACGCCTTCAGCCGCCTCTCCCACAGGAGCGAGGACCGAAGCGGGAGCGAAGAACGCAAGGACCAGGGCGGCGAGAGCGCCTGACCCCCGCTGGTACGCGGCCGCGAAGCGGATGACTCGCGGCCGCGGCGGCCTGTGCCCGCACTACGCCCAGCGGGCCGCGAAATACCCCACGCCGTACGGCGCCTCGTCATACCGCAACTCCCCCTTCAGCCCCGCCCCTTCGCCGGCGCCCGCGAGCACCTGCAGCGGGGCGCGGCCCGCCGCCTTCAGCTCGTGGGCCAACTCCTCGTCGAGCGACGCGAGGGCGCCGGTGTCGGCCGACGCCAGCGCCCTCGCCACCTCGGCGTCGAACGCCGCGGCGCGCTCGTCGAGATAGCCCGGCGCCTTCAGCGTCCGGCACGCGCTGCCGTCGCCCATCACCAGCAGCGCGACCCGCTCCGCCGACGCCGCGAGCTTCCTTCCGACTTCGATACACCGCTCGGCCGCGAGAGGTTCCCCCACCCCCAGCCCCTCGACGGGCGAAACGTCCCACTCCGCCCGCTCCAGCAGCCAGGCGCCGACCGCCAGCGACGACGGCAACGGCCGCCCGCCGTCTTCGGCACCCGCCGTCGGCGCCGCACCCCCGAGCCGTACCTCCACGTCCACGCCGAAGCTTCGGAACGACCCGGTCGCGCCCTGCGGATGGGTCCCGAGCCCGGAGGGCTCCGCCGGACCGACCACGATCAGCCGCCCCGGCCGGGCCGCCACGAGCGCCGCGACCGCGTCCAGGCACGCCGCGCGCAGCGCGTCCAGCTCGGGGGCCGCCCCGGCGGCCACCTCGGGCACGAGCAGCGGCGGACACGGACAGACGGCGGCGGCGATCAGCATGATCGCCAGCCTATCCGGCGGGCTCGGGGCGGGGTGCCGAGTCCCACAGCAGCTCGGCCACCCTGAACCGGTAGCAGTAGTTGCCGGTCGCGGCCTCCAGGACCATCAGGAAGATGTCCCCGTCCCGGTACACCAGCTTCCGGTAGGGGTTCACCGGGTGCCGGGGCTCGTACCGCAGCGCGCGCTCGCGCAGGGCCTCCAGCGCCTCCTCGCGGCTCCCCCGAACATGCCCCAGCGCCGTGATCGAGTGGTTGCGGGCCCCCGGGCCCATGATCTGGAGGTAGTCCTCGACCAGCAGGCCCCACCACATCGTCATGCCGTCCCCCGTCGGTTGTGTGCAGGCGAGCTGGTCAGTCGCAGCCGCAGCCCGTCGCGGGCGCCGGGACAGGGGCCGGGGCGCCGATCGTGGGCAGTCCGAGCATCACGCCCGCCGGCTTCTTCTCCTCGGCCGCGTTCCGCCGCTCCCAGGCGTCGCCCGCGCGCGTGCGCCGGACGCCCCGGGACGGGCCCTCGGCCAGCAGGTGGTGGGGCGCGGCGTAGGTGATGTCGACGGTGACGACGTCGCCGGGGCGCACCGGCTCCTCGGGCCGGGCGAAGTGCACCAGGCGGTTGTCGGGGGCGCGGCCGGACAGCCGCCGGGTGGCGTCGTCCTTGCGGCCCTCGCCCTCGGCGACGAGCACCTCCAGCGTCCGGCCCACCTGCTTCTTGTTCTCCTCCCAGGAGATCTCCTCCTGGAGGGCGACCAGCCGCTCGTACCGCTCCTGGACGACCGCCTTCGGCAGCTGCCCGTCCATCTCGGCGGCGGGCGTCCCGGGCCGCTTGGAGTACTGGAAGGTGAACGCCTGGGCGAACCGTGCCTCGCGCACCACGTGCAGCGTCTGCTCGAAGTCCTCGTCCGTCTCGCCGGGGAAGCCGACGATGATGTCGGTCGAGATGGCGGCGTCCGGCATCGCGGCACGCACCTTCTCGATGATGCCGAGGTAGCGCTCCTGCCGGTACGAGCGGCGCATCGCCTTGAGCACGGTGTCCGAGCCGGACTGCAGCGGCATGTGCAGCTGCGGCATCACGTTCTCCGTCTCCGCCATGGCGGAGATGACGTCGTCCGTGAAGTCGCGCGGATGCGGCGAGGTGAACCGGACCCGCTCCAGTCCCTCCACGTTTCCACAGGCGCGCAGCAGCTTGCTGAACGCCTCGCGGTCGCCGATGTCGGAGCCGTACGCGTTCACGTTCTGGCCGAGCAGGGTGATCTCGGTGACCCCCTCGGCGACCAGCGCCTCCACCTCGGCGAGGATGTCGCCCGGGCGGCGGTCCTTCTCCTTGCCGCGCAGCGCCGGGACGATGCAGAACGTGCAGGTGTTGTTGCAGCCGACGGAGATGGAGACCCACGCGGCGTACGCGGACTCGCGCCGGGTCGGAAGGGTGGAGGGGAAGGCTTCGAGGGACTCGGCGATCTCGACCTGGGCCTCCTCCTGGACCCGGGCGCGCTCCAGCAGCACCGGCAGGCTGCCGATGTTGTGGGTACCGAAGACGACGTCGACCCAGGGGGCCTTCTTGACAATGGTGTCGCGGTCCTTCTGGGCCAGGCATCCGCCCACGGCGATCTGCATGCCCGGCCGCCGCGCCTTGATCGGTGCGAGCCTGCCGAGATTGCCGTAGAGCCGGTTGTCGGCGTTCTCCCGCACCGCGCAGGTGTTGAAGACGACGATGTCGGCCTCGCCCTCACCGGTGCCTTCGGGCGCACGGACATACCCGGCGCCTTCCAGCAGGCCGGACAGGCGCTCGGAGTCGTGGACGTTCATCTGGCACCCGTAGGTGCGCACCTCGTAAGTCTTCGCACTCATCTCAATCGACCAGGGTACGTGTTCGTCCCGCTCCCCCGCCCCTCCCTTCCCGGGGCGGGGCCTGGCAGGATCCTGCCCATGGCCGTCAGTCTTCCGCGCCCGGACCGGCGCCGCGCCCTGCAGTCCGCCGCGGCGGGCGTGGTCGTGCTCGCGCTGCTGCTGTGGTGGCTCCTGCCGGTCGGCGGCGAGGAGCAGCCCCGGGGGAAGGTGACCTTCGCGACGGGGGTGTCCACCGGCGTCTACCAGACCTACGGCGAGATGCTGAAGCGGGACCTGTCCCGGGACCTGCCCGATGTGGACGTCAGGCTCGTCGAGACCCGGGGGTCGCCCGACAACGTGGAGCGGCTGGCCCGGGGCCGGGCCACCTTCGCCATCGCCGCCACCGACGCCGTCGCCGCCTACCACGGCAGGGACGCCAAGCGGCTGCGGGCCTGCGCGCGGCTGTACGACGACTACATGCAGCTGATCGTGCCGCGGAGCTCGAAGGTGCGCTCGGCGCGGGATCTGCGGGGGTTGCGGGTCGGCGTCGGGGACAACGGCTCGGGCGTACAGCTGATCACGCGAGCGCTGATCAAGGCGGCCGGGCTCCACTTCGACAAGGACTTCACGGCCGTGCGCTCCGGTATCGACGAGATGCCCGAGCTGCTGCGGAAGGGGAAGCTGGACGCCTTCTTCTGGTCGGGCGGACTGCCGACGACCGCGGTGCGCACCCTGGCCCGCATGTATCAGATCCGGCTCGTCCAGCTCGGCGACCTCACCGGCCCGCTGCACCGGCAGGGTGGGGTGACGCGCTACTACCGGGCGGCGACCGTGCCCGCCGACGCGTACCAGGAGATACGTCAGCCGGATGACGTCAAGACGATCGCGGTACCGAATCTCCTGGTCACAACGGACCGGGTGGACCCGGAGCTGGCGAAGGGCGTCACCCGCACGGTGATAGAGAACCGGGACCGCATCGGGGCGAAGGTGCACGCCGCACAGAAGGTGGACCTACGGACGGCCGTTTTCACCGATCCGCTGCCGCTGCACCAGGGCGCCGCGCGCTATTACCGCTCCGAGAAGCCATGAGGCCGGCGCGGGCGCGGGCGTCTCACTGCGGCTTGTCGCGCGGCACGGTGATGGTGACGCGCAGTCCGCGGGGCTCGTTGGGCGCGTAGGTGATGGTGGCGCTGCCCGCCGTGAGCAGCGCCCGGGAAATGGACAGGCCCAGTCCGGAACCCGAGACGTTCTGGTGCCGGGTGCTGCGCCAGAAGCGGTCGCCGATCCGGGCCAGCTCGTCCTCGGTGAGGCCGGGGCCGCCGTCGGCGACGGTCAGGGCGATGGTCTCGCCTTCGGCCCGCGCCGAGACCTCGACGTGCGACCCCTGGGGCGTGAACTTCAGCGCGTTGTCGACCACCGCGTCCAGCGCGCTGGACAGGGCGACCGGATCGGCCCAGCCGGTGACGGCCGAAGGGCCCGTGTAGGCGAGGCCGACCTCCTCGCGGGCGGCGACCGGAAGCCAGGCGTCCACCCGGTCGGCGGCCAGTTCGGCGATGTCGGTGAGCCGCAGGTCGGCCGCGGTGTGCTCGGCCAGGGCGAGGTCGAGGAGGTCGTCCAGGACGCGGGCCAGGCGTTTGCCCTCGGTGCGCACCGAGGCGATCTCCTCATGGCCGTCGGGCAGTTCGAGACCCAGCAGCTCGATGCGCAGCAGCAGCGCGGAGAGCGGGTTGCGCAGCTGGTGGGAGGCGTCGGCGACGAAGGCCCGCTGCTGTTCCAGGACTTCCTCGACGTTGTCGGCCATCTCGTTGAACGAGCGGGCCAGCCGGCGCAGCTCCGGCGGGCCCGAGGCGGCCGCGACCCGCGACTGCATGCGCCCGGTCGCGATGTCGTGCGTGGCGGTGTCCAGGATGCGTACGGGGCGCAGCACCCAGCCGGTGAGGCGGATCGCGGCACCCACCGCGAGCAGCATCGCGGCGCACTCTCCACCGGCGATGACCAGCCAGCCGTGCAGGATGCGCGAGCGCATCCGGCCGGTGGGCGAGTCGGTCACGACGACGGCCACCACGTCCCCGTCCCGTACGACCGGGGACGCGACGGTGAGCCTGCCCCGCTGCCAGGGCCACACCTGCGGCGGATCGTGGCTGCGGCGCCCGGCCAGGGCCTCCTCGAATGCCTCGCCGCCGTTCCCCTCCCGGGGCAGCCGCCAGTCGGCGGGCGCCTTGGCCATCTTCAGGCCGTCCCGGAAGAACACCCCGGCTCGGATGCCGTACAGGTCGTGGTAGCGCTTGAGCTCCGAACTCAGCGTATTGAGCCGTTCGTTGCCGTCCTCGCCCTCCGCGGCCGCAGCGGCCATCGGCCCGGCGGTGACGAACTGGGCGAGCGCGGCGAAGCGGGCGGTGTCGTCGATCCGGTCGACGACGACGCGCTGCTGCTCACGGGCGGCCAGGCTCCCGGCGAGCGGGAAGCCGAGCGCGAGCAGTACGCCCGCCATGAGGACGATCAGCAGCGGGAGGAGGCGAGTGCGCACGCGGAGCCCCGGCCGCTCAGCCGGCCGGGGCGACGAGACGGTAGCCCACGCCGCGGACCGTCTCGATCAGGGCGGGCATGTGCAGCTTGGAGCGGAGGGAGGCGATGTGGACCTCCAGGGTGCGCCCGGTCCCCTCCCAACTGGTGCGCCACACCTCGCTGATGATCTGCTCACGGCGGAAGACCACGCCGGGGCGCTGGGCGAGCAGCGCGAGCAGGTCGAACTCCTTGCGGGTGAGCGAGACCGTCGTGCCGTCGACCGAGACCTGGCGGGTGGGCAGCTCGATGGTGACCGGACCGAGCCGCAGCGGCGGCTGCGGGCCCTCTGCGCTCTCCTCGGCAGCGGCCCCGGTACCGGAGTCGGAGGGAAGGGTGCGCCTGCTGACGGCGTGGATGCGGGCGAGCAGCTCCATGGTGTCGTACGGCTTGACCACGTAGTCGTCGGCGCCGAGGTTGAGCCCGTGTATGCGGGACCGCACGTCGGAACGCGCGGTCACCATGATCACGGGCGTCGTGGTGAGCTTGCGGATCCGGCCGCACACCTCGAAGCCGTCCTGGTCCGGCAGTCCGAGGTCGAGGAGTACGACGCCGAAGGGCGCGCCCGCGCCGGGCAGCAGCGCCCGCAGTGCTTCCTCGCCGCCGCGGGCGTGGGTGATGTCGAAGCCGTGCCGGGACAGCACCGCGGTCAGGGCCGCGGCCACATGGTTGTCATCCTCGACGAGCAGCAGCCTCAACGGCCCCTCCTCCACCTTCCCTCTCATGGGTGCGCGCCCCAGGTATGCACCGTCCGAACGTGACCGAAGACACGGCCCCAGGGAATCCACTCCGATACACACGCGCGCGTCAAGACGCATACGGTCACAAGAGGGTTTCCGTTATGCAGCCGGTACAACACCCTTACAGGTGTTTACGCAGAGTGCCACACCGAAGCCAGATCGTTATCCTCAATTTCCGCTCAGATGTAATGACGCTGATTGTGGCTGCTCATTAATGTCCTCCCAACCAAGGAGGACGGGAGCGGAAAGCCGAATGAGCGAAGTATCGGTGACCAAGGACGCCTCGCCGGTGGCGAACGCGTTGGTCGCGCTGTCCGGAGTCAACAAGCACTTCGGCGCGCTGCATGTCCTCCAGGACATCGACCTGACCATATCCCGCGGCGAAGTGGTCGTCGTCATCGGGCCGTCGGGGTCCGGCAAGTCCACGCTGTGCCGCACCATCAACCGGCTGGAGACGATCGACGCCGGGTCCATCACGATCGACGGCAAGCCGCTGCCCCAGGAGGGCAGGGAGCTGGCCCGCCTGCGGGCGGACGTCGGAATGGTCTTCCAGTCCTTCAACCTCTTCGCGCACAAGACGGTGCTCGAAAACGTGGTGCTGGGCCAGGTCAAGGTCCGTAAGGCGGACAAGAAGGCCGCCGAGGACAAGGCCCGCAAGCTGCTCGACCGGGTGGGCGTCGGCGCCCAGGCGGACAAGTACCCCGCGCAGCTCTCCGGCGGTCAGCAGCAGCGGGTGGCGATCGCCCGGGCGCTGGCCATGGACCCGAAGGTGATGCTCTTCGACGAGCCGACCTCCGCGCTCGACCCGGAGATGATCAACGAGGTGCTGGAGGTCATGCAGCAGCTCGCCCGGGACGGCATGACGATGGTCGTCGTCACCCACGAGATGGGCTTCGCGCGCTCCGCCGCGAACCGCGTGGTCTTCATGGCGGACGGCCGGATCGTCGAAGAGGCCGAGCCGGACCAGTTCTTCAACAATCCGCGCAGCGACCGGGCCAAGGACTTCCTCTCGAAGATCCTCCACCACTGAGCCATTGAGCCACTGGGCCACTGAGTCCAGGACGCGCGCACCAAGTTTTGCGATGACGTCGAGTCCGCGAAGACGTACGGAACCAAGGATGGGGCAGCACCATGAGGATGCGTAACACGGCAGCGGCCGCAACGGTGGCACTCGCTCTGGCGGCGACCGCGACCGCCTGTGGCGGCGAGAAGGGCACCGCCGGCGACAAGCCGAAGGGTGGCGAGGTCTACAACGGCTCGTACACGGTCGCCAAGGACGTGAAGCTGGACTCTCCGACCCTGAAGGCGGCGCAGAAGCGCGGCAAGATCGTCATCGGCGCCAAGGCCGACCAGCCCTTCCTGGGCTTCGTGGACACCGAGGGCAAGCGCTCCGGCTTCGACATCGAGATCGCCAAGATGGTCGCCGCCGACCTCGGCTTCTCCGCGGACAAGATCACCTTCAAGACGGTCGACTCCAACGTCCGCGAGACCTCCATCTCCAAGGGCCAGGTCGACTACTACGTCGGCACCTACACGATCAACGACGAGCGCAAGAAGCAGGTCGGCTTCGCGGGCCCGTACTACCAGGCCGGTGCCGATCTGCTGGTCCGCAAGGACGAGAAGGGCATCACCGGTCCGGACAGCGTCAAGGGCAAGAAGATCTGCTCGATCGTCGGGTCCACTCCGCTCCAGGAGATCAAGAAGCCGAAGTACGGGGCCAAGACCACCGAGCTGGGCAAGTACTCGCTCTGCGTCAAGCAACTCCTCGACGGCCAGGTCGACGCGGTCACCACCGACGACGCGATTCTCAAGGGCTACGCGGCCCAGCGGCCCTCGAAGCTCAAGCTGGTCGGCAAGCCGTTCACCGAGGAGCCGTACGGCGTCGGGATGAACAAGAACGACAAGGTGCTGCGCGACGCGATCACCGACTCGCTCGAGAAGCACATCAAGAACGGTGACTACAAGAAGGCGTACGAAGGCACGCTCGGCAAGTCCGGCTCCTCCTACGTCGCGCCGAAGACCCCGCTGCCCCGTTACTGAGCAGGTCCGGTCTCCGGTCCCCCGTTCACCCGTGAAGCCGGTGCGCTCCGCACGCCGCTGACCCGACCGCTACCGCGGAGAATCGATGAACGTACTCCTCGATCATTTGCCCCAGTTCCGTGAGGGGTTCCTCGGAACCCTCGGCCTCACGGCGGCCAGTGCGGCGCTCGCCCTCGTCCTGGGCATCATCATGGCCGGCTTCCGGGTGTCCCCCATTCCGCCGCTGCGCGCCTTCGGCACGGCGTGGGTCACCCTGTTGCGCAACACCCCGCTGACCCTGCTGTTCCTGATCGCCTTCTTCGTGGTCCCGCAGATCTTCTTCCCGGGAACGAGTCCGTTCGTTCTCGCGATGCTGGCGCTGGGCTGCTACACGTCGTCCTTCGTCTGCGAGGCCGTGCGGTCCGGTATCAACACCGTGCCGCTCGGCCAGGCGGAGGCCGCCCGTAGCCTGGGCATGACCTTCGCCCAGACGCTGCGGATGATAGTCCTTCCGCAGGCCACCCGGACCGTGATCCCTCCGATGAGCAGCATCTTCATCGCTCTGACGAAGAACTCGGCCATCGCGGGCGCCTTCAGCAACACCGAACTTTTCAACGTCTCGAAGCTGCTCAGCGACAAGGGCTTCGCGATCGGGTGGATCTTCCTGTGGGTCGCCCTGTGCTACCTCGTCATCACCTTCGCCATCAGCGGTGCCTTCCGACTGCTGGAGAGCCGTCTGGAGGTGGCCCGATGAGCGCGAGCGTCCTGTACGACGCGCCCGGCCCCAAGGCCCGCATCCGTAACCGCGTCTACTCGGTCCTCGGCACCCTCGCCGTCCTCGGCCTGATCCTCTTCGCCGTTCTGCGGCTGAACGAGAAGGGCCAGTTCGCGCCGGAGATGTGGGACATCTTCAACTACGCGGGCGTGCGGACCAGCATCCGGGACGGTGTGCTCACCACCCTCCAAGTGTTCGCCGTGGCGGCGGTGCTCTCGCTGGCCCTGGGCGTCGTGCTCGCGATCGCACGGCTCTCGGACCACCAGCCCGTCCGCTGGCTCGCGACCGGTTTCATCGAGCTGTTCCGGGCCATCCCGCTGCTGATCACCATCTACGTGCTGTGGGTGCTCCTCCTCACCTACCGCTCCGACCTGGGCCTCAGCGGTGACGACACCGGCTTCTGGGCCCTGGTCGTCGGACTGACCGTCTACAACGGATCGGTGCAGGCCGAGGTGCTGCGGGCGGGCATCAACGCGGTGCCCCGCGGACAGCGCGAGGCCGCCTACGCCCTCGGCATGAGCAAGACCCAGGTCATGACGACGGTCCTGATCCCGCAGGCCGTCCGGGCGATGCTGCCCACCATCATCAGCCAGCTCGTGGTGACCCTGAAGGACACCTCGCTCGGCTACGTCATCACCTACCAGGAGCTGCTGTACCAGCTCCAGCAGATCGCGAACAACACCATCGTCAACGACGACAACCCCTACGTGTCGGTGATCATCGTCGGGGGCACCATCTACATCGCGCTGTGCCTGGCCCTCTCCGCGCTGGCAAGCTGGATCGAGCGACGCGGCCGGCGCGCCAAGACCGGCATCCCGGTCGCGGACGCCGCCCAGCCGCTCGCGGCCGGCGACGCGCTCGACACCGCGGATCAGCCCGCGCCGGAGCAGCCGGCCGGCAAGACCGGCTGAGGCAAGCGGGTCCTGACGGGCGGTGGCGCGCGCCACCGCCCGTCGCCGCTTGACGCGGGCACTCGCAGTCGGTTGCATGCTGTCTGTGATCGCTCACCGGGTTTCAACTGCCAGTTTCCGTACATCGCGTACGCCCCACAGGGCCATGGGAACCGCGCCGTGGACCCGGTGATCGTCGCCGGGGCGGGCCCGGTCGGGCTCACCCTGGCCCTCGCACTCGCCCGTCTGGACGTCCCCGTCGTGCTGTTCGACGAGACCACCGGGGGCGACGAACCGCGGCTGGCCCGCACCGTCGTGCTGCGCCCGGACACCGCCACCCTGCTGGAGCGGCTCGGCTGCCGGGCCACGGCCGGGGCGCGGCCGTGGACGGGGTGGCGCACGCTGCGCCGCCGCCAGCTTGTACGGCACGTGCCCCTGGAGCCCGGCCCGCTCTTCGGCGCCCCTCCCCCGGCAGCTGTCGAAGACGGGGACGGGCAGGACGGCGCGCAAGAGGCGCCGACGGCCTCGCCGCTGCATCTGCCCCAGCACGAGCTGACCCGGGCACTGCGGGCCGCGCTGGCCGCCATCGGTGACCAGGACCTCGTACGGATCGTCCCCGGCACCCGGGTCGAGACCGTGGAGCAGGACGCGCGCGGGGTGAGCGTACGGACCCGGGGCGCCCAGGCCACCTGGTGGCGGGGCAGCCATCTGGTCGGCTGCGACGGCCCCCGGTCCACCGTCCGCAAGCAGTTGGGGGTGCGTTTCCCCGGCCGTACGGCGGTGGAACGGCACGCCGTCGCCGCCCTGCGCGCCGACCTCCCCTGGCCCGGCGAGGCCGTACTGCACCGCTCACCGCCGTGGCGCAGCATCGACGCGGAGGTGACCGCCCGTCCGCTGCCGCACGGCGTCTGGCGGATCGACTGGCTGCTCCCGCCGGGTCGCGACCTCGTCACCCCGGACGCGCTGATGGTCCGGGTGCGCGACACCCTGGCGGGGTGGTGCGAGGAGACCGCGATCCCCTACGAGCTTCTGGACACCGGCGTGCACACCGTGCACCACCGGCTCGCACGGCGCTGGCGCGTGGGCCGCGCCTTCCTCGCCGGGGACGCCGCCCATCTGCACGGCGCCCTGGGCACCCAGGGACTCGAAGAAGGGCTGCGGGACGTCGGCAATCTGGCCTGGAAGCTCTCCCTCGCCTGGCATCACGACGCCTCGGACGCCCTGCTCGACAGCTATCAGGCGGAGCGGCGGACGGCCGTCGCCGCGCGGCTGCGCACCGCCGACCAGTCGCTGCCGCTGGTCCGGGCGGCCGGGGGGTGGCGCGCGGTGCGGCGCACGGTGCTGCCCGGCGGCACGCGCGGCCATGACGCGCTGCTCACCGACGGTCACCTCGGCCATGGTCCGCTGGGCGCGCCCCCCGTCTACCACCGCTCCCCGCTGGCTCCCGCGGCGCCCCCGGAGGGCTCCGTCACGGTGGGCACGCCGACCGGGGCTCCGGTGGCCGACGTCCGCGTGACCGCGCCGGACGGTGCGGTGGTGCGGCTGTGGGAGCGGCTGGGCCGGGAACTGCTGGTGGTGCTGGTCGCCCCGGGCACCGGGGTGTGGGACCGCCGCCACTGGATGCGTGCCGGGCTGATGCCCCGGCTGGCGGCGGCCGTCTCGGCCCTGCCGATGCGCACGGAACTGCTGGTCGCCGAGGAGTACCCGGGGGCTCCGGCCCACACCGTGCTGCTGGTGCGTCCGGACGGTCATCTCGCCGCGGCGCTGTCCGGGGTGCGCCCGGCCGAGCTGTACGCGTGCGCCGACGCGGCGCGGGGCGGGGACGCCGCCCGGGGCGCGGACGCGGAGC
Organism: Streptomyces sp. NPDC021212; assembly: GCF_044332925.1. Taxonomy (NCBI): domain Bacteria; kingdom Bacillati; phylum Actinomycetota; class Actinomycetes; order Kitasatosporales; family Streptomycetaceae; genus Streptomyces; species Streptomyces sp. NPDC021212. Next base: position 485,265 of record NZ_JBIRPZ010000007.1, read on the forward strand.
AGCGAGGCCGGCGGGACACAGAGGCCACGGCACGCCGGTAGTGAGGAGTGTGTCACGTGCCCTCGCGCGCTCCATGCCGCTGACGTCGTGCGCCGTGGTGTGAGTGCTCCGGGCCCGCGTCGGCACGATTGACCTTCCCTTCCAGATCATGCTTCACTGCGGAGCGTGACTGACACCGGCCTGCCTCGCTTCTGGCGGAGGGTCCATCTGGACCTCCTCCGCTATGCGGGCTGCGTGTGTCGTCCGTCCTGTTGATCCGCTTTTCCTTCCGCGCGGCCCGGCCGCGCCTCTTTCGCGATCACCCAGGACGGTTCCCGTGTCTGACGCATCTCTTCTCTCCCCTGAGCGCCCCTCTGAGCGCCCCTCGGCCGGTCCCGCCGCGCCGCCCAGCGCGGCCGATCTGCTGGACTTCGTCCGTCGCACCGCCGCCGACGCCGAACTCATCGCCTCGCTTCCGCTCGATCCGGAGGGCCGCACCTGGCTGCGGCTGGACGGCCCGGGCGGCAGCGAGGCGTGGCTGATCGCCTGGCCGCCCGGCACCGGCACCGGCTGGCACGACCACGGCGGTTCGCACGGGGCGTTCGTGACGGCGGCCGGTGAGCTGAACGAACAGTCGCTGGCCGTCCGCCTGCCCACCGAGGGCTGGAAGACCCTCGAACTGGCCGAGGGCGTGGACCGCGAACGGCGGCTGTCCGCCGGGCTCGGCCGGGCCTTCGGTGCGCACCATGTCCATGAGGTCATCAACCCGTCGCCGGAGCGGCACGCGGTGTCGGTGCACGCCTACTACCCGCCGCTGCCGCTGATGCGCCGCTACAGCCGCACCGGCCAGGTGCTGCGGCTGGAGCAGGTCGAGCGGCCGCAGGAATGGGAGTAACGGGTTGGGCGCGGCACACGTGACGAAGCGGAGCGTGGACGAGCTGCTGGCCGAAGCACGCCAGGGGCTGGACCGGCTCGGCCCCGAGGAAGCCGCCGCCGTGCAGTCCGCGGGCGGGCTGCTGGTGGACATCCGGTACGCGGCGCTGCGGGAGCGCGACGGCACCATCCCGGGCGCGCTGATCGTCGAGCGGAACGAGCTGGAGTGGCGGCTCGACCCGCAGTGCGACCACCGGCTGCCCGAGGCCACGCACCACGATCTGCGCGTGGTGGTGGTCTGCAACGAGGGCTACGCGTCGAGCTTCGCGGCGGTCTCGCTGCGGCAGCTGGGCCTGGCGCGGGCGACCGATCTGGCCGGCGGCTTCCAGGCATGGCGAGCGGCCGGTCTCCCGGTGCACTGACCTCCCGGCCCGGCCCCGTGGGCCGGAGGGTCAGACGTCGGGCAGATGGTGCTCCAACAGCTCCGGGTCCTCGCCCTCCTCCTCCAGCGCGCGCCGCACCACCCGGAGTGCCAGTCCCTCGGGATACCCCTTGCGGGCGAGCATTCCGGCGAGGCGGCGCAGCCGCTTCTCCCGGTCGAGGCCGCGAGTGGTGCGCAGCTTGCGCTCGACCAGCTCGCGGGCGGTCTGCTCCTCCTGGTCGGTGTCGAGCTGCCCCACGGCATCGGCGATCAGCGCGGAGTCGACGCCCTTGGTGCGCAGCTCGCGGGCGAGCGCGCGGCGGGCGAGGCCCCGGCTGTGGTGCCGGGACTCCACCCAGGCGTCCGCGAACTTGGCGTCGTCGATCAGCCCGACGTCCTCGAAACGGGACAGCACCTCCTGCGCCGCCTCGTCGGGGATGCCGCGGGTGCGCAGGGCGTCCGCGAGCTGCTTACGGGTGCGCGCGGTCCCGGTGAGCAGGCGCAGGCAGATCGCCCGCGCCTGCTCCTCCGGGCCGAGCGGCGTCCCCTGCTCGGCCCTCGACGAGGAGGGGGCGCCGCGATCCGGACGGTCCGGGGGCTCCGGACGGCCCGAGCCGTCCGGCCAGTCGGTCCGCCGTGTCATGGATCAGCTCTTCGCCGTGGCGGTCTTGGCCGCCTTCGCCCCGGACTTGGCCGCCGGGGCCGCTGCGGGCTTTGCCGGCGCGGCGGCGGGCACGGCACCCGCCGCGTCCGGGCCGGGCTCGGCGGCAGGCTCCGCGGGCTTCACGCCGATGCCGAGCTTCTCCTTGATCTTCTTCTCGATCTCATTGGCGAGATCGGGGTTGTCCTTCAGGAAGTTGCGGGCGTTCTCCTTGCCCTGACCGAGCTGGTCGCCCTCGTAGGTGTACCAGGCACCGGACTTGCGGACGAAGCCGTGCTCGACGCCCATGTCGATCAGACCACCTTCACGGCTGATGCCCTGGCCGTAGAGGATGTCGAACTCGGCCTGCTTGAAGGGCGGCGCGACCTTGTTCTTGACGACCTTGCAACGGGTGCGGTTGCCGACCGCGTCCGTACCGTCCTTGAGGGTCTCGATACGACGGATGTCGATGCGGACCGACGCGTAGAACTTCAGCGCCCGGCCACCGGTCGTCGTCTCCGGGGAGCCGAACATGACGCCGATCTTCTCGCGCAGCTGGTTGATGAAGATCGCGGTGGTCTTGGACTGGTTCAGCGCGCTGGTGATCTTGCGGAGCGCCTGGCTCATCAGCCGGGCCTGGAGGCCGACATGGGAGTCGCCCATCTCACCCTCGATCTCCGCGCGCGGCACCAGCGCGGCGACGGAGTCGATGACGATGAGGTCGAGGGCGCCGGAGCGGACCAGCATGTCGGTGATCTCGAGCGCCTGCTCGCCGTTGTCCGGCTGGGAAAGGATCAGCGAGTCCGTGTCCACGCCCAGCTTCTGCGCGTAGTCGGGGTCGAGCGCGTGCTCCGCGTCCACGAAGGCCACGGCGCCGCCCGCCCGCTGGGCATTGGCCACCGCGTGCAGGGTCAGGGTCGTCTTACCGGAGGACTCGGGGCCGTAGACCTCCACCACGCGGCCACGCGGAATGCCACCCACGCCGAGGGCGACGTCGAGAGCGGTCGACCCGGTGGGAATCACCTCGATCGGGTCGTTCGGCCGGTCGCCCATACGCATCACGGCGCCTTTGCCGAACTGCCGTTCAATCTGTGCGAGCGCGGCGTCGAGCGCCTTCTCGCGGTCGTTTCCTGCCATGGGTTCCACCCGGTTTGCTTGAGTCGATCGCTTCACGTCCAAGACGCTAGCGCCTGCCACTGACAAGCGGCCCGGACATGCTCGGCCTGTGGATAACCAGGCCGGGCCTCCATGAGAATGGATGTTCGATTTTTGTGTCAATCGCGCCGGGACAGCGCGTGCCGCATGCGCGCCAGCGCGGAGGCCCCGCGCCGCCGCGTCCGCCCGTGCATCCGCGGATCGTCCGTCACGTCGTAGCGCTTGATGTACGCGCCGAGGAACGCCTGCAGCGTCGCGGTCGCCGGAATCGCGATCAGTGCCCCCACCGCACCCAGCAGCGCGGTGCCCGCGATCACCGATCCGAAGGAGACGGCGGGGTGGATGTCCACGGTCCGCGCCGTGATCCTCGGCTGCAGCAGGTAGTTCTCGAACTGCTGGTAGACCACGACGAAGACCAGCACCCAGAGCGCGTACCAGGGGTTGACGGTGAAGGCGATCAGCATCGGCAGGGCGCCCGCCAGATAGGTGCCGATGGTCGGGATGAACTGGGAGATCAGCCCCACCCAGACGGCCAGCGCCGGGGCGTAGGGCACGCCCAGGCTCTCCAGCAGGATGTAGTGCGCGACCCCGGAGATCAGGGCCATCAGCCCGCGCGAGTAGATGTAACCGCCGGTCTTGGCGACCGCGATCTCCCAGGCCCGCAGTACCTCGGTCTGCCGGTTCGGCGGCAGCACGGAGCACAGCGCCCGGCGCAGCCGGGGGCCGTCGGCGGCGAAGTAGAAGGCGAACAGCGTCACCGTGAGGAGCCGGAACAACCCGCCGAGCACCTGTGCGGAGACGTCCAGCACATTGTCGGCGCTGTTCTTCACATAGCTCTGCAACCAGTCGGAGTGGAGCATGCTGTCCTGGATCTCCAGCCGCGACAGCCGGGTGTGGAACGTCTCGTTGATCCAGCTGACCACCTGATCGAGGTACTTCGGGAAGTCCTGGACCATGGTCATGATCTGGTCGGCCAGCATCGAGCCGAGCAGGGTGAAGAAACCCGCCGCGACGACGAGGATGCCCAGGAAGACCAGCCCGGTGGCCAGGCCCCGCCGGACGCCGCGCGCGGCCATGCGGTCCACGGCCGGCTCGATCGCGAGCGCCAGGAAGAACGCGATCAGGACGTTCAGCAGCAGTCCGGTCAGCTGGTCGAAGGCCCAGGTGGCAAGCCGGTAACAGGCCACCAGGGCAAGGGCGAGCACCATGGCGCGGGGCAGCCAGCGCGGCATGCGCGCGGACTGCGCCGGCGCGTCCTCGGGGGCCTGTGCGGAGGCAGGGACGCCGTCGGCGTCGGGGGAGAGGGTCTCTTCGGTCGGGGCCACCCGGCAAGTGTGGCGTACACCCGTCCGGAAAATCCGGCCACCCCGGGAGTCCGCCTCCCCACCGGCCTCCCGGCCCCCGCCCGGCGCTCGTCAGCGCTTCTCGGCAGGAATCTCCATCGCGACACACACCCCGCGCCAGACGTCCTTGGCGTCCCATCCCGCGGCGAGCGCCTGGTGGACGGTCCGGCCGCCGAGTTGGGACATCACATGATCGCGCGCGAAGGAGTCGGCGTACGCCTCACCGAAGTGATCCGCCATCCGCTGCCAGAAGACCGTCAACCGCATGCGACCAGTATCGCGCTCCCGGGGTGCACCGGGGCGTGAGCCCCCTTCCGCAGGCGTTTCCCGCCCTACGGTCTGTCCCATGGATCGATCCGCAGCAGTCCCCTCCTCCCAGCCCACGCCGCCCGCGCCCGCCTCGCCGCTCGCGCGCGCCGCGCGGTTCGTGTGGCTGACCGCACGCGTGCTCGAGCAGCGCCGGTTCGCGTATCACTTCCAGGACGCCGACGCCGAGCCGGTCGAGACCGCGCTCGCCGCGTACCTGGGTGCCGACGGGGGCTACGGCCACGCCCTGGAGCCGGATCTGCGCGGCCCGGTGAGCCAGCCGCAGCACGCCGCGCACGCCCTGCGGGTGCTCGACGGGATCGGCCGCTGCGGCGGGCAGCGGGTGGAGCGGCTGTGCCGCTACCTGACCGCGATCTCCACCCGGGACGGCGCGCTGCCCGGATGCCACCCGGCACTGCGCGACTACCCGGCCGCCCCCTGGATCCGGCCGTCGGACCAGCCGCGCGGCGATCTGCTGACCACCGGTCCTGTGGTGGGGCTGCTGCACCGCAACGAGGTGTGGCACGCCTGGCTGTTCCGGGCCACGGACTTCTGCTGGGCGGCGGTGACGGCGCTGGAGGAGGGCGGCCCGGCGCGTCCGTGCGAGGTAGGGGCGGCCGTCGCCTTCCTGGACGGCGCCCCGGACCGGGCGCGCGCCGAGGAGGTGGCCGAGCGGCTGGGCCGCCGGGTGCGGGAGCGGCGGCTGGTGGTGCTGGACCCCGAGCGCGCCGAGGACGGCCCTCTGCCGCCCGGCCACGGCCCCGGTGAGCACACCTTCGCGTACGACGTCGCCCGCACGCCGGGCTCGCTGGCCCGCCGCTGGTTCACCGACGCCGAGGTCGAGCGCTCGCTGGACTTCCTGGCGGACGCGCAGCGGGAGGACGGCGGCTGGCCGGCCCGGCGCCGGGTCTGGGCCCCGGCGGCGGCGCTGGAGTGGCGGGCGGTGGTGACCGTGGAGGCGCTGCTCACGCTGCGCGCCTACGGGCGGGCGCTCTGAGGGACCTCCCCGCTGACCTGCGGAGACGGCCCGTTGTCAGTGGGGCGGTGCACGATGGGGGGCATGGCACGGTCGGCGCTGCAGTCATTCTCCCCGGCCACCCGCGGGTGGTTCACGGGGGCCTTCACCGCGCCCACTGCCGCGCAGGAGGGGGCGTGGCGGGCGATCGGCGAGGGCTCGGACGTGCTGGTGGTCGCCCCGACCGGCTCCGGCAAGACGCTGGCTGCGTTCCTGGCGGCGCTGGACGGGCTGGCCGCCGAGCCGCCGCCCGCCGAGCCCCGCAAGCGCTGCCGGGTGCTGTACGTGTCGCCGCTGAAGGCCCTGGCGGTGGATGTGGAGCGCAATCTGCGCAGCCCGCTCACCGGCATCCGGCAGGAGTCGGTGCGCCTGGGCCTGCCCGAGCCGGAGATCCGGGTGGGCATCCGCTCCGGCGACACCCCGGCCGCCGAGCGCCGCGCCCTGGCCACCCGCCCGCCGGACATCCTCATCACCACGCCCGAGTCGCTGTTCCTGATGCTCACCTCCGCCACCCGGGAGGCGCTGCGCGGGGTGGAGACGGTGATTCTGGACGAGGTGCACGCCGTCGCGGGGACGAAGCGCGGCGCGCATCTCGCCCTGTCCCTGGAGCGGCTGGACGAGCTGCTGGACCGCCCCGCCCGGCGGATCGGTCTGTCGGCGACGGTGCGCCCGGTGGACGAGGTGGCGCGTTTCCTGTCGCCGCGGCGCACAGTGGAGATCGTCCAGCCGCCCTCGGGCAAGGAGTTCGATCTGTCGGTGGTCGTCCCCGTCGAGGATCTGGGGGAGCTCGGCGGCTCCCCGGCGCAGGACGGGCAGCCGGGCGAGAAGCCGTCGATCTGGCCGCACGTGGAGGAGCGGATCGCCGATCTCGTCCAGGCGCACCGGTCCACGATCGTCTTCGCCAACTCCCGCCGGCTGGCCGAGCGGCTGTGCAACCGGCTCAACGAGATCGCCTACGAGCGGGCCACCGGTGAGGCACTGCCCGAGGACCACTCCCCCGCCGAGCTGATGGCGGAGGCCGGTGCGGCCCGTGGTGCGCCCGCGCTGCTCGCCCGCGCGCACCACGGCTCGGTGTCCAAGGAGCAGCGGGCCCTGGTCGAGGAGGATCTGAAGGCGGGCCGGCTGCCCGCCGTCGTCGCCACCTCCAGCCTGGAGCTGGGCATCGACATGGGCGCGGTGGACCTGGTCGTCCAGGTCGAGTCGCCGCCCTCGGTGGCCTCCGGGCTGCAGCGGGTGGGCCGGGCCGGCCACCAGGTGGGCGCGGTCTCCACCGGTGTGGTGTTCCCCAAGTACCGCGGCGACCTGGTGCAGGCGGCGGTGGTCACCGAGCGGATGCGGGAGGGGGCCATCGAGTCGCTGCGGGTGCCCGCGAACCCGCTGGACGTGCTCGCCCAGCAGCTCATCGCCATGACGGCCATGGACAGCTGGGACGTGGAGGAGCTGCTGGCCCTGGTCCGCCGTGCCGCCCCGTTCGCCGCGCTCCCGGAGTCGGCGTACACCTCGGTCCTCGACATGCTCGCGGGCCGCTATCCCTCCGACGCCTTCGCCGAGCTGCGGCCGCGCCTGGTGTGGGACCGGGTCGCCCATACGGTCACGGGGCGGCCGGGGGCGCAGCGGCTCGCGGTGACCTCCGGCGGCACCATCCCCGACCGCGGGCTGTTCGGCGTCTTCCTGGCGGGCGCGGACCCGAAGAAGGGTGGCGGCAGGGTCGGGGAGCTGGACGAGGAGATGGTCTACGAGTCGCGGGTGGGCGATGTGTTCACCCTGGGCACCACGTCCTGGCGGATCGAGGACATCACCCGCGACCGCGTTCTGGTCTCCCCCGCTCCCGGCGTCCCCGGCCGGCTGCCCTTCTGGAAGGGCGACCAGCTCGGCCGGCCGCTCGAACTGGGCCGGGCGCTGGGCGCGTTCCTGCGGGAGGTCGGGGCGCTGGCCCCCGAGCAGGCCCGGGCGCGGCTGCTGGCCGCCGGGCTCGACGCCTGGGCCGCCGACAACGTGATCGCGTACCTGGGCGAACAGCGTCAGGCCTGCGGCCATGTGCCGGACGACCGGACGATCGTGGTGGAGCGCTTCCGCGACGAGCTAGGCGACTGGCGCGTGGTGGTCCACTCGCCCTTCGGGGCGCAGGTCCACGCCCCCTGGGCGCTCGCGCTCGGCGCGCGGCTGTCCGAGCGGTACGGGATGGACGCCCAGGTGATGCACGCGGACGACGGCATCGTGCTGCGGCTGCCCGACGCGGACCTCATGGGCCTGGACCTGCTGGATGCGGATCCGATGCGGCAGGGCACCGAGTACGACGGCGAGCAGTCCCCCGTGGGTGCGGCCGATGTCGCCTTCGAGCAGGGCGAGGTGTCCCAGATCGTCACCGATCAGGTCGGCGGCTCGGCCCTGTTCGCCTCCCGGTTCCGCGAATGCGCCGCCCGCGCCCTGCTGTTGCCCCGCCGCGATCCCGGTAAGCGCACCCCGCTGTGGCAGCAGCGTCAGCGCGCCGCCCAGCTCCTCCAGGTGGCGAGCGAGTTCGGTTCGTTCCCCATCGTCCTGGAAGCCGTCCGCGAATGCCTTCAGGACGTCTTCGACGTGCCCGGCCTCACCGAGCTGATGGGCGACATCGAGGCCCGGCGGGTGCGGCTGGTGGAGGTGACCACCCCGGAGCCGTCCCCCTTCGCCCGCTCGCTGCTCTTCGGCTACGTGGCGCAGTTCCTGTACGAGGGGGATTCGCCGCTGGCCGAGCGGCGCGCCGCGGCCCTCTCCCTGGACTCGCGGCTGCTGGCCGAGCTGCTGGGCCAGGCCGAGCTGCGCGAGCTGCTGGACGCCGATGTCCTGGCCGAGCTGGAGCGCGAGCTGCAGTGGCTCACCGAGGACCGCCGGGTCAAGGACGCCGAGGGCGTCGCCGATCTGCTGCGGCTGCTCGGCCCGCTCACCGGCGCCGAGCTGGCCGGGCGGGGCGCCGACCCGGCGTGGGCGGAGGAGCTGGGGCGGGCCCGGCGCGCCATCCGGGTCCGTATCGCGGGCGAGGAGCACTGGGCGGCCGTCGAGGACGCGGGGCGGCTGCGCGACGCGCTGGGCACGGCGCTGCCGGTCGGCGTTCCCGAGGCGTTCACCGAGCCCGTGGGCGATCCGCTCGGCGATCTGCTGGCCCGATACGCCCGCACCCACGGCCCGTTCACCTCCGCCGAGGCGGCCACCCGGCTGGGCCTGGGCACGGCCGTCACCGACGGCGCGCTCCAGCGCCTGGCCGCGAGCGGCCGCGTCGTCCAAGGGGAATTTCATCCGGCGGGCACGGCGCACGAGTGGTGCGACGCCGCCGTGCTGCGCCGGCTGCGCCGCCGCTCGCTGGCCGCGCTGCGCCAGGAGCTGGAGCCCGTACCGCCCTCGGCGCTCGCCGCCTTCCTCCCCCAGTGGCAGCATCTGGGCACCCACAGCCTGCGGGGCATCGACGGGCTGGTGCGCGCCGTCGAGCAGCTCCAGGGCGCCCCGGTTCCGGCGTCCGCCCTGGAGAAGCTCGTCCTGCCCTCCCGGGTCGCCGACTACAGCCCGACGATGCTGGACGAGCTGACCGCCGCCGGTGAGGTCGTCTGGGCCGGGGCGGGCGCGCTGCCCGGCAAGGACGGCTGGGTCAGCCTCCATCTCGCCGAGACCGCGCCGCTGCTTCTGCACACCCCGCACCCCTTCGAAGCGGGCCCGCTCCACCAGGCCGTGCTGGACGCGCTGGCCGGGGGCTTCGGCCTGTTCTTCCGTCAGATCGCCGAGCAGGTCCGCGCCGCCGGTCACGAGTTCCAGGACGCCCAGCTCGCCGAGGCCATATGGGACCTGGCCTGGTCCGGCCGGCTCACCGGCGACACCCTGGCCCCGCTGCGCTCGCTGCTGGGCTCGGGCCGCACCGCGGGCTCCACCGCCCACCGCGCCAAGCGCACGGTCCCCCGGGGCCGGTACGGCACGCTGACCGGGCGCACCGGCCGCCCCACCGCCTCGCGCAACGGGCCGCCGACCGTCGCCGGACGCTGGTCGCTGCTGCCGGAGCGCGAGTCCGAGCCCACCCACCGGGCGCACGCCCTGGCGCGCACCCTGCTGGACCGGCACGGCGTGGTCACCCGCGGGGCGGTCGCCGCCGAGGGGGTCGAGGGCGGCTTCTCCGCCGCGTACCGGGTGCTGTCCGCCTTCGAGGAGACCGGTCAGGCGCGCCGCGGTTATGTGGTGGAGGGGCTGGGTGCCGCGCAGTTCGCGATGGACGGCGCGGTCGACCGGCTGCGCGCGGTCAGCACGGCGCGCGACCGGGCGGCGGGCGCGCCGTTCGGCGGTCCGCCGGGGCAGTCGTCCCCCCGCGCCGTCGTTCTCGCCGCCGCCGACCCCGCCAACGCGTACGGCGCGGCCCTCCCCTGGCCCGACCCTCCCGAGGGCGCGAGCCACCGGCCCGGCCGCAAGGCGGGGGCGCTGGTGGTGCTTGCCGACGGCGAACTGGCCCTCTACATGGAGCGCGGCGGCAAGACCCTGCTCGCCTGGCCCGCGGGCGAGGCCGAGGCGGCCTCCCCGGAGGACGACGCCCGGCTGCGTACCGCGGTGGAGGCCCTGGCCCAGTCCGCCCGCGCGGGGGCCCTCGGCTCGGTGACCGTCGAGCGGGTCAACGGCGCCGCGGCGCTGTCCTCGCCGATCGGCCGCGTCCTGGAGGCCGCGGGCTTCCACGCGACCCCGCGCGGCCTCCGGCTGCGTCCCTGATCGAGGGGGCGGCGGATGCCCGAGGGAGACACCGTCTGGCAGACGGCCCGGCGCCTCCACGACGCGCTGGCGGGCCCGCCGCTCACCGGCTGTGATCTGCGGGTGCCCCGGCTGGCGACCGTAGACCTCACCGGCCGCCGGGTCCTCGAGGTGGTCGCGCGCGGCAAGCATCTGCTCACCCGGGTGGAGGGCGGGCTGACCCTCCACTCCCATCTGCGGATGGACGGCGCGTGGCTGGTATACGGCCACGGTGAGCGCTGGCGCGGCGGCCCGCACCACCAGATCCGCGCCGTCCTGGCCACGGCCGAGCGCACCGCCGTCGGCTACCGCCTCCCGGTCCTGGAGCTGCTGCGCACCGCGGACGAGGACCGTGCGGTGGGCCACCTCGGGCCCGACCTCCTCGGCCCGGACTGGGATCCGGACGAGGCGCTGAGGCGGCTGCTCGCCGATCCGTCCCGCCCGGTGGGCGAGGCGCTGCTGGACCAGCGCAATCTGGCCGGGATCGGCAATGTGTACAAGTGCGAGCTGTGCTTCATGCTCCGGATCCCGCCCTGGCTGCCGATCGGCCGCGTCCCCTCCCCCGAGCACCTGGTGGCCCTCGCCAAGCGGCTTCTGGAGGCCAACCGGAGTCGCCGGGCCCGGGTCACCACGGCGCACGCGCGCCCCGACCGGCGGCTGTGGGTGTACGGCCGTGCCGCGCGCCCCTGTCTGCGCTGCGGTACGCCGGTGCGCACCGCGGAAGAGGGGCGCGCGGGTCAGGAGCGTACGACCTTCTGGTGCCCGGTGTGCCAGCCGGAGCCGTCCCCGCCGAGTAATTGACGGTTCGTCAGGTCCGGTCGTACCGTCGGCCCATGACCGTCACGGCGTACGACCTCACCGGCCGCACCGCACTGGTCACCGGCGCCGCGAGCGGTATCGGCCGGGCCACAGCCGTCCTGCTGGCGGCGGCCGGAGCGGTCGTGCACTGCGCCGATCTGGACGAGAAGGGCGCCCGCCACACCGCGGAGCGCATCACCTCCGAGGGCGGCAGTGCCCACGCCCACCTCCTCGACGTCAGCGACCGCGCCCAGGTCGCGACCGTCGTCTCCGCCGCCGCCACGGCGGCCGTCCGCGCCGGGGGCCACCTCGCCGTCATGACGGCCATCGCCGGAGTCATGCACCGCAGCCCGGTCCTGGAGACCGCGGAGGCCGATCTGGACCGGGTGCTGGCGGTCAACTTCAAGGGCGTGCTGTACGGCTGCCAGGAGGCGGCCCGCGCCATGATCGACCACGGCGCCGGAGGGTCCATCGTCACCATGGCGTCCGGCGCGATCGACTCCGGCACCCCCGGGCTGCTGTGCTACGGCGTCGCCAAGGCCGCCGTGGTCCAGCTGACCCGGACCCTCGCCGCCGAGGTGGGACACCACGGCATCCGCGTCAACGCGGTCGCGCCCGGCTGGGTCCGTACGCCCATGACGCGGCGCGGCACCGTCGAGGAGCAGCGGCGCGCCGAGGCACCCATGGTCCGGCACGCACCGCTGGGGCGGGTGGGAGAGCCGGAGGACGTCGCCCATGCGGTGCTGTATCTGGCGTCGGACGCCGCCGCCTTCACGACGGGCCAGATTCTGCGCCCGAATGGCGGAGTCGCGATGCCCTGGTGATCCGCTCGCGCATCCTTCCGCGCCGGGGCGAGGGGCCGCAGTGCACGGGCAGCAGGCTCAGCCCCCAGCCGCCGATGGCGAACGCCCCCTCGACCGGTCCGGTCCCGGTCGGCTGCACCGCCAGCCGGAGCACGGACCACCACCACAGACCGCCGAGAACGAGCGCGATCACCCATCGAACCGGCCTTCGGCGCAGGGTGCCGGCCCCTCCCACGGCTGCCATGCTGCCTCCTTCGGGCGACGCTAGCGGGCGACGCTAGACGCCTGTTCGCGCGCGGCGGGAGGGCGCACAGAAGGCCCGTCAGCGCGTGTCGGACCCCCGCGCTCCCCCAGTGTGCCCAGCCCCACCGCAGGGCGCACCCAGAGCGGGGCACGCCCGCGGCGGACCCATGAGCCGACGTCCGTCAGCCCGCAGACTGTGCGGCCATCGCCGGGGGCCGGGGGCGTGCCCCGGCGATGACCACACAGGGTGCGAGCGGAAGTACCGCCCCTGTCCTGCCGGACTTGTCGCTCAGTGTCCGTTGACGTTCTCCGCCTGGAACATCCAGTGGTGCTTCTCCAGGTCCCGGGTGAGCCCGATGAGAATGTCCTGGGTCACCGGGTCCGGCTCGTCCGTCGCGGCGATGCGCTCGCGCATGCGCGCGATCACGGACCCGAGTGCGTCCACGAGCGTCCTCACGGCGTCCGTGTCCTGGGTCCAGCCCTCCTTGACGTTGCCGATGACGCTCTGCTTGGCCACCGTCTCGGCCCGTCCGTCCGGCGCTATCCCGAGCGCCGAGGCACGCTCCGCGACGGTGTCGGCGTGCGTCCTGGCCGTCGACACCACATCATCGAGCTGGAAGTGAACCGTGCGGAAACGCGGTCCGATGACCGTCCAGTGGATCTGCTTGCCCACCAGAGCGAGGTCGACGAGGTCGACGAGGGCGCCTTGCAGAGCGTCGCTGACGACCTTGAGGTTCTCCTCGGCGAGCGGGCTCTTGACCACAGACATCCACTTCCTCCTGTTCGACCGTTTGACCCCCCTTGATTACCTCTCCACCAGTCAGGTGACCGGAAAGCCGCCGGTCAAACATGCCGGTCAAACATCGAGCCCCGGCCGGTATCGCTACCGGCCGGGGCTCGAAGAGCTTCCGCGCTGACGTGGGGGCCGTCAGGCCGCCACGACGTCCACAGCCTCCTTGGGCGGCTTGATGGTCACCCGCTCGTCCGCGACGCCCGTCACGGACGTGACGGACACCGAATTGAGCATCGGCCGCATCGGTGCGGGCACCTTCTCGCTCGCCGTGGCCGACTCCGCCAGCTCCGCGAGCGACAGCTCGTCGCTGACCTCACGCATGACCTGTGACATCCGTACGTCCAGGGCGTCGCAGATCGCCGACAGCAGCTCGGACGAGGCTTCCTTCTGCCCGCGCTCGACCTCTGACAGATAGCCGAGCGACACCCGGGCGGAGGAGGAAACCTCGCGCAGAGTACGGCCCTGGCGCTGGCGCTGCCGGCGCAGCACGTCACCCAGCAGGCGACGGAGCAGAATCATCGCTGGCTCCCTCCTCGGACCTCGGATCCGGATCCTTCTCGCCCCACCGTACCGCCTCTGGCTGTGCGCGTGCGGGGAGCGATGTCGTGTTCACTCAGGGCTGCAAACATCAAAATTCGTCGTGTTGTTCCGTATCCTGTGCCCCCGCTGTCGCGATCAATTCGCTGAACAGCAGCTTGACCGCCGCGCGGACGCTCTGTGCGCGGATTCCGGCCCGGTCCCCCTCCAGCCGCAGCGCCGCGGCCGCGGGTCTGTTCGAGGGCCCGGCGACGGCCACGTGGACAGCGCCCACCGGGTGGCCGTCCTGCGGTGTGGGACCCGCCACACCGGTGGTCGCCACGCCCCAGTCGGCACCCAGAGCGCGCCGTACGCCCTCGGCCATCTGCCGAGCGACCTCCGCGTCCACCGCCCCGCGCTCGGCCAGCAGCGCGCCGTCGACGCCCAGCAGCTCGCGCTTGAGGTCGGTGGCGTACGCGGTCACCGAGCCGCGGAAGGCGTGGGAGGCCCCGTCCACGGCGGTCAGCTCGGCAGCCACCAGGCCGCCGGTCAGGGACTCGGCGACGGCCACGGTCTGCCCGCGCCGCCTCAGCAGCGCCAGAACCCCGGCCGCGTCGGCCTCAGCGGCACCACCTCGCGCCGCCGCCGTCTCGTCGCCGCTCATCGGGCCGGTTCCTGCCCGGGTTCCTCCTCCGCGCCGACGCTCTCCGCCGCGCGGCCCGCCCGGCGCAGCACCAGGGCCTGCCGTACGTAGTCGAGGCCGGTGAGGACGGTCAGGGCGACGGCCACGGCCATCACCCAGAACCGCAGCGTGGCCAGCGGCCCGGTGAGCACGAGGATGTACATCCCGACGGCCACGCCCTGGGCGAGGGTCTTCATCTTCCCGCCTCGGCTGGCCGGGATGACCCCGATCCGGATCACCCAGAACCGCATCAGGGTGATCCCCAGCTCACGGAAGACGATCACACCCGTCACCCACCACGGCAGATCGCCGAGGGCCGACAGGCAGATCAGCGCCGCACCCATGATCGCCTTGTCCGCGATGGGATCCGCGATCTTGCCGAAGTCGGTGACCAGGTTGTAGCGGCGGGCCAGATGCCCGTCGAACAGATCGGTGATCATGGCGATGGCGAAGGCGGCCCAGGCATAGGCCCGCCAGGCCGGGTCGTAGCCGCCGTTGTGGAGCATCAACAGGACGAACCCGGGCACCAGGACCAGGCGCGCCATGGTGAGGATGTTGGCGATGTTCCACAATCCGGCGGCCGGAGCGGCCGGGGCGGACGCAGCGGCCCGGTGGTGGTGGCTCCCCGCGGCGGAGGCCGGGACGCCTGTCATCTGTCCGCCTCCTCGGTACACACGCCGCCGCCCCGCTGCTCCAGCGGTTCCAGCGGCTCCGCGACGAGGTCCACTCCCTCCGCCGCGATCACCTTCGCTTCGACCATACGTCCCGGGGCGGGCCGGGCCGACGTGCGGAGCAGCGTCTGCCCGTCGGTCTCCGGCGCCTGGTGGGCGGCCCGGCCCAGTACGGCACCGGTGTCGTCGATCTCGTCCACCAGCACCGTGACGGTCTCGCCGAGCCGCTCGTCCGCCCGCTGGGCGGTCAGCTCCTCCGCGAGCCGCGAGATGTGCTCCAGCCGCTCCGCGACCTCGTCCGGGTCGACCTTGTCCTCGTAGCCCGCGGCCTCGGTGCCGTCCTCGTCCGAGTACCCGAAGACGCCGATCGCGTCGAGCCGCGCCTCGCTGAGGAAACGCTCCAGCTCGGCCACGTCGTCCTCGGTCTCGCCGGGGAATCCGACGATGAAGTTGGAGCGGGCGCCTGCCTGCGGCGCCTTGCCTCTGATCGCTTCCAGCAGTTCCAGGAAGCGGTCGGTGTCGCCGAAGCGGCGCATCCGGCGCAGCACCCCGGGCGAGGAGTGCTGGAAGGACAGGTCGAAGTACGGGGCGACCTTCTCGGTGGAGGTCAGCACATCGATCAGCCCGGGCCGCATCTCCGCGGGCTGGAGGTAGCTGACCCGGATCCGCTCGATCCCGTCCACCGCGGCCAGCTCGGGCAGCAGCGTCTCCAGCAGCCGGATGTCGCCCAGGTCCTTGCCGTAGGAGGTGTTGTTCTCGGAGACCAGCATGACTTCCTTCACGCCCTGCTCGGCCAGCCACCGGGTCTCGCCCAGCACATCGGAGGGACGGCGGGAGATGAACGAGCCGCGGAAGGACGGGATGGCGCAGAAGGAGCACCGCCGGTCGCAACCGGAGGCCAGCTTCACGGAGGCGACGGGGCTGTTCCCGAGTCTGCGGCGCAGCGGGGCGCGCGGGCCGGAGGCCGGGGCGACACCGGCGGGCAGGTCCTCGGGCGGGGTGTCCTGGGCGTGGCCGGGCAGCGCCACGGCGGAGCTGTCCTGCCGCTCGGCGGGGCTGATCGGCAGCAGCTTGCGCCGGTCGCGAGGGGTGTGGGAGGCGTGGATTCCGCCGGAGAGGATGGTCTGCAGGCGGCCGGAGATGTCGGTGTAGTCGTCGAAGCCGAGCACCCCGTCGGCCTCGGGCAGTGCCTCGGCCAGTTCCTTGCCGTACCGCTCGGCCATGCAGCCGACGGCCACGACCGCCTGGGTGCGGCCGTGGTCCTTCAGATCGTTCGCCTCCAGCAGGGCGTCGACCGAGTCCTTCTTGGCGGCCTCGACGAAGCCGCAGGTGTTGACGACGGCGACGTCGGCGTCGGCGGCTTGCTCGACGAGCTCCCAACCGTCCGCCGCCAAGCGGCCTGCGAGCTCCTCCGAGTCCACCTCGTTACGGGCGCAGCCAAGAGTGACAAGGGCGACAGTGCGGCGTTCGGGCATGGCCTCAGACTACTTTGTCGCAGCCCCGGCCTCCGCTGCCAGGTCTCCCACCCCGCCGCCGGGCTGGTCAGCCCGCTTCGGGATCGCCCTTGGTGTAGCTCAGGCGCTGCACCGTGCCGCTGTCGCTGAGGTTCTTGACTTCCTTGCCGTTCACGAAGAGCTTGATCGCGCCGGCGTTGCCCAGCACCAGGTCGATGCGCTTGCTGTCGCTGAAGGTCTTGGACTGGCCCTTGCGCAGCACGCCCTCTTCCATCAGCCGGCCGTTGTGGTCCTGCGCGGAGATCCAGCTCTGGCCGTCCTCCGCGGTCAGCTTGACGGTGACCTTGTCCGCGGGGACGCCCGCGATGGCGCTCTCGGACGGCTCGGGCTTCCGCTCGCCGGACTTGCTGGGGGCGGCGCTGGGGCTGCTGGAGGGGGACGCGGTCGGCTTGGCCGAGCCGGTCTTCTCGGCGACCGAGGAGCCGTCGTTCTTGTCGCCGCCACTGAAAAGCGTGAATCCCACGAATCCGACGACGGCGACGATCGCGGCGACCATCGCGGCCGTCCAGTTCGGCCGGCGGGGTTCGGGACGGATGCGCTCGGCATCGAACAGCGGCGCCGCCGGGGTCGGCTCGGGCCGGCCGCCGTGCTCGGCGTCGAATTGGTTGATCAGGGCCTCCGGGTCGAGCCGGACGGCGCGCGCGAGCACACGAATGTGCCCCCGGGCGTACACATCCCCGCCGCAGCGGGAGAAGTCGTCCTGCTCGATCCCCTGCACTATGGGGACGCGCACCCGGGTGGCGGAACTGACCTCGTCGACGGTCAGTCCCGCGGCGATGCGGGCCTGCTGGAGGGCGCGACCGACGGAAGGCCGGTCTTCTTCGGGGGAGTTGCCGTCTTCGAGATCGTTGCCGATGGACACGGGGGCGCCTTTCGAGCGTGTAGCCACCTGCTGGAGGTTCAGTCTAGGGGTGGAGCGAAAGGGTCGGGCAAGCGGGAGGACGGAGTTTGTCCGCCATCGGGATTGACCTGTAACCAAGATCCTTGGACAAGATCCTTGGACGTCACTCCGCCACCTCCCTCAACTTGACGTCTCGGCAGGGGAAACGGTTGCCCGCCATACCCTTACGAGTGAGCGTTTCCGCGAATCACGTCCAGCACGCCATCCAATTCGTCCGGCTTGACGAGCACATCGCGCGCCTTGGAGCCCTCGCTCGGCCCGACCACCCCGCGCGACTCCATGAGATCCATCAGCCGGCCCGCCTTGGCGAAACCCACCCGCAGCTTGCGCTGGAGCATCGACGTCGAGCCGAATTGCGTGGAAACCACCAGCTCAGCGGCCTGGCACAGCAGGTCGAGATCATCGCCGATCTCCTCGTCGATCTCCTTCTTCTTCGACTGCCCGACCGTGACGTCGTCCCGGAAGACCGGCGCCATCTGCTCCTTGCAGTGCGCGACGACCGCCTGGACCTCATCCTCGGTGACGAACGCGCCCTGCATCCGGACCGGCTTGCTCGCGCCCATCGGCAGGAACAGCCCGTCGCCCTTGCCGATCAGCTTCTCGGCGCCGGCCTGGTCCAGGATGACCCGGCTGTCGGCGAGCGAGGAGGTGGCGAAGGCGAGCCGGGAGGGTACGTTCGCCTTGATCAGACCGGTGACGACGTCCACGGACGGCCGCTGGGTGGCCAGCACCAGGTGGATGCCCGCCGCCCGGGCCAGCTGCGTGATCCGCACGATCGAGTCCTCGACGTCCCGCGGCGCGACCATCATCAGGTCAGCCAGCTCGTCGACGATCACCAGCAGATACGGATACGGCTTGAGCTCCCGCTCGCTGCCCTCCGGCTCCTTCACCTTTCCGGAGCGCACCGCCGCGTTGAAGTCGTCGATGTGGCGGAAGCCGAACGCGGCGAGATCGTCGTACCGGAGATCCATCTCGCGGACGACCCATTGCAGGGCCTCGGCCGCGCGCTTGGGGTTGGTGATGATCGGTGTGATCAGATGCGGAATGCCCTCGTATGCGGTCAGCTCCACGCGCTTGGGGTCGACCAGCACCATGCGCACGTCGTCCGGGGTCGCGCGCACCATGATCGAAGTGATCAGGCAGTTGATGCACGACGACTTACCGGAACCGGTCGCACCGGCCACCAGCACATGCGGCATCGTGGCCAGGTTGTGCGACACATAGCCGCCTTCGACGTCCTTGCCGAGCCCGACGACCATCGGATGCGTCTCGCCCCACGAGTCGGCCGAGCGCAGCACGTCCCCGAGGTTGACCATCTCGCGGTCGCTGTTGGGGATTTCGATGCCGACCGCCGACTTGCCGGGGATCGGGCTGATGATCCGCACATCGGGGCTGGCGACGGCGTACGCGATGTTCTTGGTCAGCGCGGTGATCCGCTCGACCTTGACGGCCGGGCCCAGCTCCACCTCGTAGCGGGTGACCGTCGGACCGCGGGTGAAGCCGGTGACCGAGGCGTCCACCTTGAACTCCGAGAACACCTTCGACAGCGACTCCACCACGGCGTCGTTGGCGGCGCTGCGGGTCTTGCCGGGGCCGCCGCGCTCCAGGAGGTCGAGCGGGGGCAGGGCGTAGGTGATGTCGCCGGAGAGCTGCAGCTGCTCGGCGCGCGGCGGCAGCGCTTCGCCCGGCTCGGCGGAGGTCCGGGTGAGGTCGGGGACCTCGGACCGCTCCGACGCGGCGGAATCGTCCCCCCGGCCCTTCTTGCCCTTGCCCGCAGCGGCCTTGCCCGGCCCGGCCTTGCCCGAGTCGCTCGTGACCGGCGCCCCGCCGGTGCCGGACGCGCCGTCCTGCTCGTCCTGCTCGCCCGAGATGCCGTTGCTGAGTCCGGCGACCAGCGGTGAGGGCTGGACGCCGTGCAGCACCGCGCCGTCCAGCGAGGCGGCCGCGGCGGCCGCCACGTCCACCGCGTCCATGGGACGGTCCAGCGGGGGCTGGACGGACGACTGCCGGCGCGACCGCCGGCGCTTGCGCAGAGCCTCCTCCTCGGCCTGCTCAGGGTCGCCCGCGCCGTCCGGGCCCGCTTTCTCCAGCGAGGCCCCGTGAGGCCGCCTGGCGGGCTTCTCGCGCCATTCGTCGGCATACCCGGCGGCATCGCCGACCGCGTCGCCGTCGTGGCCGTACGCCTGCTCCTCGTCCCGCACCAGGCCGAGCCGGATGCCGAGCGACCGCAGCCGCTGCGGAATCGCGGCGACCGGTGTCGCGGTGACGACCAGCAGCCCGAAGACGGTGAGCAGCACCAGCAGCGGTACGGCCAGCACATCGCCCATCGTGTAGATCAGCGGCCGGGAGACGGCCCAGCCGATCAGCCCGCCCGCGTCCTGGATGGCCGCGTCGCCCTGGCCGCGCCCGGGGGCGCCGCAGGCGATGTGGACCTGTCCGAGGACGCCGATCACCAGCGCGGACAGGCCGATGACGATCCGCCCGTTGGCCTCGGGGCGTTCGGGGTGGAGGAACAGCCGCCCGGCGATGGCGCCCAGGAGTATCGGCACCACCAGGTCCAGGCGTCCGAACGCGCCGGTGACGAGCATCTCGACCAGATCGCCGACCGGGCCCTTGAGGTTGGACCAGGTCCCGGCCGCGACGATCAGGGCCACGGCGAGGAGCAGCAGCGCGCTGCCGTCCTTGCGATGGGCCGGGTCGAGCCCCTTCGCGCCGCGCCCTATGGAACGGAACATCGCCGCGACGGTGCGCGCGAGGCCCATCCAGACGGCGCGCGCGGCGCGGTACACACCGCTGGTGGCGTAGGGCGCGGGCGGCGGGGACGCCTTGGCGGCCGCCTTCTTCTTCGGGGCCGCCTTCTTCGCGGGCGCGGTCGCCTTCTTGGCGGGCGCCTTCTTGACCGCCGCCTTCTTCGCGGGCGCCTTCTTCACAGCGCCTCCGGACTGCCCGGCGCGCTTCTTCGAGGTGCCCGCCGTGCTCTGGGAACCCTTGCCGGACGTACGAGAGGCCATGGGAGCGAGATTACCCGCGTCCGCCGTACGGAGCACGTATGGCATGGGCATCCGGCGCCACTGACGTCACACCCGTGTCGCATCCGGGCGCGACACCGGCCGGACGATGAAAAGAGAGTGACAGGACGTCAACGGCCGGGTGGCCGCGCGGTGGACGCTCAGTTCTGCGAGGAGACCTGGCCGGCTCCGCTGCCCGCGCCGGGCTCCAGCGCGTCCAGGGCCCGGCGCAGCCCGGTGAGCTTGCGCTCCAAGTGGGCGGCGGTGGCCACGGCCGCCGCGTCGGCCGACTCGTCCAGCTGCTTGGACAGCGCCTCGGCCTGCTCCTCCACGGCGGCGAGCCGTGCGGACAGCTCGGCCAGCAGCCCGGCCGACTCCTTGTCACCGGCGGCCGGCTGGCCGCCCTCCAACTGGAGCCGCAGCAGGGAGGCCTGCTCCCGCAGCTGGCAGTTCTTCATGTACAGATCGACGAAGACCGAGACCTTCGCTCTGAGCACCCAGGGGTCGAAGGGCTTGGAGATGTAGTCGACCGCGCCCGCCGCATATCCCCGGAAGGTGTGGTGCGGGCCGTGGTTGATCGCGGTGAGGAAGATGATCGGGATGTCCCGGGTCCGCTCCCGCCGCTTGATGTGCGCCGCGGTCTCGAAACCGTCCATACCCGGCATCTGGACGTCCAGCAGGATCACCGCGAAGTCGTCCGTCAGCAGCGCCTTGAGCGCTTCCTCCCCTGACGATGCCCGCACCAGGGTCTGATCGAGCGCGGAGAGAATGGCCTCCAGCGCCAGCAGATTCTCCGGCCGGTCATCGACCAGGAGGATCTTGGCCTTCTGCACCATGCCCCGTCCTCCTCGTCCCGGCTTGGGGTCTCCCCAGCTCGAAGCACTGGGAGAAGCACCGGGCGCCGCCCCAGGGGACGACTCCCTTGCGTCGCCCGTCCTTGTGCCGGTCATGGTAGCCGCACCCCGCTGTTCGCCACACCCTGTCACCGCGATGTCACTGTGCACGTAGCAGAAACGCGGCGGGAGACCAGAAGGTTCCCCGATTCCCGCGTTCCCACACGTGTTCGGCGACAGTCAGTCAACACCACGATGGCATCCGGTGTCCCATCGGACACTCCCCTGCCTTTCACCTGGTCACTCATCCGACATCCACTGCTCCATCACCGTAAGGAGATGATCGGTGTCGACGGGCTTGGTGACATAGTCCGACGCACCCGCCTCGATGCTCTTCTCCCGGTCGCCCTTCATCGCCTTCGCGGTGAGCGCGATGATGGGCAGCCCGGCGAACTGCGGCATCCTGCGGATCGCCGCCGTCGTGGCGTAACCGTCCATCTCCGGCATCATGATGTCCATCAGGACGAGCACCACATCGTCGTGCTGCTCCAGGACTTCGATGCCCTCCCGCCCGTTCTCGGCGTAGAGCACCTGCAGGCCGTGCTGTTCCAGCACGCTGGTGAGCGCGAAGACGTTGCGGATGTCGTCGTCGACGATGAGCACCTTCTCACCGTGGAAGCCGCCCGCCGGCTCCGGGGCCACCAGATCCTGGCCGCCCAGCATCCACGGCTCGGAGGCCTGCGCCTGCCGGCCGGTCGCCCGGCCGCCGCCGTTCCGGCGGGCCTCCGGGGCGGCCGGCTGCGGCTCGGTGGCCTGTGACGGCTCCTCCTCGGTCCGCTGACGCCGCCGGAAGAGCCCGGCGGCCCCGCGGGTCCGCTGCGCCGTGGCGTCGGCGGTGACGTCGTGCTCGGGCTCCCGCTCCGCCCCGGCCTCGTCGTCCTCGGCGTCCTCGGCGTCCTCGGCCGGGTCGTACGCCTCCAGCGCCGGCGGACCCGCGCTGCCCGGGGTGAGCTGCGGGTAGCCCTGCGGCGGCAGCTCGCTGGGGTACAGCGGCAGGTACAGCGTGAAGGTCGAGCCGCGGCCCGGCTCACTGGCCGCGTGGATCTCACCGCCGAGCAGCCGGGCGATCTCCCGGCTGATGGACAGGCCGAGGCCGGTGCCGCCGTACTTCCTGCTGGTGGTCCCGTCGGCCTGCTTGAAGGCCTCGAAGATCACCCGCATCTTGCTGGCCGCGATGCCGATGCCGGTGTCGGTGACCGAGAAGGCGATCATGTCGGCCTCCGGGTCGCGCAACGCGCCGTGTTCCAGCAGCTGTTCCCGGATGGCGTTGGGAACGTCCACCCCGGCCGGCCGGATGACCAGCTCCACCGCGCCGCCGTCGGTGAACTTCACCGCGTTGGACAGCAGGTTGCGGAGCACCTGCAACAGCCGCTGCTCGTCGGTGTGCAGCGTCGCCGGAAGCTCCGGCGAGACCCGGACGGAGAAGTCGAGGCCCTTCTCCGCGGTCAACGGCCGGAACGTCGCCTCCACGTAGTCGACGAGCTGGACCAGGGCGATCCGCGTCGGGCTGACGTCCATCTTGCCCGCCTCGACCTTCGACAGGTCGAGGATGTCGTTGATCAGCTGCAGCAGGTCCGAACCGGCGCCGTGGATGGTCTCGGCGAACTCCACCTGCTTCGGCGACAGATTGCCCTCGGCGTTGTCCGCGAGCAGCTTGGCCAGGATCAGCAGCGAGTTGAGCGGCGTGCGCAGCTCGTGCGACATGTTCGCCAGGAACTCGCTCTTGTAGCGCATCGACACCGCGAGCTGCTCGGCGCGCTCCTCGAGCACCTGCCGGGCCTCCTCGATCTCGGTGTTCTTGACCTCGATGTCGCGGTTCTGCCGGGCCAGCCGCTCGGACTTCTCCTCCAGCTCCGCGTTGGACGACTGGAGCGCCTTCTGCCGGTTCTCCAGCTCCGCCGAACGCTCCCGCAGCTGCTCGGTCAGCTCCTGGGACTGCTTGAGCAGCACCTCGGTCTTGGTGTTGACGCTGATGGTGTTGACGCTGGTGCCGATCATCTCGGCGATCTGGTTGAGGAAGTCCTTCTGGATCTGCGCGAAGGGCTGGAACGAGGCCAGCTCGATCACACCCAGCAGCTGCCCCTCGAAGAGCACCGGCAGCACGATCACATGGGCCGGGGCCGCCTCACCGAGCCCCGAGGCGATCTTGAGATAGCCCGGCGGCACGTTCTCCACCAGGATCGGGCGCTTCTCCTCCGCGACCGTGCCGATCAGCGTCTCGCCCGGCCGGAAGGACGTGGGCATCGAGCCGATGGCGTAGCCGTAGGAGCCGATCAGACGCAGCTCGTAGCCCTCCTCGGAGGTGCTGTCCGCGACCACCTCGGTGCCCTCGCCGACGGGGACCGCCAGGAAGAACGCGCCGTGCTGGGCGGAGACCACCGGGGTCAGCTCGCTCATGATCAACCGGGCGACGTCCTCCAGGTCGCGCCGTCCCTGCATCAGACCGGAGATCCGGGCGAGGTTGCCCTTCAGCCAGTCCTGCTCCTTGTTGGCGAGCGTGGTCTCGCGCAGGTTGGCGATCATGGTGTTGATGTGGTCCTGGAGGACCTGGATCTCACCGGAGGCGTCCACGTCGATCTTGAGGTTGAGGTCGCCGCGGGTCACCGCGGTCGCGACCTCGGCGATGGCGCGCACCTGACGGGTCAGGTTCCCGGCCATCTCGTTCACCGACTCGGTGAGGTCCTTCCAGGTGCCGGCCACGTCCCGCACCCGCGCCTGGCCGCCCAGCTGCCCCTCGGTGCCCACCTCACGGGCCACCCGGGTCACCTGGTCGGCGAACGACGACAGCTGGTCGACCATCGTGTTGATCGTGGTCTTGAGCTCGAGGATCTCGCCCCGCGCCTCGATGTCGATCTTCTTGGTCAGGTCACCCTGGGCGATCGCCGTGGTGACCATCGCGATGTTGCGCACCTGTCCGGTCAGGTTGGACGCCATCGAGTTCACGGACTCGGTGAGGTCCTTCCACGTCCCCGAGACGCCCGGCACCCGCGCCTGGCCGCCCAGGATGCCGTCCGTGCCCACCTCGCGCGCCACGCGGGTGACCTCGTCCGCGAACGAGGACAGCGTCGTCACCATCGTGTTGACGGTGTCGGCCAGCGCCGCGACCTCGCCGCGCGCCTCGACCGTCACCTTCTTCGTCAGATCGCCGTTGGCGACCGCGGCCGAGACCTGCGAGATGTTGCGCACCTGGATGGTCAGGTTGTTGGCCATCAGGTTCACGTTGTTGCTGAGGTCCTTCCAGATGCCGGTCACGCCCGGCACCCGCGCCTGGCCTCCCAACTGCCCTTCCGTACCCACCTCACGGGCCACCCGGGTGACCTGCTCGGCGAACGAGGACAGCTGGTCCACCATCGTGTTCACGGTGGTGACGAGCTCCAGGATCTCGCCCTTGGCGTCCACCGTGATCTTCTTCGACAGGTCGCCCTTGGCGACCGCCGTGGTCACCTCGGCGATGGAACGGACCTGGGACGTCAAGTTGTTGGCCATGCCGTTGACGGACTGGGTCAGGTCCTTCCAGGTGCCGGAGACCCCCTGCACCTCGGCCTGGCCGCCCAACTGGCCCTCGGTACCGACCTCCCGGGCGACCCTGGTGACCTCCTCCGCGAAGGACGACAGCTGGTCCACCATCGTGTTGAGGGTGTTCTTCAGCTCCAGGATCTCGCCCCGGGCATCGACGTCGATCTTCTGCGACAGATCACCCCGCGCCACCGCCGTGGCGACCTGCGCGATGTTGCGGACCTGGGCGGTCAGGTTGCCCGCCATGCCGTTCACCGAGTCGGTCAGATCGCGCCAGACGCCCGCGACACCGGGCACCTGCGCCTGACCGCCCAGCCGGCCGTCCGTACCCACCTCGCGGGCGACCCGGGTCACCTGCTCGGCGAAGTCGGACAGCTGGTCGACCATCGTGTTGATGGTGTTCTTCAGCTCCAGGATCTCGCCCCGGGCATCGACGTCGATCTTCTGCGACAGATCACCCCGCGCCACCGCGGTGGTCACCTGAGCGATCCCGCGCACCTGAGCGGTCAGGTTGCCCGCCATGGAGTTGACGGAGTCCGTCAGGTCCTTCCAGGTGCCGCTGACGCCGTCCACCCGGGCCTGGCCGCCCAGCCGCCCCTCGGTGCCCACGTCCCGCGCCATCCGGGTGACCTGGTCGGCGAACGAGGAGAGCTGGTCCACCATGGTGTTGACGGTGTTCTTCAGCTTGAGCATCTCACCGGAGACATCGACGGTGACCTTCTGAGACAGATCGCCGTTCGCCACCGCCGTCGTCACCTGGGCGATGTTGCGCACCTGTCCGGTGAGGTTACGGAACGCGGTGTTCACCGAATCGGTGAGATCCTTCCACGTCCCCGCCACACCTGGCACCTGCGCCTGACCGCCCAGCTCGCCCTCGACGCCGATCTCCCGAGCCACCCGCGTCACTTCGACGCCGAACGACTGCAGCTGGTCCACCATCGTGTTGACGGTGTTCTTCAGCTCCAGCATCTCGCCGGCCACGTCCACGGTGACCTTCTGAGACAGATCGCCGTTCGCCACCGCCGTCGTCACCTGCGCGATGTCCCGCACCTGAGCCGTCAGGTTGCGGAACGCGGTGTTCACCGAATCCGTCAGGTCCTTCCACGTACCCGCCGCACCCGGCACCTGCGCCTGACCGCCCAGCAACCCCTCGGCGCCGACCTCGCTGGCCACCCGCGTGACCTCGTCCGCGAAGGTACGCAGCGTCTCCGTCATCGTGTTGATCGTGTCGGCCAGCTGCGCGACCTCGCCGCGTGCGCTCACCGTCACCTTCTGCGACAGATCACCGTTGGCGACCGCCGTCGTGACCTGGGCGATCCCGCGCACCTGGGCGGTGAGGTTCCCGGCCATCAGGTTGACCGAGTCCGTCAGGTCCTTCCAGACGCCCGCGACGCCCGGAACCTTCGCCTGGCCGCCCAGTTCGCCCTCGGTGCCCACCTCACGGGCGACCCGGGTCACCTCGGCGGCGAACGAGGAGAGCTGGTCCACCATCGTGTTGACGGTTTCCTTCAGCTCGAGCATCTCCCCGGACACGTGAACCGTGACCTTCCGGGACAGATCACCCTTCGCCACCGCCGTCGTCACCAGGGCGATGTCCCGCACCTGGGCGGTGAGCCGGGATGCCATCGTGTTGACGGACTCCGTGAGGTCCTTCCACGAACCCGACATGCCGCGCACCCGGGCCTGGCCGCCCAGCTTGCCCTCGGTGCCGACCTCACTGGCGACTCTCGTCACCTCGTCGGTGAACGCCGACAGCTGATCCACCAGCCCGTTGACGGTGCGCCCCACCTTGAGGAACTCACCGCGCAGCGGATGCGCCGACCCGTCGGCGCCCTGTGCCCGCAGATCCATGCGCTGCTCAAGGTCGCCCTCGGCGACCGCGGACAGCACGCGGCCCACCTCGGACACCGGCCGGACAAGATCGTCCACCAAGGCATTGGACGCGTCAATAGCCGCGGCCCACTGCCCCTCACAGGCGCCGGTTTCCAGGCGCTCCGTGAGCTTTCCCTCACGGCCGACGACCCGCCGCACCCGGGTCAGCTCCCCCGTGAGCTGCAGATTCCGGTCCGCGACCTCGTTGAAGACCGCGGCGATCTCGGACATCACGCCCTCGCCCGAGACCGTGAGCCGCTTGCGGAAGTTGCCGTCCCGCATCGCCGTCATCGCGGTCAGCAGCCGGTTCAGGGCCGCCGTATCCACTTCGGTCGTCCCATTGCTCCGGGACCGTCCGCCTTTCGCGCGCGTATTCGTGCCCCGCGCCGCTGCGCCAGACTCCACCGTGTCCCTCCCGCAGGGTTGACCGTCCTCGTCGGGTTCTTCTTCCAGCTTGCCCAGTGTTTCACCATGGCCCAACCAGGCCATAACAGTTCGGCAGCATCGCACACCGGCGACAGCACCCTCCGGGGGGAATCACGGCGGACCGGCATTCGCGGGGGCGGTTGAGGTAAGTAACCTGGCATCCGGCCAGGCATCGGAGGGGCACTGCGTCATGGGTGAGCAGTTCGCCGAGACACATATGAGGAGACCTGTGATCACCGCGCGGGCAGCCGCCACCTTCGAGCCGGTGGGACGCTCGGTCGCCGCCGCCCGCACCTTTGTCCGGGACACCCTGCAGGGCTGGGGCCTGACCGACATCGTGGACGACGCGGTCGTCCTCACCAGCGAACTCGTCACCAACGCGGTGGTGCACGCCGGCACCACCGCCGACGTCGTGTGCATCCGCGCGGACACCGGCGTCCGCGTCGAGGTCGCCGACCGCTACCCCGAACGGGAAGTTCCGCTCCAGAGCAACGGCGGCCACCACTTCGGCAGCCCTGATCGCGAAGGCGGCCGTGGTCTGCTACTGTGCGCCGCACTCGCCGCGCGCTGGGGCGTCGAGTACACGGCCACCCACAAGCAGGTCTGGTTCCAGCTCGACTTCCCCGAGCGGCCGGCCGGCACGCGGGCCGCCGGCCCCGCGCTGCCCTCCAGCGCCCTGCCGATCGCCGACTCCCGGGTCCGGGTCGCGGTCGTCCAGGTCGACAGCGACGGCCTCGTCAGCGCCTGGAACGACGACGCTCAGGAACTGTTCGGCTACAGCCCGGAACAGATCGTCGGCAAGCCCCTGACCGATCTCGCCGCCTGGCCGCACACCCCCGGCACCAGCACCGGCGTCGCCGAGGCGCTCCGGCTCTCCCGCTGGGAGGGCTCGTACGGCATCCGCGACGCCGACGGCCGGGTCTCCCCCGTCTACGCCTCCCATCTGCGCATCCGCGATGCCGACGGCGAGCCCTCCACCGTCTGCCTCCTGGTCCGCGACCGTGAGCGCGCCGTGCTGCAGAGCCCGATGCGCGGCGGGGCGGCCGACACCTCCGACTCCTCCGAGCGCGGCCCGGCCAGCGACGCCTTCGAGGTCTTCATCGGCTCGCCCGCCCCCGACGACCTCGACGGACTCCTCCAGCGCACCGTCGAACGCGCCCGCGACATGCTCGACGGGGACGCCGCCTATCTGCTGCTCGCCACCGACGACGAGACCGAGCTGGAGGTGCGCGCCTCCACCGGCCTGCCGTCCGCCCGGCAGCGCTTCGCCCGCGTCCCCGTCGAAGCGGGCACCGGGCGCTACGGGTCGGCCCGGATGCCCGCCGTCCACGAGGATCTGTCCGCCGTTCCCGGCGCGGTGCCCCTGCTCGTCAACACCGGTATGCGCTCGGTCGTCACCGTCCCCCTCAAGGTCGAGGGCCGGCTCACCGGCTCCCTCGGCGTCGCCGCCGAGGCCCCCGGCCGCTACTCCAACGAGGAGGCGCTGCGGCTCCAGTTCGCCGCCGACCGCATCGCGCTCGCCGTCGAACGCGCCCGCCTCACCGAGCTGGAGCGGCTGCGCCGCGGCTCCCTCTCCTTCCTCGTCGAGGCGTCCGATCTCCTCGCGGGCACCCTCGACCGCGACCAGACACTGGCTCTCATGGCGCAGATGACGGTGCCCACCCTGGCCAGCTGGTGTGCCGTCTATACGGTCGCCGACCAGGCGTCCGACCCGGAGCTGTCGTACGTCCTGCATGAGGACGAGGACCGGATCGACGGGCTCAAGGCGCTGCTCACCAAGATCGACCCACCGGAGCAGGTGCCCACCGGCGGCGCCCGCGGCTGGACCGGCCCCTACGAGGCGGCCCACGCGGCCGCGTTGCGCACCTCGCTGCGCAGCCTCAGCCTCGGCGACTCCGCCCGGCCCTCCTCGGGCCCGGGCGCCTCGCTCGCGACGGCGTCCGCCGTCGGCGGCGAGACGGTCGTCCTGCCGCTGGTGGCCCGTAACCGCGTCATCGGCATGCTCACCCTCGGCAAGCCCACCGACGAGCACTTCCGCCAGGAGAACCTGGAGCTGGCCGAGGACCTGTCCCGCCGGGCCGCGCTCGCGCTCGACAACGCGCGGCTCTACTCGGAGCGCACCGCCATCAGCCAGTCCCTGCAGCGCAGTCTGCTGCCGCCCGAGCAGCCCGAGGTCCCCGGCGTCGAGGTCGAGGTCATCTACCGCGCGGCGGGTGAGGGCAACGAGGTCGGCGGTGACTTCTACGACCTCTTCCCGATCCGCGACGGCGCGTACGGCTTCGCCATCGGCGATGTCTGCGGCACCGGACCGGAGGCCGCCGCGGTCACCGGCCTCGCCCGGCACGCGCTGCGGCTGCTCGCCCGGGAGGGCTTCGGCGGCCCGGCGGTCCTGGAGCGGCTCAACGCGGCGATCCTCGACGAGGGTGCCCGCAGCCGCTTCCTCACCCTCCTCTACGGGGAGCTGTGGCCTCAGCGGGACGGCGGCGCGGTGCTCAAGGTCGTCTGCGCCGGTCACCCGCTGCCGCTCCGGTTGCGCCAGGACGGCTCCGTCGAGGCGGCGGCCGAACCGCAGCCGCTGCTCGGCGTCATGGACGACCTGGAGCTGTACGAGCAGACGGTGACGCTCGACCCCGGCGACGTCCTGCTGTGCGTCACCGACGGGGTGACCGAGCGGCGCGAGGGCACCAGGATGCTCGGCGACGACGGTCTGGTGGACGTCCTCACCACCTGCACCGGGCTCAACGCGGGAGCGGTGGCCGCCCGGGTGCTGCGCGCGGTGGAGCGCTTCGCGGCCGAACCTCCGTCCGACGACATGGCGATCCTCGCGATGCGCGTCCCCGAGATGCAGGACGCCTGACCGCCGCGGCCGGGGCACCACCGGTGCCCCGGCATTCTCGGCGCCATTCAACATGACGAAAGGCCCCCGCCGGTTGGCGGGGGCCTTTCGCAGGAGAGCCCCAATACGGAATCGAACCGTAGACCTTCTCCTTACCATGGAGACGCTCTGCCGACTGAGCTATTGGGGCGCGGCAACGGGATAGATCATACCCGAATTCGAGAGCGCTCTCGACCACCCGCCCCAAGTCCGCTCAGGCCGCTGACTGCAACAGGCCTCCCAGTGCGTTGCAGGCCGAGACCACACGCTGCAACTCCCGCCGGGACATGGCCGGGTCGACGGGGAGAGCGAGGCATTCGTCGGCCGCCCGCTCCGTCTCCGCGAGCCACAGATCGCGCCGGAAGCGCGCGGTGCGGTGCGCCGGGGTCTGAATGGGTACGTGGCACATGACGCCGCGAGACCGCAGCGTACGGGCGAATGCGTCCCGGTCCGGGCGTCCGTTGCCCGGCACCCTCACGACATACTGCTGATAGGTGTGTTCCATGCCGGGCCTGGACGCGGGGGTGACGACTCCCCGCAACTTCCCGTTCAGATAGGCCGCGTTGGCCTGTCGGCGCAGTGTCTCTCCGACCGGCTCGCACACGGCACCATGTCCGACGACCAGCACACCGTGCCGCTGTCCCAGCTGGGTGAGGCGCGCCATGTCGGCCGGGTGTCCGAAGGTGTGTATGGCCACGATGGCCGCGGTCCGGGGCGTCAGCGCCTCGGCCACCGCGTCCGGGTCTATGCAGAAGGTCCGCGCGTCGATGTCCACGAACACCGGCCGCGCGCCGGCGAGGAGCACCGCCTCCGCCGCTTCGGGTGTGCCGTAGGACGGCACGATCACCTCGTCGCCCGGCCGTACGCCCGACCGGGTCAACTCACGCCACAGCTCATCCGTTGGAGTCCCCATGAACGGCATGTTGCCCACGCAACATGAACACCGAGTGGCTCGCAACACAACAAAAAGAGAGGCCTGTCGGGAACCGAAGTTCCGACAGGCCTCTCTCCAATATTTGTTCGGCGGCGTCCTACTCTCCCACAGGGTCCCCCCTGCAGTACCATCGGCGCTGAAAGGCTTAGCTTCCGGGTTCGGAATGTAACCGGGCGTTTCCCTAACGCTTTGACCACCGAAACACTATGAAACAAACAAACCGGACAACAACACAGTTCGTTATTTCAGAACCAACACAGTGGACGCGAGCAACTGAGGACAAGCCCTCGGCCTATTAGTACCAGTCAACTCCACCGGTCACCCGGCTTCCATATCTGGCCTATCAACCCAGTCGTCTACTGGGAGCC